>DASXQB010000154.1:0-23010 GCA_036493295.1 Polyangia bacterium | reverse complement strand
CACAGCGCCAGGCGGCGCTCCCCGATCAGATCGCCGCCGCCGAAGCGCTGGCGGCCCGTGAACAGGCTGATGCCGTGGTCTGGTTTTCGCATGGGCGCTGTGGCCACCGGGCAGACGCAACGGAGACCGACGCCTTGATCGTCCAAATTGCTCAGCCGAAAACCCGCAGCGTGCTGGTGCGCGCGGTCGGTCGACTGTCGTGCGACAGATCGACCGCAGGCGGCCGCGCGGCCGAGGATTCGGCGGCCTTCGAAGCGGCGGCCATCGTGGTCCGCGCCGCGCTCGTGGCGGTGGCCGCCGGTGGGGCCATCGGCGTGGTGACGCCGGCGCCGGCGCCGGCGCCGGCCGCGCCATCGGGCCCGCGACCAGCCGTGACCGTCGGCTGGCTGTGGACGCTGGACGGCCTGACGCCGCACGGGCAGCAAGGCCTGCAAGCGCTGCTGGGCTTCGGTGGCGATCGCTTCGCTCTCGAGATGGGTCTACTGGCCACGGTGCCGGCGCAGGTGACCGACGACTTCGCCACCGTGTCGCTGTCGCGCGCGGGGCTGACCATGGGGGGCGCCGTGCGGCAACCGCTGGGCGATCATTTCGTGGTTGGCGGGGCCGTGCACGCGGGCGCGGTCGTGCAGATGCGCACCACCACACCGCGGATGGCCGGCGTGTCGGCCGACCCGGCCAGCCGCCTCGCGTCAGTGGTGGTGTCGCCCGAAGGGCGTTTTGGCGTCATCATTCCCGGCGTGCGTGGCTTGACCATCGGGGTGGCGCTGGCGGCGGACTATATTCCCCACATTCCCGTGCTTGGTTACACCCGAGACCTGATGACCGTAGACCAGCGACGGCCGTGGGTGGTGCAGCCGCGCGCGTCGCTGAACATTCAGCTGAGCCTGCCGTGACCCATTTCTTCGTAGGCCAAACTCTATCCCGGTGCCGATGGACCGTCTGACCACCAAGGCCGACGCGCGCAGCGCGAATCAGCTGGCGCTGCTGGCGGCCGACGCGCGCGCCGGCGACACGCGGGCGCTGGAGCAGCTGCTGCTGGCGCTGCTGCCGCGCACGCGAAACCTGGTGCGTTACCTGATCGGCGGCGATCCCGACGTCGACGACGTGGCGCAGACCGCGCTGTGGTCCATCGCGCGCAAGCTGCACACCTTCGAGGGGCGCAGCGCGCTGACGGCGTGGACCGATCGCATCGTGGCCCGCGCCGCCTTTGCCGAGATCAGGCGCCGCGCCGGCCGGCCGAAAGTGGTCGCGGATTCGCCGCTGGAAAGCGTGCCCACCAGCGGGGCGGCGAACGCCGACTATCTGGCGCGACGCTGGATGGTGCGGCTTTTGGATCAACTGCCTACCGAACAGCGAGACGTGATCGTCCTGCACCACGTGATGGAGTTGACAGTGCCCGAGGTGGCGGAAGAAACCGGCGCCGGTGAAGAGACCGTGCGCAGTCGTTTGCGTCTGGCCAAAGCGCGCCTGCGCGAGCTGGGCGCCGCGGTTGGCGCCTCCGACGAGGATCGAACCGATGACTGACCTGCAGCGACTGGACGACGCCGGCGGACCGGCGCGGCCGCTTTCCGACCAGCAGGCGCGCGCGTTGGTGCGCGGCGCGCTTTCACGGGTGATCGCCGGTGACGCTGACGGGCGCGCGCGGGCGGTGCCAGCGCGGCAGATCGGGCGCGCGGCGATCGTGATTGCCGGCGTGCTGCTGGGTGGCGCGGCGGTTGCCGGGCTGACAGCCAGCCGGCTGTGGCGATCGACACCGATGCTGTCGACGATGATCGACCACCAATCTCCGTCGGTCCCGTCGGCGGGCGAGGCAGCGACGGAAGCTGCCGCCCCGGTCGAGGAGACAGCGCCCGCGCCAACCGGCGCCGAAGCGTCTGCCCCGCGCCCGAGCGAACACCACAAGACGGCGCCCCATTCGCGCACGACGGCCCACGTCGCCGACGCGCGCGCCAGCACCGAACCCGAAGTCGCCGGCGGGTACGCGGATGACGTGCTGTCGCTGGCCAACCAGCTGCGCGGTCAGCGGCGCTGGCGAGACGCCGCGATCGCCTATCAAAGGGTGATCACCACCTTCCCTGAAACCGACAGCGCGTTCGTCGCCATGCTGGCGCGCGCCGAGCTGCTCTTGGATCACCTCGGTCGCCCGACGGAGGCGCTGGGTCTGTTCCAGCGCGCGCTGGCGCAGCCGTCCGGCTTGCTGACCGAAGAAGCGCATTACGGCATTGCCACCTGCTATCGCGCCCTCGGCGACAGCGAGCGCGAACGGCAGGCCCTGAATGCTTTCCTGGCCGCCCATCCGCACAGTCTGCTGCGCGCCAGCGCGGCCGTCCGCCTGGCCGAGCTACGTTAGCGGACGCGCCCGAAGGGCGCTGCTAGCGGTCGGTCGCGTCGGCACAAAACCGGGATTTTCTGCATTGCCAGACCGGAAGAGCGAAACCATGCATGGGCTGTGGCGTAATCCAATCACACCAGCCTGAGTTGGCGAGCTTGGTCCCGACCCGCGGCAGCATGACGGGTCGAACAAGACGTTCGTCGCCTCGCCGCCCGATCGACCGGCTGGCAAATCGTCGAGGATCACAGGAGACATGCTGAAGACATCCGGTTTTCTTTTCCTGGCGCTGGCCGCCGCTTCGCTGTCGGCGTGCAACACATCATCAAGTGTCGTCAATAGCGACGGCAGCTCCCCTTCGCGCGGCGCTGTTGATCTGGGCGACACGAGCGGCGACGCCGACGACGGTGGTGCGACCGCCAATGACGGCGCCGGCGCCGTCGATCAGCCGGCCGGCGACACGGCCGCACCGGACGCGGGCGCCGCAAGCGACGGCACCGTCGCGCCCGACACCGTCGCCACCGACGCCACGCCGCCGGGCGAGGGCTGCCGGACAGAGACGGTTTATACCGGCCCGGTGTTGATCTTCGCCGGCGGTCCCAACTTTGGCGCCGGCACCGGCGTGGGGTTGTGCGGCTATCCGAACGACAAGCTGCCCAAAGGAAAATTCTTTGGCGCCGTCGACACGACCTTGTTCGCCAGTGCGCAGACCTGCGGCGCCTGCGTGCGCCTGGAAAACGCCGACGCCACCGTGACCGCCGACGTGCAGATCATCGACCTAGTCGATCCGCTGACTCCCATCGCCAGTGGCCACGTGCTCAGCGTCGACAAAGCGGTCAGCGACAGATTCGGGGCGGGCGGCAACCCGGTGGTCAAGTACCGCATCGTCCCCTGCGACGTCAGCGGCAACATCCAGGTGCAGTTCGATTCCACCACAGTCCAAGGTTCGTCGGTGCTGGTGATGAACCAGCGCACGGTGGTGTCGGCCATGGAGATCCAAACCGTCGATGGTTGGAAGGCGCTGACCCGCACTCCATTCAACCGCTGGGCCGTCCCCTTCGCCATCAGCGGCAAGAGCAACACCATCCGCTTCACCGACACCTCGGAACGTTCGGTCGACGCCCCGGCCGTGCCATTCGCGGGCGAGCTGCAAGACACCGGCGTGCAGTTACCGCCGTGTCTTTGATTTTGACTAAGGCGAAAAAGGCTCGCCGCCGCCGGTGAGCAGCGCCGCCAGGCGGGGCAGCACCTGTCCGGCGCGGGCGTCCAGACGAACCGTCATCACGTCGTCGGCGCGCGTGGGACCGAGATTGATGAGGGCGATCGGCAAACCCAGCTCGCCGGCGCGCCGCACGAAACGAAGGCCCGAGTAGACCGTCAGCGACGACCCGACCACCAGCAAGATCTCAGCGGCGGCGAAAAGCTCCCAGGCGGCGCGCAAGGTTGGTTCGGCGACGTGGCCGCCGAAGAACACCACGTTCGGCATCAGCGCGCCGCCGCAGCTTTCGCATCCGACGACGGTGAAGGCGGCCACCGCTTCGTCGGCGAGGTCGGCGTCGCCGTCGGGCGCCAGCGCGGTGGCGGCGGTCAGCCAATCGGGGTTGGCGTCGAGCAGCCGCTGTTGCACGCTGTCGCGCGCGAAGGTGGCATCGCAGGCGAGGCAGCGAACGTCGGCCAGCGCACCGTGCAGCTCCACCACGCGGCGGCTGCCGGCGGCGTGGTGCAGGCGATCGACGTTCTGGGTGATGATCCCGGCCAGCAGGCCAGCGTGTTCCAGGCGCGCCAGCGCGTGGTGCGCCGGGTTGGGCGCCGCCGTCGAGAATCGCCGCCAGCCCAGCGTGGCGCGCGCCCAGTAACGCTGGCGAACGGGAGCGTGCTTGATGAACGCGTCGTGCAGAATCGGCCGGCGCGGCCCGCTGCGCCCCTCGCCGCGATAGTCGGGGATGCCGGATTCGGTGCTGCAGCCGGCGCCGGTCAGGGCCACGAAGCGGCGATCGCGCAGCAGCGCCTGCAACCGCAGCAGGTCGGTGGCGGCGGAAAAATCGCCTTCGCCGTTCATGACGTCACGCTGGCCGCGCTGGACCGCCGCCCGCGCCGGCGGCGCGCCGGTGGAACTCCTCGCTGCGCCCGCAGCGCCGCTACCAACTCGGCTGCGCGCGCCGGCGTCACCGCCAGGCGTCGAGCCAGCGCCGCAAGCGGCGCACCGCGCGCCACGTCGCGCGCCAGCTCCTCCGCCAGCTCCGCGTGCAGCGCCCACGCGCCGACCAGCACGTAGCCGAGCGCGTGGTAGGGAAGCGCCGTCTGGTCATCGACGGACAACCACGACGGTGCGCCAGCGGCCGGCGACGACGGCGGCAGCGGCAACGGTTCGGGCCAGCGCTCGGCCGCGCACAGCGCCTGACGGCGGCGCAACGAATCGACGGTCAGCAATCGCGGCGCGAACACCGCCAGCCGACCGAAGACGATCCCGCCGGCGACCAGGCGGCGGCGCTGGGCCGGCAGCAGCGCTTCAAGCTGCGCGCGGACCGACGCCACCGAGACGCTGCCCAGGTTTTGCTGCAACAGATAGACGATGCCGCGCGCGGCGGGATCCAGCGCTTCGCCGGCGGCGGGAAGCGGCGCCAGCAACTCGGCGACCAGATCGCGGGCGAAGGCCAGCAAGCGGCGTGCAAGGCGCAGGCGCGCGCCGGCCGGCAGCGCGGGCAGCACCGTCACCTCGGGGTGCAACCGTCCAGCGCCACGCAAAAGCCGGCCCACCGCGCGTTCGCCGACCCAGATGCGACCGTCGCCGCTGACACTGAATTGCCCGTGGGGCGCGTCGATGATCGCCTCGACCCAGGCCGTGTCGGCATCGCCAGTCGGCGCGGCGGCGGGCGGCGATCCGCTTTTTTCCGCCAGCGCGCGCGCCGCCGGGATCTTCGCCGCCAGCTCGCCCGCCAGCGAACGCAGTCCCGCCCGCATCGACACGCTGGGCGGCGATGCGGACCGGCGACGGCGGCTCGGCTCGTCGACGAACCGCTGTACCAGCTTCTGATGAAGAGCGTCGCTCAGGCGATCTTCAAGGTCGTGCGTGCGCGCTTGCCAGCCGGGCGCGTCGTCCACCCACGCCCGGTGCGCGGTCACGTAGGTCCAGGTTCGCACCGCCGACATGCGATCCAGCAGCGTCTCCAGATCTCCGTCGGGGCGATCCAGCCGGCGCAGGTGTTCGTCGATCCAATCACGCCCCAGCTGGCCCGCGCCGCCGGCCAGCTGGCGGAAGGCGGCGGCCATCAAATGAAAGTGATCGTCGAGAGCGAGCTGGCGAAAATCGGGGATCTGACACACCTGCCACAAAAGGCCGACGCGTTCTGGACCGCGCGCCAGCGCTTGCACGTCGGCGATGCGCGACAGCGCGGTGAGGGCGCGCAGATCGTCGGCGTCGTCGCACAGACGCAACCACGGCTGGCGCGGGCGGCGCCGCAGCGACGCGGAAAGTCCCTCGACCGAATCGAGATCGAGGTCGTGGTTGCGCCAGAAGACGCGCTCGATGGGCGGAAAACGGTGTTGCTCCAGTGCGCGCACGCTGGCGGGCGGCAGCGCGGGCAACGGCGCCAGCGTGGCGAAGCGACCGTCGCGGTGATAGCGGCCGGCGCGCCCGGCGATCTGGGCCAGCTCGGCGTCCTCCAGGGCGCGCCCTTCCCGGCCGTCGAACTTGCGCAGGTCGGCGAAGACCACCGCGTCGACGTCCAGGTTCAATCCCATGCCGATGGCGTCGGTGGCCACCAGCGTGTCCACCTCGCCGGCCTGGAACAGCGCCACCTGGGCGTTGCGGGCGCGCGGCGACAGCGCGCCGATCACAACGGCCGCGCCGCCGCGCTTGCGACGAATGTTTTCCGCCAGCTCGTAGACCCGCGTGGCCGAGAAGGCCACCACCACCGATCGGGGCGGCAGCGCCGACAGGGTCATGCTGCCACCATCGGACAGCGTGGACAGACGCGGGCGGCTTTCCACCACCACCTGCGGACACAGCCGCGGCAGCAACGCGCGCATGGTGGCCGATCCCAGCAGCCAGGTCTCTTGCTGGCCGCGGGCGTGCTGGATCCGCTGCGTGAAGATGTGGCCGCGCTGGCGGTGGGTGCAAAGCTGGATCTCGTCGACGGCCAGGAAAGCCACTTTTCGATCGGACATCGCGCCGGGCATCGCCTCGACGGTGCAGACCCAGTAACGCGGCTGCGGCGGGATGCGTTTCTCTTCGCCCGTCACCAGGGCCACCGCGCCTTCGCCCACGCGCGCCGAAACGCGATCGTAGACCTCGCGGGCCAACAGCCGCAGCGGCAGGCCGATCATCCCGGTCTGGTGTTCCAGCATGCGTTCGATCGCCGCGTGCGTCTTGCCGGTGTTGGTGGGGCCCAGCAGCGCGCGCAGCGGCGGCGCAGTTTCGCCGCGAAAAGAAGCGGCGTCGGATGCGATCCAGCGATCTCGGTGCACGGTCACGGCCCGCACGCCTGCCTGGCATGCGCGGCGGATTATACGACGGCCGCGCGGCCGCGGCCCTGACGCGAGCGGCGCAACGATTTTTTGCGGAAGCCGTTTCGGTTGACCGACGGGCGCCGCCGCGATACCTCCGGTTGATGATCTCATCCGCGAGCCTCCGCCACGCCAGCGCCGCTTTGTTGCTGGCCATCGCCACCGTCGATTGCGGCGGTAGCTCCGGGCCGAAGACCGGCACCGACGCCGGCGGCGTCGACGAGAGTCCCACCACCGAAGACGGCGCGCCCAACAACAACGGCGATGGCGAAACTGACGGCGCCGGCGCTTGCCACGCACCTGGCTACGGCGGCGGCGAGATGGCGCAGATGATCGCCTCGGTCAGCGCCACTATCACCGACGTCAGTGGCGCGCCGGTGGCCGGAATGCCCGTGTCCGTCACCGGCATCAACCTCAGCTTCCCGGGCCAGACCGCCGCCGACGGAACCGCGACGGTGTCCGTCTCGGCCAACGCTGGCCTGAAGACGCCGGCGTTTCGTTACGGCGATGGCCTGACGTACCCGCGCCTGCTGGTGCCGCTGACGAAACCGATGTCCGCGCTGCCGGCGCTGGTGACGGCAAAAAATCCCGCCACCGGCGCGGCGCTGACCCCCGGGACCAGCGCGACTTCCGGCGATCTGACGTTGACCATCGCCGCCGGAGCCGCCGTGCTGATCGACACCTTGAGCTTCGACACCGTCGACAAGCAGGCACTGCGCGCGGTGACGCTGCCGCCGGACCGCCTGGCCGACGTCGCCGGCGGATTGGGATTCGATCTGGTGATCGCCGCTGGCCCGGCGCAGACCACCTTCTGTCCGCCCGCCGCCGCCAGCGTCCCCAATGCGCTCGGCTGGCCGGCCGGCACCAAGGTCGAGTTCCTGATCCTGGGCGGCGACGTCGGGCAAAGCTGGGCGCCCTGGGTAGGCTGGACCAAGGTCAGCGACGGCGCGGTCAGCGACGACGGCCGAACGATCGCCACCGCGCCCGGCGGCGGCCTGCCGGTTCTGGACGTCATCGGCATTCGCCAGGCTGCTGACACCGCTTGCTTCATCGCGCCGTGATCCGCGCGGTGATGGCAGCGGCCGCCGTGGCCGTGGTGTCCGGCTGCGTCCCGACCGCAGCGCCGCTGTTGCCGCAAGACGTGGCGTCGGCGCTGGCCAAGGGGCCGATGCGCACGCTGGCCACGCCGCACCTGATTGTTTATTACCCGGCGGACAAACACGATCAGGCGCTGCGGCTGGCCTCGCACGCCGAAGGCTGCGTCGGCTATCTCAAGTCTGTCGCCCAGATCCACAATGACCTGACCGAGCAGCCGATGGCCGTGCTGTTCGCCGATCTGCCGCTGAACAATGCCTTCGTCACGCCGCGCATTCTTGGCTACGACGCTCAGGCGGTGATCTCCACCCACGACACCATCGATCTATTTTCGCTGGAGATGGGCCAGCCGCCCGACGCCGGCGAGACCGCCTGTCACGAGCTGGTTCACTATGTCCACCTCGAACAGATCGGCGGCTTCCCGTTGTTCATGAACACGGTCTTCGGCGCCGCGTACACGCCGCAGATCGGATTGGATAGCTGGTTCGACGAAGGCCTGGCGGTTTATTACGAGACCAAGCTGCAGCCGGGCACCGGGCGGCTGGCGTGGCCCTTCTGGCGGGGGATGTTCGCCGCCGCCTACGCCGGTCACCGCATCAACGGCGGCGACCTGTCCGCCCTGCAGCGCGATTTTCACCTCGGCAATCACTATCTCGTGGGCAGCCAGTTCGTGCGCTTCCTCGCCGATCGCTACGGCGAGCAGCGGCTGTGGCGCCTGATCAACGTCCAGGGTCGCGCGATCTTTTTTCCCTTCGGCGTGAACCTGCGCTTCTGGCAGGCGTACGACAAGACGCTGTCCACGCTGGTCGACGAATTCGCCGACGAGGTCGCGCAACACATCCCGCCCCGCGCCCGCCCGGCCGGCCAGCGCATCGTCCACGCCGCCGGGTACAGCGCCCGGTACGCGCGCGCCGCGGACGGCACCGAGGCGATCATCAGCTCTGACCACGATCAGCCGGCGCGCTTGCAAATCTATGCGCCCGACGGCCGGCGGCGGGTGCAGCGCGATCTGACCGACGTGCTGCCGCCGCGCGAGCTGGTGGCCGGCGCGCCGGTTCTCATCAGCGGCGTCAGCTTCAGCGGCGACGGGCGCACGCTTTACTTCGTTTCGATCGATCAGGACGCCACCTATCAAGCGTCGCGCCTTTATCGATACGACGTCGCCGGCGACAGCCTGTCGGTGATCAACCGCGATCTGCGCGGGCCCGGAGGATCGATCAGCCCCGACGGCCGACGGTACGCCTTCGCCCAGGCCAACGCCGATCACCACGATCTGGCGGTGCTGGATCTGACCAGCGGGCAGACGCGCGTGCTGTTCGCTGAACCGACCGGAACGTATCTGTCGAACCCGCGCTTTTCTCCCGACGGCAAACGCCTGATCGCCACCGAGGCCGACCACCAGCATTTTCGCCTGCGCTTGTTCGACGCCGCCAACGGCCAGCCGCAAACCGCGCTGCCCACCGGGGATGCGCCGGTGCACGATCCGTCGTGGGTCGACGACCAGCGGATTTTGTATCTGGGCGCGGCGCCGACCACCGCCGGGTTTCAGGTCTACGTTCACGATCTGCAAACCGCGCGCACCGAGCGGGTCACCGACGCGCCTTATCTGGCGTTCGAACCACGCGCGGCGGGCGCGGGCGCGGTGCGCTTTCTGAACCGCGACGGCTGGGCCTGGACCGTGGACGAGGTCAAGCTGCCGCCACCGCAACCCGCGCCGGTCGTGGCCGCGGCCGAAGCGGTCGTGGCGGCAGTGATCACGGCGCCACCACCGTCACCGCCCGCTGTGATCCCGGCGCCGCCCGCCACCGCCAGCCCGGCGCCGCCGGTGGAGCTGGTTGCCGCCCCGGACCAGCCGTACAGTTCTTTCGGCGATCTGTTCACGCCGCGCCTGCACGGCATAACCTTGACCACCGTCGGCCGGCGGGCGGACATCGTTGGCGTGGTGCTGTCGGGCAACGACCGCCTGGCCTTGCACCGCTGGACCATCGCCGGCTATCTCGAACCAAGCGCCCTGGGCCAGCCCAGCGTGCTGTTCGGGTACACCAACCGCCAGCTGGCCCCGCTGACCATCTCGCTGTCGGCGTCGCAGTTCACCTTTCACGATTCACTGGATCCGCTGAGCGCGAAAACTGCGACGTTTGATCTCTACCGCCGTGACCGGAACGCCTCGCTGGATTTTTCCAGGGCTTTTTACGAAAACCCCGTCACCTTGGGCGTCGCCTATCTCGACACCAACCGGCCGGGCGATCCCGACGCACCGCTGGCCTTTCGGCGCATGGCCGGGCCGCACCTGGACGCGGTCTTCGTCGGCGCCGAGACCACGCCTTACACCGATGCCCGCCGGCTGTTCGCCGCCGCGGCGTCGGTCGCCGGTTACCCGCGGCAGTGGAACACCACCGGCGACAGCTTCCTCGACGCGCGCGGCGAGTTGGACGCCGTGGTTCCGCTGCCGCTCGCCCGCCGGCACACGCTGACGCTGGGGCTGCGCGGGCGCGACCTGCCCGGCACGTCGCAGCCGTTCCTGACCGTGGGCGGCTACATCAACGCGGTGCTGGGGCGACGGTCCAACCAGCCCGAGGTGAAGACCCAAGACTCGCCGGTCATCCCGCCCGGTTTTGATTTCACCGAAGCCCTGCGCGGATTCGAGGACTACCCGTTCGCCGCCAATCGCGTGGTGCTGGGCGACGCCACTTATCGCTATCCGTTCATCATCGACCGCGGTTGGTCGTCCAGCCTGTGGGTGCTCCCGGCGTTCTTCATCAGCCAGATCGATCTCGAGCTGTTCGGCGCGGGGGCGCGCGCCCAGGACAAGCGCGACCACCTGGCCGCCGGCGGCGCCCTGACGTTGCGAACCACGCTGTGGGTGTTGCCGCTAAATTTTCAGTATCAGCTGGCGCGCCGACTCAGCGACGATCGCGCCCTCACCCACCTCATCACGCTCGGCAACTGAGCGTGGGAACGCGATCAGGCGCTTTTCAGAGACAGCTCGGCCTCGCCCGGGGCCAGACGATAGCCTTGACCGCGGATGGTCTCGATGGCGTGGCCGGCGCTGCCGAGCTTCCGGCGCAGCTGTGACAGGTGGACGCGAATGAGGGCGGTGTCCTCGGTGTTCTCGCTGCCCAGAACGTCGCGCATCAGCTCGTGCGCGCCCACCACGCGATCGGAATTGGCCACCAGATAACTGAGCAGGCGAAACTCGGTCCGGCGCAGGGTGACCGGCGTTCCACTGATGGCCGCCTCGCGGGTGGCGGCGTCGACGACGATGGGGCCGACGCGGGTTTGCCCCACGGTCTGCACGCTGTGGCGGCGGCACACCGCCCGCACCCGCGCCAGCAGTTCATTGTCCGCCACCGTCGAGGCGACCACGTCGTCGGCGCCGGCGTCCAGCACGCCGGCCACGCCCGCCGGTTCGACGGTGTCGCAGCAAGCGATCAGGGCGCCGACGTGACGGGCGCGCCGCACCACCCGACACCAGCGGGCCGCGCTGGTCGTGTTGGCCGAGTGAAGCAGCATGGCGTCCTCCGGCAGCCCGCGCGACCAGATCCCCAGACGGTCCACCACGCGGACCGCGCTGCCGTCACGCGCGAACGCCGCGCGCAACCGATTGCAAAGTTCCATATCCCGAGAGGTAAGAGTAATTCGCATGAGGCCACCAGGTTTCGTATTGGGTTCAGGCGGCGCGCCCGATCTTCTGCGCCTGCCTCCTAGACGAACGAGCGAGCAATTTGTCGCACAAAAATTTTTACAATCGGTTGATCCTGACCAAGTGCAACAGACGGACCGTCGGCAGACGCCCGGAGAACGCCCCGATCCGAAATCCGGTCAGGCAGCGACTGCCGAAATCCGGACAGAAGCGTCCGAGATCGGTCGTCAGGTGGCGTTGGGCCAGCGCACCCAGGCCGTTCCCTGGTGGCGCGGCGGAAAGACCGCCGGGTGCAACATCTCGGCGATCAGCGTCGGCGTTTCGAACAACAGCGGCCCCGAACGATTGAAGTAGAGATTGCCGTCCGCCACGAACACTCGCCCGGTTCGCACCGCGCGCAGATCCGTCCAACCTTCGCGGACGATAAACAAGGGCATCTCTTCTTGCGCGCGCGTAAGCCCGAACCCACAAGGCGCGACGATCAAAACTTCGGGGTCAGCGGCCCGCACCGCTTGCCACGGCGTGGTCGTGGAATGCACGCCCGCCGTTCCCAGGAGATCTGCGCCACCCGCCAGCGCCACCAGCTCGGGCCCCCAGTTGCCCATGGCGAACACGGGATCGATCCACTCCAGGCAAACCACCGACGGACGAGGCAGCGCCGCCGTCCTGGCCGACAGTTCATCCATGCGGCGACGCACGTCCGCGACCAAGGTTTGACCGGCGGACGCCGCTCCCAGCACGCCCGCCACCTCGGCAAACCCGTCGAGGATCCCTTGCAGTGATCCCGTTCGCAGCGCCACCACCTGCTGGCGTTGCAGGCGCGAGGTGGTGCCATGAGCCAGATCGGCGGGCGTGACCGCGCAAACCTCGCAGTGGGTCTGCGTGATCAGGATGTCGGGCGCCAGCGCCGCCAGCGCGTCCTCGTCGACGTGATAAAGCGGCTGCCCGGCGTGCAGGCGTTCGCGCACCCGCTGATCGATGGCCAGACTGCTGCCGGTGATGTCGAACGTGGGCCGGCTGACGGACGGAAGTTTTTTTACCCAGGCCGGAAAATCACATTCGTGCGAGCGCCCGACCAGACGATCGCCAAGGCCCAGCGCCACCACCAGCTCGGTCCCGCTGGCCAGCAGGGAGACGATGCGGCCGGGCGGTGCGGGCGACGTCAGCGACGCAGGTGAGGGCGACGGCGAAGTCATCGGCCGGCGAACCCGCTAGGCCTTGAAAGCCAACCGCGAACCAAGGCCGAGGAACCGGCCCCACGACATCTTGTCACCGGCGGGCGAGAACACCACCGGCATGAACCGGGCGTTCATGTCGATCGCCCCCTTGGCCAGATGCAAGACGCCTTTGGTGCCGGGCGGGTTCGACATGAACATCACCGGCGCCACCACATAGCAGCCGGCGGCCATCGCGCGCGCCTTGCAATCGGCGCTGCCCTGCTCGGAGCCGGCGGCCGCGCAACCGCACAGCCACAACACGCCGATCTGGCGGTCGAGCTGCGAAAAAAGTCCCGTGTTGCTGGAGTCAAAGCCGGTGCCGATGGTCAGCCTGGTCGACCCACCCGAGACAAAGGCGTGCGTGCTCATCGCCACGTGTTTCAACGGCCCCAGGCTTTTGATGAAGGTGATGATCTCCTGCGCCGACGTGTTCGGGGCGACCACCCGGTTGTACTGCATGGAATAGGTCGCCGGCGTGTCGTGGGCATTGAGGGCCAGGCTCGGCTGCCCCAGGACGATGGACTTTGACAGAGTGGTCGGCGGCTTGCTTTCCGTGACTTCAACTTGCAGCGGAAGCGAACCGTTGCCCGGCGACGTCGACGCCACCACCATCGTGAATCCCACCGCCGCGCCTGACAGGGTCAACGTGCGAACATTTCCAGCCGTGGTTTCGGGAATGGGATTCTTCACGATGGTCGGCGCGTTGGACGTCAACGTCAGTCCGCCACCGTCGATGAACTGGATGTCCGCCGAGGCGCCGACCGGCACGGTCACCTTCCAGACCGAATTGGGGACCAGGTTCTTCGTTCGCACGTCCTCCGCCGAGACCACGCCATAGTCGCCCTGGATGGCATTCTTGGGCATCGCGAACCAAGCCATGCGGCATTGGTACCACGGGCCCGCCGTTCGGGTGCGGTCCTTTTCTTGGGAAACGCCGCGCTAACCAGGGATAGTAACGGCGTGGACTCGATCATCTCCATCGCCAAGCTGACCAAGACCTATGACTCGGGTTTGTCGGCGCTGAAGGACATTGACCTGGAGATCCGACGCGGCGAGATCTTCGCGTTGCTGGGGCCGAACGGCGCCGGCAAGACCACCCTCATCAGCGTCGTCTGCGGCATCGTCACGCCCAGCGCTGGCCGCGTGCTGGCCGACGGCCACGACATAGAGCGCGACTATCGAGCGGCGCGATCGCTCATCGGCCTGGTCCCGCAAGAGCTGACCACCGACGCCTTCGAGACCGTGCTGGCCACCGTCACCTTCAGCCGCGGCCTGTTCGGGCGGCCGCCGGATCCCGCGCACATTGAAAAGGTGCTGCGCGAGCTGTCGCTGTGGGACCGGCGCAAGGATCGCATCATGACCTTGTCGGGCGGCATGAAACGCCGGGTGATGATCGCCAAGGCGCTTTCGCACGAGCCGAAGATCTTGTTTCTGGACGAGCCCACCGCCGGTGTCGACGTCGAGCTGCGCCGGGATATGTGGGCCCTGGTGCGGCGCCTGCGCGCCGGCGGCGTCACCATCATCTTGACCACCCACTACATCGACGAGGCCGAGGAGATGGCCGATCGGATCGGCGTCATCGCCAAGGGCCAGCTCATCTTGACCGAAGAGAAAACCACCCTGATGCAGAAGCTGGGCAAGCGACAACTGACATTAAATTTACAAGAGCCGATGGACGCCCTGCCCGCCGCGCTCGGCGACTGGCCGCTGGCCCTGAAGGCGCAAGGCTGCCAGCTTGAGTACAGCTTCGACGCCAAAGACGGACGGGCCGACATCCCCGGATTGCTGCGCAAGCTCGCCGACCTGGGAATCAGATTCAAGGATCTGCAAACCCGAGAAAGCTCGCTGGAGGAGATCTTCGTCAGCCTGGTTCACGACCGCGGCGAGGTGAACGCGTGAGCGCTCTGTCGTTCAATCGTTATGGCGTGTGGGCCATCTACCGGTTCGAGATGGCCCGTTTCACCCGCACGCTGCTGCAAAGTGTGGTCACCCCGGTGATCACCACGTCGCTGTACTTCGTGGTCTTCGGATCGGCCATCGGGTCACGCATGTCCAAGGTCGACGGTGTGCCGTATGGATCGTTCATCGTGCCGGGCCTCATCATGCTGTCGCTGTTCACCACCAGCATCTCGAACGCGTCGTTCGGAATTTATTTTCCCAAGTTCACCGGCACCATTTACGAGCTGCTGTCAGCGCCCATTTCTTTTTTCGAGATGGTGGTCGGTTACGTGGGCGCCGCCGCCACCAAGTCGATCTTGCTGGGCCTGATCATCCTGGGCACGGCCTGGTTCTTCGTTCCGCTGCCCATCAAACACCCGCTGACGATGATCGCCTTCCTGCTGCTGACCGCGACCACCTTCAGCTTGTTTGGCTTCGTCATCGGTGTCTGGGCCAAAGGCTTCGAGCAGCTGCAGATCATTCCGGCCCTGGTGCTGACCCCGCTGACGTTTTTAGGCGGCGCCTTCTATTCAATCGACATGCTGCCACCCACCTGGCGCGCCCTGGCCCTGTTCAACCCGGTCGTTTATCTGATCAGCGGCTTCCGCTGGAGCTTTTACGGGACGTCGGACGTCGCCGTCGGGTTGAGCCTGGGAATGACCCTGGGACTGCTGGTGCTGCTGCTGGCGGTGATCTGGTGGATGTTCAAGACGGGATATCGGCTGAAGAAGTAATCCCATCAGCCGCCGTCCGTCAGCCGCCGTCTTTGGGTGGCGGCGACACCGTGATCGTCTCGCAAGAAGCGGAGCAGTGATCGAGGTCAGTCGCGCAGGCCGTCTTGCACTGATCGTCGGTGCATTTCTGCACGCAGGTGTTGTCGACATCTTGACACTTCACCTTGCAGTCCGTCCCCGTGATGGTGTCTCCGCAAGCGCCACTAAGGCCCATCACCGAGATCAGAAATGCTCCGCCAAAAATAAGATTGCGCTTGGTCATCATTCGTCCCCTCCTGCGGCCACTCTTCGCAAGGAAAGTGCCAGTGGCGAAAACCGAATGATCGCGGGGCGACGCCGGTAGGTACGCGAGGCCACGAAGTTCCGGGCCAGTGACGGACGATCCTTACCGGTGACGCAAGCTGGGTCTGGGCAGCGTGGTCAGAAGCTCACTTCGGTCTGGTTCCCGACGAAGGCGATGCTGCCCGCGATCACCATCGCGGCGCCCACGACCAAGGTCACGAGGCCAATCGTGCGAAACGTGTGAAAGGCATCGCTTGAGTTGTCGGTCGGCTGCGAAGCCCCGGTGTTTCCCGGCCCGCCCAGCGGTGGCTGCCCCTGTGGCGATGACGCGTTCGGTGACGGCACCAGCGCCATGACCCCACCGCCCAGCATGAACCCGGCTCCCAGAATGATGCCTGTGCCGCCCAGCGTGCGAGCACTTGCCGATCCCGGTTTGACACGGAGGTTGTGATTTCCCTCGCCGAGATTGAACGGCGAGGACGGCGTGACGCCAAGCCCGGCCACCACCAACGCATCCGCCGGGGCAACCGTCGCGTCGCAGGGCGTGTCGCAGACGCGCATCCAGTGCTCGACCGTGCCGGCGCCCGACGAATGACGGGACGGCACGCCGCTGAAGATCCAACGATCCGGGTCAATCCGATAAAGCGTGACCCGTCCCGCGTCGGCGGTGACATGCACCTGGGCGGCCGGTGGCGCCGCTTTCGGCGCCGGCGTCAGCGGTGAATCCGCAGCGTGCACCAACCTGCCGGCCAACAAAGAGAGCGCCGCAGTGAGAACAATCAGCGATCGACGACATCGTTCCATGGGAAGGCCAGCAGATGTCATGTCACGGGACCAACGGGCCGTGATCCAGAAATCTTCCTGGCGGATCGAGAATACCGAGAAAACGAAGCACGGGCTGTGATGGCCGGCACGATCGCGGAACTTCGCCGGTGGAGAAACGCCGCGGTCGCGGTTGGTCCCGGCCACCTGGCAGACGAAGCGCCGTTGGAAAAAACCGGCTAAGGTGTCGGGCTCGCAACACCCAGCCGGGGTGGCGAAACGGTAAACGCGGCGGACTTAAAATCCGCTGCTGCGAAAGCGGCTTACGGGTTCAAGCCCCGTCCCCGGCACGGCGCATCCGCCCACCCGATCCCGGGTTGGCTTCGACGATCCCAAAATCCCGTTTCACCGCCCAAGCGCTCGCAAACGATGCATACGTCCGCCGCGCCAGTTCCGCGACCGACAACCGCGGCTCGCCCTCCACGGTCGCCCAAAGATCCGCTCTGTAGGACGGGCCAATCATGACGCGAAGGCGATAGGTCCGGTGACGCCTGGACAGGTCGGTGGGACTCAACACGTCCTTTGCTCGATCCCGAAGGACGTTCCCTGGAACCCGCAGTGGCCCATTCGCAAACCGTGGGTCTTCGCCGTGCCGTCGGATCTGAAAATCCGTCCCCACCGCCAGCAGATCTACACGCGGCCCTCGATGAACCTTCGCCAGTCGCGCAAAACGGCGGTCCTTGCTTTGCCATTTGGCAAGAGCGCTCCAGAGCGCACGAACCCGCTGCGACTTGCTAGCGACAATCAGCTTGGTGATCCGATCGGCATTGATCCACGCGCAATGCACACCGAACCACGTGACCAGCACGGCCAAGACGCGAAGGTCGTCTTGCTCCATTCCGTCGATGGAGGCGAACAGCAACGTGTCTTCAATGTTCGGCTCCCGCCCCCGCGAACCGGTGGCGAACCCCATCCCGATACCCACCATCGCCGCCGTCAGCGCGTCAGCTTCTGGGCCGACCGTCGGGGCGAGCGCCCGACTAAAAGCCATGACCCAATCTCTTGGCAACGTCGTCGAGGGTTGCCTGAACGTGCGCCGGCCAGTTCGGGTTGGTGTCCTGAGCTTCAACCCACGGACCGATGGTCCGAAGTTCATCGCGCGTCGGTGCAAGTGCAAGACAATCTCCGATATCGATGCCGCGATCGCAGAGCGCAAAGAGCTTCGACCGCAGCAGATCCTCGCGCCCAAGGCAACGCAGTTGAATTGCCGTACCCGAAAAGACCGGGCGAAGGCGCGTCTGCCAATCGACTGGAAGCTGATTCGCGAGCGACGCCGGGCCGTTGTTCAGCCAATCGTCAGCCAGCACCTGTCCGCGCGATCGAACGTCGACAGCGAACGCGCGCGCTGCCGCTGTGATGACCGGGGGCAGGCTCGGGTGAAGGATGTCGCAATCGTCCGTCGCCCGAGACACGATCCCCAAGAGGTTCAATGCTGTCCCACCGATGACGACGGCGTCCAAGCGGAGCTTCGCAGCGGCCAGATATTGGTCAAAGGCGGTGAGGGTCTTTCGCGGGTCCATGGGGTATCATTTTAACCGATACTGGTGCCAGGAACCAGCTATGCAAGACACCTGCGCCGATGCACCAAACCTTGCACCAAATGCTGTCGCTTGGCGTTGCATCGGACGTAACAAAATCGCCCCGAGCGGGCCCCAACCTCGCGAACCCTCGCCGTTCTGTCGCCTCGCACGCAGCCCGACGCAACACCAGCCGAGTCCTTAAAATCCGCTGCTGCGAAAGCGGCTTACGGGTTCAAACCCCGTCCCCGGCACGGCGCAGGCATCGCAGAGCAGCCGTGCGCACCACCAGCATATTTTCGGCACCGGGTTGTGGCCGCCGGGACGCTGTCGGGCACTGCGGCCATCCGGAGGCCGAGGAGATAAACCGCGCCAACGCGCGCGCGCGGAGCTGGGAAGAGCGCCGCGCGCTGGTCACAAAGGCGCGGCGGCGGGGGAACTGATCAGACGCGCGTGTCGTCGGCCGGGCTCTGAGCTCGTGCCCGCGCGTGCAACCGCCAGTGCTCGACGGGGAAGCACAGCCGGTAAAGACTCACTGGCTAGGTGCCGTAATCCCCGCGAGTGATGATGCTCAGCAGGCGATCTAAGGTGCCGTTGAAGGTCAGTACCCGAACGAACTGCGTCGAACCGAAATCATAAGTCCATTCGTCCAAGACGGTTGTCACCCCTCGGCGTCTGATCGTCTTGCGTGTGGACTTAGTTGGCGGACCACACTTGTCTATAACGGTCTGCTCGCTGTCGCCGACGTTCACCAAGCCGACGCCGCAGCGAAACGCATCCTCCCAGGCTACTGCGGGAGCGGCCTTTGCAATCCCCAGCGCGACTACGACTGCGAACGCGAAGAAGATGCCTCCCGACGTCATCACGCTGTCTCCCAGCGCCATCTATACCAGGGCAGAAGCACCGCGGGCGTCAACTCGACCGCCAAGGGCTTGCGCTCGCTCATCATCGCCATGAAGATCGACGACGGCGCACGGGCGTTACTACGCTTCAGAGGGCGCTCGGCGGATAAGCCCAATTGAGGCCGAAGCGCACCAAACGGCGACAGGCGTGTCGCGATCGCGGCGCGATTCATCGAGCGTCCTCGCCGATATGTGCGTGGTCCGCCGGTTGCTATGCTGCCACTCATGATGATTGGTCGGTTGGCCCTGGTGGCGTTGCTGATTCAGTTGGTGGCTTGCGGATCATCGCCGCTGGCTCTGGTGGACGCCGCCGCGGACCAACTGAGCGTCTGCGATGCGACCAGCCCGCAATTTTGCGTGGCGGTTTTTTCGTCGCCAGGCGGCGGAACCCTTTGCTCAGATGAATATGAATCCGCCGTGTGCGAGGCCGGTCACTGGAAGTGTCCACAGGGCCTGATCGATCTGGCCGGCTGCAATTGCTCGGGGCCGCAGCTTCCAAATTGCAGTTGCACCTCGGCCGGGCCGGTTTGTCCCGACGCTGGCGTCCCGGACGGGCCACCGCCCGACTCGAAGCCCGAAACCGGCGTGCCCGAAGCGCCCGTGGACGCCGCGGACGGAGTGAAGTGTCGCGGGCCTATCGATGGAGGTGGACCCTTCGGCGAGTGTCCGGCTCAATTCGACGATCCGAGCTGGAAAAAGGACTTTTGCTATGACCCCGTGATCGAGACCGTGTGCACCGGCTATCGCGCCCGGCACTTCAACTTCATCACCCACTCATGGACCTGCTACTACGATCCGATGACGCTGACGTTGGTCGGTGGCGAATTCCGCGACGACATCCCCGACTTCTGCGCCGGGAGCAGTTCCGAGGAAACCTTGGGCACCGTTCCCGAGGCTGGGACCTGTTCCTCCTCAAGCCAGCCCTGCGGGATAGATGGTGGTATCGATATCCGCGATTAGTCCGATCGGCCACTCAGCGCAACCGAAGTGGAAAAAATAAGGCGCGCCTAAAGACCCAAATAAAATTTGTTCCGGGCGGCGCTCAGTTGCAGCCGGACGCCGCGATCTGCGCGCCGAACAGGCTCGGCGCGCCGGGGCCGGTCGCGTTGGCCGTCTGTTGGAACAACGTCATGACGAAGCTACCGTTGATGTTCGTCAACGAGACCTGCGAAGAGCTATTCTGGTATCCGGTTGCGAACACGCTGACTGGCCCGTCGAGCGTGGTTCCGTCGGCATGCACGTAGGCGAAGCTCGTGGAAGTCGCACCCATCAGTGCTAGGCCGACGCCACCGGCGCCCCCGGTTCCAACGCCGTCGCTGATGGCACGCAGCCCCAACGACGTGCCCCCTGGGATCCGGATGGTGTACGTCGGGAATGTCCCGGCGTCCGCCAATCCGCCGGCCGTGGTCGGTATGAACACCCCCGTCGTGGTCAGCCCCCCGGTTTCTGGGGCGTAGACGAGCACGAAGCCGTTTGCCGTGCCCGCGAGCTCGGCGAGACCGTTTTGCTGCGGGGCCACGTACGTGGGGGCGCCCACTTGTTGGCCCTGTGTGTTGTACACGGTGATCCCGGTCTGGTTCTTGTTCGGCATACCACTCTGCCAATCGATGGCGAGGAGGTCTCCCGAAATGCCCACGCAGTTCTCCGTGACATTCCCCGAGGTTGTTCCGTTGTCCGTGCTCACGACCTCCACGCCACCAGGGCTCGGCGCGCCCGTCGCGGTGTACTCGGCGATCGATTCGACGTACGCGTCCCCGACCCACGACATGACGAAAGACTGCGTGGCGTTCGACCAGATCACATGGGACGACTCAATAGTACCTCCACTGTTGGTAAAGATAGGCGCGACGACGATGTTGCTCGTCAGGACCATCAGCCCCGCCACGCCGCCGTCGGCGGCGGCCGCCGGGGCGAGGAACGCAGCGTAGAGAGGGTTGTTGGAATGAGAATAGAGGAGCGCGATCTGCCCCGAGGGCGCGACGGCCACGGCCTCCATCCTGACGCCTTCGCGCGTGGGGTCGGCCACCGCGAAGAGCGGCTGCGAGGGACCCTTGCTCAGGCCTGTCGTCGCGTCGAAAGCTTGCACGTAGACCCAGGGGACGCTGGTGGTACCGCCGTCCCCTCCAGGGGCCGGGCCCAGATAGCCGTCGAAGATGAGCAAGTCGGTAGCCGTGCGCGCGCCGACTCCCGACGTGAAGTATTGGCTACTGTCCCCTTGGCCGATCTTCCCGAAGGTCAGCTGCGGGTTCACGCACGGGTTGCCGTCGGGGCCACTGCCGCCGTCACTCGCTGGCGAGCCGCCGTCGGCGATCGTGCTGTCGCCTTGCGCGTCCGAAGCCGAAGAGCCGTCGGCGGCGGAGCTATCCGCTCCTGATGCTACGTCCGTCTGCTCGCTACCGTCCGCTCCTCCGCCGTCCTTCGACCGACCTCCGCTGGAGCTTGAAGAGCAGGCCGCAAAGATCCCCATGGCCGCCGCAAGCGACACGATTCCCAACAGAATTCGGTTCATCGAGGACCCTCCGCCACACTCTTGATACATGGACGCGCACGTTAGCAGCCCTTCGACGGAAAGGCGACCCGTCAACGGAGCCATGATCGCTCTCCTTCTGATGAACCTTAGAGTCCCACCTCTCGCAGCCCTTATTGCTGCACAGATCACCATCTCACTCTTTCGAGCCTTCAATGCAAAGCGTAACGACGTATCACCGACCGCTCTGAAAACAACCGTTGTGGAGCGCCTACCATAGTCGCTGAGCGACAAAGACTGGTTCCGCAGTTGCGATCGCACGCCTCCCGTGCCAGCCGTTGCCAGTCTACCGTCGACGATTCCGCCTCTTTCTGAGCGTCAGCGTTTTCCAGTCGCACCTATGACCGGAAACGTACCGGAAACGTGCATCGGCGGAGCCTGTGCCGATGAAGCTTTCAGGTGATTGTCGTCGTAGACACAAAAAAGCTCACGCAAGTGTCGTGCGCCAAGCCGAGAAGCATCGGCCAGCGAATCAGGAGGACCGACGAATGTACCGTGACCAGTCCGTTTCGATCGTTCGAACGATGCCGGGGATCTCCCGTTCATCGACGCAGGAGTTCGTGACCTACACAGTTCAAGAGAAGATCGCCAGCGGCGGAATGGCCGATGTCTACCGGGCGACTTCCGGGCAGCCCGGGACACGACAGGACGATGTCGTCATAAAGTGCTTGCGTGCCTGTCTCCATCACGACGGCGAATTGGCTCAGATGCTGCTGGACGAAGCAGCAATCCTGAGTCAACTGTCTCATCCGAATATTGTTGCAATAGTCGGAGCCGGGATTTCGGATGATCGATATTTTATCGTCATGGAAAGAATCATCGGCGTTGACCTGGCGAGTCTTCAGTGTCGCCTCCAACGCCAGGAATGCCGGCTACCGCCTTTTGTCGCCGCCGAAATTGTTCGGCAAGTGGCTGTCGCGTTGGACTATGCACACTGCCGAATGATTGACGGCAAGCCGCTTAACTTGGTCCATAGAGACATAAGTCCAAGTAATATTATGATTTCAGACGCCGGTGTCGTGAAAATATTGGATTTTGGAATATCAAAGGCGAGCGGTGTGGTCAGAACACCGGTCACGGCTCCGGGGTTTATCAAAGGAAAGTGGGGCTATATGGCTCCGGAACAGGCTGCTGCACACCCAATTGATAAAAGAACCGACGTGTTCAATTGCGGCATCGTCCTGTACGAGTTGCTTTCTGGTCGATCACTCTTTCCTGCCGCGAACGCTTGGGACGGCCTTCGTCTGTTGACTGAATGCCGCGTTCCAATGCTGGCCAATTGCAATGATCAGGTCCCGGTCCGCCTCGACGAGATCGTCAGGTGCGCGCTGGAGAAAAGCCAGAAAGATCGCTGGCAGTCGGCCGGAGAGTTGGCCGATGCGATTGGCGAGTTTCTCCTTGAAGAAGGATGGTCTTCGAGTGAGCTAACTCGACAGTTGCGCTTGGTTGCCAATGGCTCGCTCGGCGATCTCTGGTTGCCACCGATGAAGCCGAGAGC
>DASXQB010000153.1:0-8940 GCA_036493295.1 Polyangia bacterium | reverse complement strand
AGCCCCGCCCGTGGTTCGGGGCCTACGCGAGCTATGGCGAATCCAATCGCGCCCCGACCGCAGTTGAATTGACCTGCGCCAGCCCGACCGATCCCTGTCGCTTGCCGAACGCCTTCGCCGCCGATCCACCGCTGGCTCAGGTCGTGGCGCACACCTTCGAAGCAGGCGTACGCGGTGTCTTCCGCCGGGGAGCGGTGACGCTCGACTATGATCTGGCCGCGTTTCGCACCACCAATTCCAACGACATTCTCTTCATCACCTCTGGGATGGTGGCCAATCAGGGCTATTTCTCCAACGTGGGCGAGACCCGTCGCCAGGGACTGGAGGCCGATTTTTCGGGACGCAAACGATTCAATGGAGCGAATCGAATCGAGTGGTCGCTGCACTACACGCTGACGGACGCCACTTTCCAAACACCGTTCAGCGCGCTCAGCGCCACGCACCCGGATGCGATGAACGGCGTCATCGACGTGCCCAAAGGAGCGCACATCCCTTCAATTCCCAGGCACATCGGCAAAGTGGGCCTAGGCGTGTTCTCGGCGATCGGTCTGTCGGCCGGCGTGAACATCATCGCCAACAGCAGCCAGTATCTGCGCGGCGACGAGGCGAATCTGCTGGATCCGCTGGACGGCTATGTGTTGGTCAACGGACGCGTGGCCTTTCGGTTCTGGTCGCACGCGTCGGCCTTTGTGCTGGTGAACAACATCTTCAACGCCAAGTATTCGACCTTTGGGGTCTTGGGTGACGCCACCGATGTCCTGGGCGCGACTTACGACAGCCCGCGATTCTTGGGACCGGGCGCGCCCCGTTCCGCCTGGCTTGGCCTCGACTTCAACATCTGAAAGAAGGCCGGACAGGCCGCAGGTGCCTTGCCGCGGGGGGGGACCGTCAAGCGATAGCCGCCGATCAGCGGTCGAGGGCCGCGATCTGGAGCCGATTGCCGCAAGTGTCGTTCAGCATGGCGATGGTCGAGCCGGTCACCTTGGTCGGCGGCATGGTGAACTCCGCTCCCAGCGGTTTCAGACGGTCGTACTCCCGCTGGACGTCGTCCACGTAGAACATGGCGGCTGGCTGCCGCTGCTCGAACATCGCCTGCTGGAAGGCCCGAGCGGCTGGATTGTCGTTGGCGGCCAGATGCAGCTCGGTGCCGCCTGGTTCCTCGGGCGAGGCGACGGTCAGCCACCGGAACGTCCCTTGAGTGAAGTCCGCCTTCTTCACGAAGCCAAGAATCTCGGTGTAAAACCGCAGCGCTTTCTCCTGGTCGTTCACGTAAATGCCCATGACTTTAATCTTCATGTCGATTTCCTCCTGTCCCGCTGTGGGGGTGAGCTCGTCACTCCAAACCGGGCCGGACAAATGTAAACACGGAAGTCGCCCACGCCGATATTTCGGACCGCCGCCATGTTTTGGTGCGGTTTCACGGGTTGTCGAAGTGTAAGGCTCAGCTTCACTGGCGTAGCTGGCGCCCCCATTCGAAGCGGTACTTGCCGCGCAGCCGCTGAACGGCAGCGCGCTCTTGTGAATCGAAGTCCTTGGCGGCGCCGGGACCCAGAAGGAGCCTGAGCGCGTCTTGCCGGTTGCTGGCCGCCGCGGCGGCGTTACCCGCGTCGATGGTCTGCTTGCTGTGCTCTTCGTTCAACTGGCGAATCGATGCCCGGGTCGCCTCGGGAAATTTCAGGATCTCGAAGGCCTGTTCGTCGGCCTCCTGGAGCCGTCGATTGTGGTTCACGATCAGGGAAGCCCGGCGGTTGGGTGTCGGCGCGGGCGGCGACGGAGGTTCGTCGCCGACAAGCGGGGCGTCGATCGCGGGCGGCGCCTCGACGATCGGGACGGCAGCCTTTACAGACGTCACCGGCGAAGGCTCGGGCACAACCGCGAGCTGCGGCGTTGGCGCCCGTGCCGCCTCCTCGAAGGTGATCTCCGGCGCGGCCGTCTCGCGTGCGCCATGGCGCGGCCGCACAACCAGAAAAAGGCCCGCCACCAGCAACGTGACCAGCAACGCTGACAGGCCGATGGTGATGGGACTCAGGCGCGCCATGAGTTGGTCATTGTCCACGACGGGGCGGCACCCACGACGGTCGCGATCGGCACGCCCAGGCGTTGAGCCAAACGCAGCTGGCGCGTTCGCCAGATGGTGTAAAGCACGGGCAGGACTTCCAAGGTCAGGAACGCGCTGGTTGCCAGGCCCCCGATCATCGGCGCCGCCACTCGACGCATGATCTCGGCGCCGGCGCCGCCGGCCCACAGCAGCGGTAACAACGCCGCCGCCATGGTGGTGACGGTCATGAGCTTGGGACGCAAGCGCCGCACCGTCCCCTCGGCGTGCGCTTCGATGATGTCGGCGCGGTTGCGGATCCATCCTTCGCGCACGCGTCGGTGAAAAGCCTCGTCGATGTAGACGACCATGACCACGCCGGTCTGCATCGCCAGCCCGATGACTGAAAGCAGGCCGACCCAGACCGGCGCCGACAAAGGATAACCCAGCAGATAGAGCGTCCAGACGCTGCCCACCAGGGCGAACGGCACCGAGACCAGCACCAGCAGCGCTTCAGTGAGGCTGCGAAACTGCAAGAACAACAGACCCAGCATGGAAAGCGCCACCATGGGTACGATCCAGAAAAGCCGCCGCTGGCCGGAAAGCAGGAGATCGTACTGGCCGGTCCATTCGATCCGTTCACCGTGATCAAGCTTGAGCACGCCCGCGCCAAGCGCGTTTGCCACCTCGCGCTTGGCGCGCGACACATAGCCCTGCAGGTCGACGCCATCGGTGAGGTCGACGTAGAGATAGGCGCACAGCTCGCCTTTCTCGGTACGCAGCGCTGCCGGGCGCCGGACGTAGATTGGTTTGCCCAGCAGGGCCAACGGAATCGGCTGGCTGCCGCCGGTCGCGCCTGTCGAGCGCACGGTGAGCTCGCGCAGGAGATCGGCTGCTCCGCGCGCTTGTACGTCAGGCACTTGCGGCGAAAGGCGTAGGCGCGTTCGCCGGCCCTGGTATGAGATCTCGCCGATCTGCCCGCCCGTCGCAAACAGATCGACCGTCTCACGAACCTGATTCGGATCGACGCTCAGCCGGGCGACGGCGTTCGGGTCGGCGTCGAAGTCAAGCCAGGTCTCGCCGCCTTGCGATTCGAAGACCGCGCTGCGCGTTCCCGGGATCCGTTCGATCAATGAGCGCAAGGCGGTGCCCACGATGTCAAGCCGCTGGGGATCAGGCGAGATGATGCGGATCCCCACCGGCGTGCGCACGCCGGTCGCCATCATGTCCATGCGCGCCCGCGCCGGCGCCGTCCACGCTGGCGTCCAACCCGGCAGACGGACCGCCTGATCCAGCGCCTCCACCAGCTCTGCCGTCGTGCGCGCGGTTCGGTCCGGCCAGATCCGGCGCAACCGCCGACGCAGCGGCGCCGGTGCCCACGACGAATACCAGCGCGGGCGAGCCACGGTGGGCCACTCGGATCGCGGGCGAAGGCGAATGGTGGTTTCGGCCATCGAATACGGGGCCGGATCCGTTCCAGTGTCGGCGCGGCCGACTTTTCCGAAGACGGTGGCGACCTCGCCGAACGCGCTCAGGGCGTGGTCCTGCCAGAACAACTGCTGCGCCGCCTCGTCGGGAGAGACGCCGGGCAGGGTGGTTGGCATGAAGAGCAGATCGCCTTCTTCGAGGCGCGGAAGGAACTCGGCGCCCAACGATCCAACAATCGGCAGGCACGACAAAAGCGCCAACCCAGCAGTCGACAGGGTCAGTGTCGGACGACTGAGAGCGAAATGAACGAAAGGGCGATAGAGGTGCACCAGACCGCGGGTGAGCGGGTTGCTGAATTCTGGAACAACCCGCCCGCGCAGCAGACGATCGCGCAGCGCCGGAGCGAGGGTCAGCGTCACCAGCGCCGCGGCGCCGATCACCAGCGTCTTGGTGAGCGCCAGCGGACGCAGCAAGCGGCCGGTCTCACCAGAGAACGCAAAGACCGGCAAGAAGGAGAGGGCGGTGATCAGCAGCGACGTCAGGATGGCCGGCGCGAACGATTGGGCTGCGGCGACGATCTTCGCCCGCCGTTCAAGATTCAGTGCCGCCGGACCGAGCGTCTCAAGCTGGCGATGCGACGCTTCCAGCGCCACGATGTCCGCGTCGACCGCCATTCCCAGCGCGATCCCGATCCCCCCCAGGCTCATGATCGTCGCCGGCACACCCAGGATCCACATGGCTCCGAAGGTCAGCAACAACACGACCGGCAGGGTTACCAGCGGCACGACGGCGCTGCGTCCATGAAGCAGGAAGATCAGAATCACCAACACCACCACCGCCACCTCTTCGGCCAAGGCCCGCAAAAGCGTCTGGCGGACGCGCGTCGCCAGCTCGGCGCGATCGTACATCGTCGCCACGTGAACCTCGGCGGCGGCGCCCGAATCAAGCCGGCCCGGATCGGCCGCACGGTGAGGCAGCTGGCGACAGGTGCGCGCGATCGTACGTTTGACCGCTTCGACCAGCGCGGCGATGTCGGCGTCGCGCTTCGCGATCACGATGCCGCCCACCGCCGGGTACCCGGCGACGTCGGCCATTCCGGTCTGCATATCTTCCTGAAGACGCACCAGCGCCACGTCGCGAACCTTCACACCATCCGCGGGATGACCGACCGGCAGCGCTTCGATGTCGGCGGGCGACGCCTCTGCCAGCTCGCCGCTCAGCCCGGCGCTGTCACGGTCACGCGCGACCAGCGGACGAAGCGCTGTGATCAGGTCGCTGAAGGCCAGACCGCGAACCAGCAGCTGTCGCGGTTTGACGTCGACGCGGATCTGGCGAACACCGCCTCCCACCGAAGCGACTTCGGCGACACCGGGAATCACCGACAGCGCGGGGCGCAACACGTCGTCCTGAAAACGCCGCAGCTCAAGCGCCGAGGAAACCAGGCCGGGATCGGTCAGCGCGTACTCGAACACCCAGCCCGTGCTCGACGCGGCTGGGCCCACGTACAGGCGCACAGTGGCGGGCAAGCGGGGACGTGCGCCGGCCATTCGCTCGACGATTGCGGAGTGGGCGGCGTCAAGCCCCGCCGCAGTGGCGAAGACAACGTCGACGTAGGCCATGCCGGTCATGGTGGTTCCGCGGATCGCCTTCGCGCCGGGGATCCCGGCCAGCGAATTGGTCAGCACCTTGGTCACCTGCGCCGCCACCTCGGGCGCGGAGTGTCCCATCCAATCGGCGACCAGCCCGATCTGCGGATCGGCCAGGTCGGGAATCACGTCGCGGCCAAGACCGCGGCGGGCCAGATCGCCGCCGATCGCCAGCACGACGGACAGGCCGATAACGATCCAATGATGGCGCGCTGACCACGAAACCAGGCGAGCGATCACGGCGGCGCCTGCCGGTCTGTTTTGGAATCATCTTTCGGTTCCTCTTTCAGCTCCTCTTGCGGATCGTCTCTCAGGTCGTCTCTGGGAGTCTCCGCGCCCTCGCCCAGCCGGCGATCGGCGTCCAGGAAGAACGCCGCTTTCGAGACGACGCGGTCTTGCGGCTGCAAACCGGACAGCACCACCGCAAAGCCCTGCTTCAGGAAGGTTTCGCCGATTTCGATCGGGCGTTTGTCGAACTGTCCGCCTCCGGCCCACGCCAGGACATACGGTCCGGCGGGGGACTGCAGGATGGCCGCCGCAGGGACGGTCAGCACATCCCGCGCCTTGCCCTCAATCTCGATCCAGCCGACCACGCCGGGAACAAGAGCGGCCTTGGCGTCCGCCGGCGCGGCGGCGTCCAGGCGAAAGCGAACGCGCGAGGTGGATCTGTCCCACGGCACGGTGGGATCGGCGGTGCGCTGCACGGGGAAGGTCGTCGCCGGCGCCCGCCCCAACGAAAATGTCCCGCGCTGGTCAGCAGCCAGAGAGGCGATCTGATCATTGTAAAAGATCGCGTCGAGCACTCTTTCACCGTCGGTGAAGGCCGGCCCGCGCAATTCGCGGATGCTGGCCGGCAGCGAACGCCGACGCGGAAAACAGATGATCCGATGTCTTCGTACATTCTCCACCGCGGTCAGGTCGCCGATCCCCGGCATCGCCCTGTGGGCCATCGCGCCAGCACCGGGTACGCGGCCGACAGGCTCAAGCGCCATGCGGCAGATCGGGCACTCGCCGGGTGCCGCGGTCCGCACCTCGGCGTGCATCGGGCAACTATAACGAACGCCTGAATCACCGCCGCCCCGGCCGCCAAACGCGATGGCGACGGCGGCCAGGACGGCGCCGCCGGCCAGCAACAGCAGCGCCACACGAAACGCGATGATCGCGCGCGACAGGAAAGGCCTCTGGGCGCCGCGGGCCCCTTATCGGGCGACCAGCAAGGGGCGCATGAACTCGTTGTCTTCGTGGTCGAGAATGTGGCAGTGCTCGACGTATCCCGGCGCGCTGGTGGGATCGAAGGTGAACCGGTTCTGGCCCTGGTGGACGCCACCGGCCGGGATACTCTGCGGCGCCCAACGAAGAGCGATGCGGGTAATCTCGCCCGGAAACATCTTTATGGTGTCCTTCCACCCAGAATCGGACGCCTCGGGTGCGCGCAGGGGACAATTACCGTTCGCGCAGAACCCTTGCATCAAATACTTGGCGTCTCTGAAGTTCAGATTGCCGCCCACGGCACCCGCTCCGTTGGGCGTGTTGTAGTCGAGCGGTGGCCCGAAGCCGGGGATATAGACGCCGGGCGCGAAAGTGAACCCGTTGAACGTGCCACCCGGGAAAGCCCCGATCCAATCTGACAGATACGTATCAAGGTCGAACGCCTGGCGCGAGATCACCTGGAACTGAACCAAGTGGACGTGCAAAGGGTGGGCGTCTCCGGTGATGTTGGCGACCTCCCAGACCTCCGTTGATCCTTCGCGCGGCGTCTCTGTCCCCAGCAACCCGTGTCCATTCGATGTTGAACCGGGAACGGCCGTGGTTGTTCCTTCGCGGTTGCCGTTCCATTTGGTGTTGTTGATCAGGCTCTCCACTGGTTCGCCGTCATCGTCGGGCGCTCCGGGCACGCCGGCGCTCAGGCTGCCTTCTTCCTCGACGAGGATCAGCTGGCGCAGCTTGTCGCCTTTGCTGTCGGCGGGTTTGATGTTCACCATCGGCGCCGCGCGCAAAGCGGGGTGGGCAGCCGCCGGGTTGAAGGTGGTGTCGGTGCCCTGCATCCGCTGGTTCACGCGGAACTGCATCACCAACCCATCCGACGTCGCATCGGGCGGCCCGTAGCCGACCGGCCCGCCGCTGGGGAACGGAATGACAGCGAAGTTCTTCATCGTGAAAGTCTTGCCCGACTGTCCCCCGAAATCGACGATCACGTCGGCACGTTCCGCCGGCGCCAAGAAAAGACATTTGCCACCCGCCTGGATATCAGTGGAACCACCCAGCACGTTGCCGGGCGGTGGGTTGTTGGTGCCGTCGCAGGCGTGAATACCGTTCGCCGGGTTCGTCAGCATGACCGGATTGTCGAACAACCCGCCGTCCGATCCGATCTGCCAGATCGCCGGACCAGCGGGGCCATTTTCGTGCATGTCGACGCCGGCCTGATTGAATAGCTGCATGGTCAAGAAACGGGCGTTGCTCCCGTTGACGAAACGAAAGCGGTACCGGCGCGGCTGAACGTCCATTGCCGGCCAGGACTTGCCGTTAACAGTGATGACGTCGCCGAAGAACTCCGGAATCCAAAACGGGTGAATGTCGGGGTTGCCGGGACCACCATTTAGACCAGGCGGATTGTCTGCGTCCGGAAAGAACAGCTGGCCGTTCTTGTCGAACTGACGATCTTGAATCATCAACTCGACCTCTTGCGCACCAGAGGGAAGCTTGATCGGGTTGTTCGCCAGACCGGTGTCGCGGTTGTCTCGGATCAGATAAAAGCCCGCCAGGCCGGCGTACACGTTCTCGCGCACCACACCAAGCGCGTGGTCGTGGAACCACAGCGTGGTCGCCTCCTGGGTGTTCACATAATGATAGGTGCTGGTGAAGAATGTCGGCCCGTGCTGCGACAAACCAGGTGTAAACCAGGCGTCCGGGTTGCCGTCGAACTGAGAGAAGACCTCTGCGCCATGCAAGTGCACCACGGCCGGGATCGGACCGGTATAAGGTTGCGTGCATGGGGCCGCCAGCGGCGCGCCATTGACACAGTTGTTCCGGGCGGTCGTACCCAACGGGTCGGCCCAGTGCAGCGACTGGTCGACAGTCAGCAAATTCTGGAGGTGAGTGTTTCGCAGGTTGTTTGTGTAATTGGCCGTGGTCGTTGTTCCGCGCGACGCCTCAATTGTGTGCGCCGGCCAACTGGCGCCGGTGTTGTTGATGTTGTAGCCCCACAAGAAGGTTCCGTCTTTAAAAGGAGCATGCAAACCCGCGTAGACCGAGGCTGGAAGCACCCGCTGCTGGAACTCTTGCATGTTGACGTTCAACGTTCCGGAGCCGTTGATTCGTCTGCCGTTGAACGTGGGCACCTGGTCCACGAACTTGGGAATGGTGTTTCCATCGAGCAGCGTTTGCGGCGTCCGTACAGAAGCCGTCGTTACTCCGGACACTTCTGTAGAGCCTGGGTCGGTCGAGTCGGCGGCGCCGCATCCTGCGACCAACAAAATGAAGGATCCTGGCAATGCCCTGGCGAACAAGTGCTTGGAACTTTGCATGCTGTTCCTTTCAAACCGTCGGCGCCAACAAGGCCCACCCAATCCCAACCGCGGACACTGGCCTGCGCATAAAAAGGTGCGACGCTCTCGAAGGGCACCTAGGATTTCGTGGCGGTCTGAAGGAGCCGGACCGACTTAAGTTCCCGCTCGAACAACGACCGAACCATTTTTCTTGCGAATTCTTAAACGAATTATTCTCGCGACAACAGATAGTGAATCGACGATTACGTATCCGGAAGATCGAGTGTGCTGCGCTGCTATCGATCGCACGCGAGCGTCTCAATCACCGTGGAACCGCCAGCACCAG
>DASXQB010000152.1:0-6670 GCA_036493295.1 Polyangia bacterium | reverse complement strand
TGACCGCTGGCTGCGCGCCGCCGCCGCCGACTCGGCGCTGCGCTACGAACCAGGCGATACCGCCGCCCACGACGGATGGGACTGGGGCTCGTGAGCGCCGCCGCCGATCCGGACGCCGCTGTTGCCGCTGCTGTCAGCGATGACCCCGACGAGATCCACCCGGCGCCCACCAGCTTCGTGGGGCGGTTTGTTTTCGCCCGCGACCACAAGGTGATCGCCAAGCAATTCCTGTTTTTGGGTCTGGGTTTTCTGGCGGTCGGTGGGTTCATGGCCATGCTCATCCGCTGGCAGCTGGCCAACCCCGGCCGACCCTATCCGCTGCTGGGCAAGCTGCTGTTCCCGGCGTCGGGCGGGGTGATCTCGCCGGCTGCGTACGTGTCGCTGTTCACCATGCACGGCACGATCATGATCTTCTTCGCCATCACGCCGATTCTGATCGGGGCCTTCGGCAACTTCTGCATCCCGCTGATGATCGGCGCGCGCGACATGGCGTTCCCGACGCTGAATTTTCTGTCGTTCTGGACCATGTTCGCTTCGACGGCCACGCTGACGGCGTCGTTCTTCGTGCCGCTGGGCGCACCGGCGGCGGGCTGGACGGCTTACCCGACGCTGTCCAGCGCCATCGGCACGCCGGGGCCCGGACAGACGTTGTGGGTGGTGGCGATCTATCTGAACGGCGCTTCGTCGATCATGGGCGCGGTCAATTACATCACCACCATCGTCCGGCTGCGGGCGCCGGGCATGGACTATTTCCGCATGCCGCTGACGGTGTGGGGCTTCTGGCTGACGGCGATCTTGAACGCGCTGTTCGTTCCCGTGCTGGCCGCCGGCATGGTGCTGCTTTTCTTCGACCGCGTCCTCGGCACGACGTTCTTCATCGCTGGCTCGACGATCAAAGGCGGTGGCGATCCGATCTTGTACCAGCACCTGTTCTGGATCTTCGGCCACCCAGAGGTCTACATCCTGATCTTGCCGGCCTGGGGCATCGTCTCCGACCTGCTGTCGTTCTTCGCCCGCAAGCCAGCCTACGGCTATCGCGTGACGGTGTGGTCGATGATCGCGATTACCGTGCTGTCGGCGGTGGTCTACGGCCACCACATGTTCGTCACCGGGATGAGTCCGATGCTGGGCGAAAGCTTCATGCTGCTGACCATGATCATCTCCGTGCCGGCGGTGCTGCTGTTTCTGAACTGGCTGGGCACCATCTGGCGCGGAGCGATGCGCACGCCGACCCCCATGCTGTTCTGTCTGGGATTGGTGTTCACCTTCGGCATCGGGGGACTGACCGGGTTGTTCCTGGCCGACATCGTCAGCGACGTCTACCTGCACGACACCTACTTCGTGGTCGGGCACTTTCACCTGATCATGGCGGCGGCGGTGCTACTGGCGACGTTCGCCGCGATCTATTACTGGTTCCCCAAGTTGTTCGGCCGGCTGATGAACGAACCGCTCGGCAAGCTGCACTTCTGGCTGACCATCGTTTCGCTGAATCTGGTCTTCGGCGGGCAGTTGCTGATCGGGTACGCGGGGATGCAGCGGCGCCTGTACGATCCGTCGGTGTACGAATTCCTGCGCCCGCTCCTGCCGCTGAACCGGGCCATCACGCACGCGGCGTTCGTGCTGGGCACGTCGCAGCTGCTGTTCATCTTCAATTTTTTCTGGAGCCTCTTTCGCGGCAGGCGCGCCGACGCCAATCCCTGGCAGGTGGGCACGCTGGAATGGACCACGCCGTCGCCGCCACCTCACCACAACTTTGATCGCATCCCGCTGGTGCTGAACGGGCCTCACGAGCTGGCCAACCCCGCGGCCATCAAGCACCTGCACCGGGATTGGCTGGCGCAGGACGAACCGCTGCCGGCCGACGCGGACGCCAACGGCGGCGACGAGAAAAACCGCCATGTCTGAAGCGGCGCCGGCCTTGGGGGCGGCGGCGGGCGCCGCGCGCAGCAACCGAACCGAAGGTCACGCTCGCCTGGGCATGGCGGTGTTCCTGGGCACCTGGGTGATGTTGTTCGCGGCCCTGTTCCTGGCGTACGCCGTGGTGCGCGCGCAAGCCCCCGCCTGGCCGCCGCCGTCGCTGCCGCGTTTGCCGCGCGCCTGGCCCGGCGTGGCCACGCTGATCCTGTTGGCGTCCAGCTTCGTGCTGCGCGCCCGCGCCGGCAACGCCGCGGCCCGCGCGCTGGCGGCGGCGCTGCTGGGGCTATTCTTCGTCGCTGTGCAAGCGACTGTCTGGCGATCCGCGCTGGCGGTCGGCCTGACGCCCGGAACTGGAACTTACGCCTCGGTGTTTTTCGCGTTGACGGTTTTTCACGCATTGCACGTCGCTTGCGGCCTGGTGCTCTTGTTCGTGGCGGCGCTTCGTGCGCGCGCCAGCGGTAAAGGCAGAAACGCTCTCTGGTTGGCGGCGCTGTTCTGGGATTTCGTCACGGTGGTCTGGGTGATCATCTACGCCACGGTGTTCTGGCTGTGACCACGCCGCGCCTTCGTCAGCGACAACAGTTTCCCGCACGGTTCGCCCTCACTTGCTTGCTGGCCGTCGGGTGCAAGAACGCCGCGACCGATCTGCCGCCGCCGTTCACGACGTCGCTAACCTTGGGTGGGCGAACCGTCAGCGCAGCCCAACTGAACCACGGCGCCCGCGTCTATACGCAGTACTGCCGACCCTGCCACGGCGTCGCCGGTGATGGCGCCGGGCCGTCGGCGCTGGGCCTGCGTCCGCCGCCGCGCGATCTGCGCCTGGGCGTCTACAAGTTTGGGGGAGTGGCCGCCGGCCAGTTGCCCAGCGACGCTGACTTTTCCCGCATCATTCGCGGCGGCCTGCAAGGCACCGCCATGCTGGCCTGGGACGTCCCGCCGGCCGAGGTCGATGATCTCATCCAGTACGTGAAGTCTTTCGCTCCGCGCTGGCGAAATGAATCGGCCGGCGAGCCAATCACCGCCGCGCCCGATCCGTGGCTCGGCCGCGAGGCCGATGCCGTGCAGCGCGGACAGAAGGTCTATCATGGGCTGGCCCAGTGCGCGGTCGCTTGCCACCCCGCCTACGCCACCAAGCCGGAGATCTATGCAGCGACGAAAGCGCTGACCGGGATGAGCATCGCAGCGTTTCGCGCTGACCTTTATCAGCCGGTGGCCAAGGACAGTGACTACGGCGTGAAGATCCTGCCGCCCGATTTCACCTTCAACCGTTTGCGCGCGGGCGAGACGTTGAACGACATCTACCGCTCGATCGCCGCCGGCATCGGCGGGACGGCCATGCCCACCTGGAAGAACGTGCTGCCGGAAGCTGATCTGTGGGCGCTGGCCCGTTACGTTCGCTCGCTGGTTGATCTGCGTGACGATCGGCGGGCCGACGAGCTGCAGGGGCGGCTGCTGGCACAACCAGCGTGGACGCCGCCTCCGCCCCCGGGCGCCGATGGCGGGGCCGGTGACGGCGGCGGCGAAGTTGGTGCCGACGGTACCAACGGCGACTGACGCCGTCGGTCGCCTTCAGATCAAATGCGGCGCAGGCGGCGAACGGCGATCAGACCGAGCAAGGTCAACAACGCCAGGCCGCCCAGGTGCGACGTTTCGGTGCCAGGGTTGATCGAGCAGCCACCGGCGGACGGACTGGTCGTCGAACCGCTGCCCGAACCCGGCGTCGATCCGGACGTCGCCGGCGGCGTGGTTCCCATGGTCCCGCCCGACGTTCCATTGTCCGACGCGGCGGGCGTTCCAGGCGTTCCGACGGACTGGCCGTCACCCTTGGTGGTGCCGTTGCGAATGCCGAGGTCGTAAGGCGATTCACAGGTCTTGACCGGCGGCGCGGAGGCCGGCGGCGAAGAAGTCGCGGCGCCGTTGCTGGGGCCGCCGCTCCGCGGAGCGGCGCCGCCGTCCGACGAGGCTGACTGGTTCGCGCCCATCGCAGGCTCGGTGTTGGGAATGGGCGCGTCGATGCACTTCCAGGCGACCGGGCAATCGGTGTCGACGACGCAGCTGGTGGCCTTCGGCTGGCAAGAACCTGGATAGACCGTCGTCGTCGTGCACATCGAATCCGGAGGCGGAAGTTCCTTACCGCTGCCAGTCGGGGTACCCGCATCGGCGGCCGGCACCGGCCCCGAGGAAGTGGACGAGCCGCTGCCGGACGACCCACTGCCATTTGATCCGCCGGACGATGTTGCGACCCCGCTCGAGCTGGAGCAGCTCCCGATCACCGACGGATGGCAAGCAAAGCCGTCGCCGCAGTCAGCGTCGGCGTTGCATGGCAGCTGCCATTTGAATGCGCACGCCGATGGCCCTTTGACCGTCGTGCAAACCGGATCTTTCGTCTCAGGCGTCGGGCAATCGGCGCCGGGCAGGCACGGCGGCGGCACAGCCGAACCGCCCGAGCAACCCGTCGACGTCTCGGTGTAACAGATCATTCCCGTCGAGCAGTCGGCATCGTTGGCGCACGCTTTCGGTTGGCAAGCGTAAATAGGTGTGGCGGGAGGTGCCTTGACCGGAGCGCAGTCGGCGTTGGGAGGGCAAGCCGGCGTGGGCTCATTGACGACTCCAATTAGCGCGCACGTAAAGCTGGGGGGACAGTCTTTATCAGCCGTGCAGGTCTGGGCCGAAGCGCTGCCGGAGATGGCCAGGCTCGCGGCGATCGCGGCGCTGGAAGCGAGGAGCTTGGTGGCAAATGTCATGGCAAGGACCTTCCTGGGCAAGGGGTTTGCCCGCAAAACAAAGCAGAACACATGCCAACACCGTCGCGCTGAAAACGGCTGGACCACGGAGTTTTTCTCGACGGAAATCGGTGCACCTCAATCAAATTTCTGATGGCGATGACCGGCGACGAGCGGCCGCTTTGTGACGCTCGGCGGCCCCAAAGTCCCTGTCACCCGTTGCACGGACGTGTATGCTGCCGCGCATGTTTCGGGGTGCGGCGAAGGGTGGTCCGACTTGAACAGCCAGTCCCTTTTTTCGAATCGATTGGGCGTCGTGTTGGGCGGCTTTTTGTTGGCGGCGGCCGTGCTCGGCGGCGCCTGCCAAAAGCCGGAGGACCAAATCATCATCGTGCCGACGATGAAAGGCACCGGCGGATCGTCTGATGGAACCGGCGGCAGCCCCGATGAAGGAACCGGCGGCGATCAAGGCAGCGGTGGCGCCGACGGAACCGGCGGCGTACAGGCCGGATCGGGTGGGGCCAGCGTCGACGCGGCGATGGACGCGACCGGCGGCAGTGGCGGCGATAACGACGCCGCGGCTGTCGACACGACGCCCGGCGTCGACACCACGCCGCCACCCGTCGACGCCGTGCCGGAGACGCCGCTGCCGCCTCTGCAAGAATGCGGCACGCCCTCGATCGATCGCTTGCAGCACTGGGTGGTGGCCAGCGAGGCCGGCGCCGTCACCATGCCGGCCATCGGTGCCGGCATCTTGATGACCGAAGGCGATCACCAGATCGGGCAGGTGACGTTCGTCGGCGGTGGTTGGCACATCGTTTCGGTGTGGACCACCAACTCCAACACATCGCAGGCCGATTTTTCGGGCTCGGCGGGATTCACGCTGGGTACAGCGCGACGGCCAACTTTTATGTGCAGCTGCGCGAGACCGCCAATTACGCGAACGGCGGACACTTTGTCGTGCAGATCCCCAGCACCGGCGGCCAGACGCAGTCGGTGTTCATCTCGTTCGCGGCGTCGAACTGGACCACGCTGCCGGCGCTGGGCAATCCGACGGTGACGTTCGATCAAGCCATCACTCAGGTGCGCGGCCTATTCATGATCGGCGATGCCGCCAACACGTTGGTCTTCCGCGGGTTGCGGATCGACAGCTTCATTCCTCAGTGCATGTAAGGCGCCGGCCGCGCCAGAGCATCACCGCAGGCGGCGGGCGACAGCGGCGACGGCACCAGCGACGACGAAGGGGACCAGCAGAAATACCCCGACCAGCTTCAACGACGGCGGCAGCGTCGTCTCCTTGCCCAGGCAATATGGGCACGCGTTGACGAGCGGCGAATATGCGGCCGTGACCACCAGGGCTGCGAACATGACCAAAAGGCGCGGTCCCTTCACGGTCCGCCTCCCAGCCGCACCACCGCGTCCAGCATCAAGATCGTCGTCAAACCGGCGACAAGGCCGATCGGCGTCAGGACCGCGGCGCGCAGCGACCGTCGCTGCCGGCCAAGGTGCATGAAGGCCCACAAGATCACCGCGCCCTTGGCGATGGCCAATCCCGCCAGGACGGTAACCCGGGCCGGCCGCTGCAGCTCCAACGTCAGCGCGCCAAGCTCGAGGGCGGTCAGCGCTGCCGCCGCGCCGAACAGGCCAAACAATCCTGCCCTCGACATCGCCATCGTCACTGCACCGGCAACAAATAAAGAGCGAAGAAGATCGCCGCCCACACCAAATCGACGAAGTGCCAGAACAGCGCCGCCACCGCCAACTGCGGCTCTGACGCCGTGGTCGTGCGCGCTTGGCTGATCAGCACCGCGCTCAAATAGACGATCCCCGCCAGGACATGCACGCCGTGAAAACCGGTGATGACAAAGAACAGCGACGCCGCCAGATCGCTGGTCAGCCCGACGGCCGGCGTGCCCGTCAAGAGGTGGTGATACTCGAACGCCTGGCAACCCAGGAACGCAGCGCCGGCGACGATCGTCGCGGCCAGCCACGTCAGCGCGACGCCCTTTTGTCGTCGACGCGCGCTGTCC
>DASXQB010000151.1:0-6525 GCA_036493295.1 Polyangia bacterium | reverse complement strand
ACGAAGGACGGCGGTAAGGATCATGATGACAACGACCACCACGAAGAATCAGGGCGCTGGGGATCTCGGGCCGTCGCCGCTAACGGCGATCGATGCGGCGCTGGCGCAGCGGTTGTTGGCGGCGGCGCTGGGGTCGGGCGGCGACTATGCGGATCTGTATTTTGAATATCGGTCTGGCGCGGATTTTGTCTTTGAAGAAGGGCGCGTACGCACCGTCGGTCGGGGCGTGACGTTGGGGCTGGGCGTGCGGGTGTTGCGCGGCGATGCCACTGGATACGCCTACACCGAAGAGCTGTCCGACGAACGCATGCTGGAAGCGGCGCGCACGGCGGCGCAGATCGCGGCCAGCGGGTCGGTGCCCGGGCCGGTGGCGGTCAAGGCGGTGGTCCTGCCCGATTTTTATCCCATCCCACAGTCGTCGCTGGTCCACCCGGGGATCGAAAAGGTCGCGCTCTTGCGGCGGGCGGACCAGGCGGCGCGCGCGTTCGATCCGCGCATCGTGCGCGTCGAAGCGTCGCTGTCCGAAGAATGGAAAGAGGTGCTGGTGGTGAACTCCGACGGGCACATGGCCCGCGACGTTCAGCCGATGGTTCGGTTCGGTGTCAGCGCGGTGGCCGAGGAAGGGACGCAAAGGCAGGGCGGACGTTCGGGCGGGGCGGGGCGCTTCGGGCTGGAATATTTTCTGCGGCCCGGGCAAAGCCCCGAGGATCACGGGCGGGAAGCGGCCCGCCTGGCCATCACCATGCTGCACGCGGTGGAGGCGCCAGCCGGGCCGATGGAGGTGGTGCTGGGCGCCGGCGAATCCGGCATCCTGCTGCACGAAGCGGTCGGCCATGGACTGGAGGCCGATTTCAACCGCAAGCGAACGTCGAACTACACCGATCAGATCGGGCAGGCGGTGGCGTCGTCGCTGTGCACGGTGATCGACGACGGCACCATCGGCAACGCTCGCGGGTCGATCAATGTCGACGATGAAGGCAACGCGGGGAAAAAAAACGTCCTGATCGAAAACGGGATCCTGGTCGGTTACATGCAAGACCGTATCTCGGCCAAACATTTTGGCACCACGCCGTCGGGAAACGGCCGGCGGCAGAGCTTTCGCCACGAACCCCTGCCGCGCATGACCAACACCTTGATGGCCACCGGCAACGATGACCCGGAGGACATCATTCGTTCGGTCAAGCGTGGGGTGTACGCCAAGAAATTCTCGGGCGGACAGGTGAACATCTCGAACGGCGACTTTGTGTTCTCGTTGACCGAGAGCTACCTGGTCGAAGACGGCAAGATCACCGCGCCACTCAAAGGCGTGAACCTGATCGGCAACGGGCCCGAGGTGCTGCGGCGGGTGACGATGCTGGGCAACGACTTTGCGCTGTCCGACGGGACCTGGACCTGCGGCAAGGACGGGCAATCGGTGCCGGTGGGCATCGGCACGCCGACGATGAAGATCTCCGAGATCACCGTGGGCGGGACGCGCACCCGATGAGCGGCAAAGACACGCGTCGGCCTATTCCGGATCCGAAAGCCTGTCAGCGGCTGGCGGATCAGATGTTGTCGTTTGCCATGCGCGCTGGTGCTGACGGCGCCGAGGTGCTGGTGCGTGACGGCACCGAGCTGGAAGTGAAGGTCCGCCTGGGCGAGCCCGAGCTGATCAAAGAAGCGGGCAGCCGGGCGCTGGGCCTGCGCGTGCTGAAAGACCACCGCGCCGCCGTCACCTACACCTCTGATTTTTCGCCGGCGGCGATGGAACGGTTCGCCGGCGAATCGGTCGAACTGGCGGCGCTGGCCGAGCCGGATCCAACCGGCGACCTCCCTGCGTCGGAAGAGATGGCGCGAGAAATTCCCGAGCTGGATCTGTGGGACGAGAGCGTGCTGTCGGTCGACGTGGCCGAAGCCATTCGTCGCGCCAAGGCGGGCGAGGCGGCGGCGCTGGGCTTCGACAAGCGGGTGACCAATTCGGACGGCGCGGTCTTCGGGCGCACCGTCGGCGCGGGCGCGTTTGCCAGCTCGGCGGGATTTTCCGGCGCCACGCGCGGCACGCACGTGTCGTTCTTCGTCGAACCGATCTGCGACGACACGGAGGGCAAGAAACGCAACGGCAGCTATTGGACGTCGTCGCGCTTCGTGAACGCGCTTCTGGATCCAGAGGCCGTGGGCCTGGAAGCGGCCAAGCGCACGGTGGCCAAGCTGGGCTCGCGCAAGGTGCCGACCTGCGAAGCGCCGGTGGTGTTCTCGCCGGAGGCGGCGCGCGGCCTTTTGGGTCAGTTCGCTGGCGTGATGTCGGGCGGCGCGGTCTGGCGGCGCAGCACGTACCTGGCCCAACGCGAAGGGACGCCCGTGGCGTCGCCCTTGTGCGAGATCATCGACGATCCGCTGCTGCGCCGCGGGCCCGCCTCCCGCCCGTTCGACGGCGAGGGGTTACCGAGCCGCACCAACGTCCTGGTGTCGGGCGGCGTCCTGCGTACGTTCCTGTGCGACGTGTTCGCCGCGCGCAAGTTGGGCCGGCGCTCGACTGCCTCTGCCAGCCGCGGCGTGGGCGGGGGGCCGCATGTCAGCACGTCAAACCTGATCTTGCGCCCAGGGAAAACCCCGGCCGCCGACCTCGAAAAGCTCGAGCGCGGCTTGTACGTCACGGAGCTGATGGGCTTTGGATTCAATCCGGTGACGGGCGATTACTCGCAGGGCGCGGGCGGCTTCTGGATCGAAAAGGGCGAGCGCGCTTTCCCGGTCAGCGAGATCACCGTGTCGGCGAACTTTGACGATCTGTGGAAGGCGGTCGACGCGTTGGGCGACGATCTGGACACGCGGTCATCAGTGCAATGCCCGAGTATGCGGGTGGCGAAGATGACCGTGGCCGGCACCTGACGGGCGAATTCACCGCGCTGCCTGGGAACAGCCAGGAAACGGCATCCATGCCGCTTGACGAAGCCGTTGCGCACCACACATTGGAGGCGCCGTTGAATCGTGCCGGAGGGTCTTCGATGTCTAAAAGCCTTGATGCATTGAACGCCATTAAAACGCGCCTCTTGTCGTGGGCCAGCGGGTACGCGGCTCGTCCAGGCCGCCAGGAGCCGGCTCCATCGCTGGCGCGCACCACGCAAAATGGCGACCAAAACCGAGTCGACGAAGCCAGCGACGAATCGTTCCCCGCCAGCGATGCGCCCGCCTGGACCTTGGGCCGCGGTGATCCGCTGCGCCCACGCAGCTGATCGCCTGCTTCCGCCACGGCGCCGTTAGTTGTGCGGCTTGGCCAGCTTCATCACCGTCGCGCCGCTGTAGTTGGTCCAGTAGACGCTGGTGTCGTCGACGGCCACGCCGCGCGGCCCCGCTTGGTTAACCGCCAGGGTAAGCGGGCGGCTGCCGTCTTTGGCGCTGGTGGCGATCAAGCCGCTGTCGTTGTTGCCGCTGGTCCAGTAGAGGTTGGTTTGATCGATGGCCAGAAAGCGTGGGCCTTCGCCGGTGGTGGTGGCTAGCTGCTGGGTCGTGGCGCCGCCCGTCTTCGGCGCCTTCATCACCCGACCTTGTTTGTCGCTGCCTTCGTCGCGCCAGTAGACGGCCGTGTCGTCGACGACGATGCCCCAGCCCTCGCCAAGAGCGGGGGCCACCGTCTGCGGCGGCGTCATACCGTCCTTGTTCAAGCGCTGCACCACCTGGCCGTCCAGCGTGGTGAAGTAAAGCGTGGCCACGTCCTGGGTCATCAACCATGGGCCCGGCAACCCCGACGCCAGCGTGTCGATCGCGCCGCTTGGGTTCGCCTTGGCTTGTTTGAGCACGCGCCCGCGATCAACGTCGGTCCAGTAAACGTTGGTATCGTCGACGACCAATCCGATGGGCTGGCTCTGGTTGGAGGCGATGATCTCCGGTTGGCTGCCGCCGCTTTTCAACTGGCGCATCACCGTGCCGTCAGCGCGATTGGTCCAGTAAACGTATTGATCGTCGACGGCGATCTGGCCGGGATCGTCTTGTGACCGGGCCAGCGTGGACGGCGTGTGCGATTTGTCCTTGGGTACCTTGCCCACTGATCCCTGCGTCAGATCCAACGCGCTGTCGTTGGTCCAGTAGACGCTCACGTCGTCAAGGACGATGGCCCATGGTTCAGGTTGCGCGGCCGCCAGCACCACCGGCAGCTCGGTGGGCAAGGCGATGGGATCGGCCAGGTTGAACGTGCAGCCGCTGACGACCGCCGTCGCCGTCGTTGCGACCGTCGTCGCAAACCCGGTCACGGTCGCCGCCAGGGCGACCAGCCGCGAGGTGATTCGGCGTGCAGCCACCAACGTCACAATAGCGCGTGTTTTTCCGATCGAAAATGGTGTTGCGCGGGCATTGGGCGAATTGTTGAGGCGCCCATGACGCGCGGCCGCTTGGCCGTGATGCGCAAGGACGCGGCACCGCGATCGGCGGCGGCGCGGTGGGTGGCTTGGGGCCGCGGAAATCCGGGCCAATTGGCCCTGGCGTTGTTGGTACGTCCGTTGCTGAATAGGCCGGCCGTGATGGCCGAAGACCAGGGGCGTCGTTCGAAAAAGCGGGCGTCTGCGTCGGCGGCGGTTTCGAAAGGGGTGGCGGTCAGTTGGTTGCTGGCAGCCGCGGTGGTCGGCGTTGCCTGTCGTGGTGCAGACGACGGCGCGATCCCGCAGGCGGGGATCGCGTCCGTCGCCGCGGCAGAGCGCACCCAGCCGTATCGTGATCATCTCTATGTCACGGCTCGACCTCGCGACGGCGCCGACGTGCGCGCGTTATGGCGATACAGCGAGTTTGTGCTGGCGCCGCACACGCCGCGCCTGGGGCCGCACGTGCTGGTGATTCGTCCGGCGACGCTGGCCCGCCTGCGCGCGCTGGGCATCGACCTGGTCGTCCAGCCGGTGGACGTGCAAGCGATGATCGACCGCGGGTACGAACAGCGGCGCGCCGGTCGGCCGGCGCACGCTTCCTCCCCCGGCAAGCTGAACCTGTTCGGCGCCTTCTTTCAGCAGGTGCAAGAGCTGGACGCCATCTATCAGTATCTGGATCAGCTGGCGGCGGCCAGCGACGGGCGCGCCACGGTGACGACCATCGGCAAGAGCATCCAGAACCGCGACATCAAGGCCATCCGCGTCTCCACCACGCCGGTCGGCACCGATCGCCCGGCGGTGATCATCACCGGCACGCAGCACGCCCGCGAGTGGGCGTCGCCCATGGTGGTGATGGGTTTCGTCGACGCGATTGTCCGGCAGTACCCGAGCGACGCGCGCGTGAAGGCCGTCGTCGACGGGCTGGAGATCTTCATCGTTCCGGTGGTCAACCCAGACGGATACGTGGCCAGCCACAACGGCGCGCGCTTGCAGCGCAAGAACATGAACCCGGCGTGCAACGTCGACCTCAACCGCAACTGGGGGCAGTGGTGGGGCATGGGCACGCCCGTCGATGATTGCAGCCAGGAGACGTACCCGGGGACGGGCGCGTTTTCGGAGCCTGAAACGCAAGCGGTGCGCGAGCTGGCCCAGGCCCACAAGAACCTGCGTTTCTACATGGACTATCACTCGCCGGCGGATGAAGTGATGTACCCGCTGTGCTTCATCGAAACGAAATCGCCTGACGTCGACGAAGACAAGGCGTGGGCGACGGCCTATTCCGCGACGTTCAATTCGATCAACGGGGCGGAGCTCCCGGCGCAGTCGTGCTTCGGCATCGGCGGCGGCGAGGGCGGGTGCTCGAGCGACTGGTTTCGAAGTCAGCTGCCGAACGGCCTCGAGGTCGAGCTGCGGCCAGGAGAATCGCTGGGCGGCTTCGGGATCTCGAACGAGCTGGTGCTGCCGTTCGTCGAGGAAAACTGGTCGGCGTGGATCGGCGTGATGACCAGCGTGGTGCACAAATACCCGCCGCCGCCTTCGCCCGACGCGGGCGCGCCCACCGACGCCGGGCTCGCCGCGCCCGTTGACGGAAGCGCGGTGGATCGCGCCAGCGCGCCGCCCGCCGCCGCTGACGCCAGCGTGACGGATCAGAACGCCGGCGGTTGCGCGCTGGCCGGCTCGCCAAGCACACGCGACGACAATGGCCGAGGGTGGGTACTGGCGGGCGTGGCCACATTTGTGTGGGCGTGCCGCCGACGCCGTCGCTCGGCGCGGCGTCGAATCAGCTCGCGCGCGGGGCCGGCAGCGTGAACGAGATGGTGGCGCCGTGGCCGACCTGGCCTTCGGCCCAGATGGTGCCGCCGTGGCGATCGACGATGCGCCTGACGGTGGCAAGGCCAATGCCGGTGCCGGGAAACTCCGCCTCGCTGTGCAGACGCTGGAACGGGGTGAACAGGCGCCGCGCCTGGCTCATGTCAAAGCCGCCGCCGTTGTCGCGCACGAAGTACACCGTCTTGCCGTCCTGTTCGCGCGTGCCCAGCTCGACGCGCGCCGCGACGGTCTTCGAGGTGAATTTCCAGGCGTTTCCCAGCAGGTTCTCCAGCACCACCCGGACAAGGGCGCTGTCCGCCACCACGGTCATCTCGGGCTGCACGACGAATTCCACCGGCCGGACCTTTTCCTTGCGCTGAAGCTCCTC
>DASXQB010000150.1:0-13130 GCA_036493295.1 Polyangia bacterium | reverse complement strand
ATGTCCGGGGCCCCCAGCGATCGGCGATCGACGCGTGCGTACGCAGTGACGGCGTATGCGGCGGTGAACGCGCTGGGCACGTCCACGCGAAAGGTGATCGCCGCGCTGGACGCCGGCTGCTCGGGGCTGCGGGCCTGCCCGCTGGACGTTCCTTTCGTCGCACCGACCGGCGTCATGGCCGATCCGCTGCCGGCCTTGTCGGCGCGGCTGGCCGACCATGACAGTCGAACAGCGCGATTGGCGGTAGCGGGGCTGGTGGAGATCTTGCCGGCGGTGGCGCGCGCCGTCGCTCGCCGCGGCGCCGGCCGCGTCGCGCTGGTGGTCGGCACCACCACCGCTGGACTGGGCCGCACCGAACAGGCGTACGGCATTTTTCGGCGCACCGGCGCGTTGCCGGACGATTACGACGTTCACCGCCAGCACTCGTTCGGCAGCTTGATCGAAGCGGTGCGGGTGACGGCGGGCATCGGCGGTCCGGCGTATGTGGTCTCAACGGCGTGTTCGGCCAGCGCCAAAGCCATCGCCAGCGCCCAGCGTTTGCTGGACAACGACGTGGCGGACGCGGTGATAGTCGGCGGCGTCGACGGGCTTTGCCAGATCACCCTGCGTGGGTTTCACAGCCTGGACATTCTCAGCGACGAAACCTGCCGGCCGTTCAGCACCGCCCGCAAAGGCATCAACCTGGGCGAAGGGGCGGCGTACCTGCTGCTGGAACGCGACGGTGACGCGGCGACGGCGCTGCTGGGCAGCGGCGAATCGTCGGACGCCTACCACATGACGGCCCCGCACCCGGAGGGCCAGGGCGCCCGGACAGCGATGGCCAGCGCGCTGGCGCAGGCGGGCCTGCTCCCGACGGAGATCGATCACATCAACGCGCACAGCCCGGGCACGCGGCAAAACGATCTGTCGGAAGGGAAAGCCATCACGTCATTGTTTGGCGGCGACGTGCCGGTGGCGTCGACGAAGGGATACACCGGTCATCTGCTGGGCGCGGGCGGCGTCACCGAAGCCATCTTCGCCATCGTCGCCGTCGAGCAAGGCTGGATCCCGGCCAGCTTGGGCGCCGACCCGGTCGATGCGGCGCTGGGATTGAACGTGCCGACGCGGAAAATGGAACGGCGCTGCCGGGCCGTGCTGAGCAATTCGTTCGCCTTCGGAGGCAACAACGTCAGCGTGATCTTCGGGCGGGCGGCATGATCGCACCGGTTGTGGATGTGCTGGGCCTGGCGGTGTGGACGGTCGGGGCGACGGCGGCGGCACCGGCGGCGAGGCGGCCGGCGGGACGGCCGCGGCGGCGCAGCAGCTTGCTGACGCAGATGGTGGCGGAGGTCGCCGCGCAGGCCGCCGCGCAGGCGGGCGCGTCGCTCGGGCGGATGCGCGTGGTGGTCGGCTCGGCGTTTGGTGAGCTTGCCACCACCGTCGAGATGCTGGGCGAGCTGATCGACGAGGGTGCGCTGTCGCCGACGCGTTTTCACAACAGCGTGCACAACAGCGCGGCCGGCGCGCTGTCGATCGCCCACGAAAACAAGGCGCCGGCGATGTCGCTGGCGGCGGGCAACGACACGGTGGCGATGGCCTTGCTGGAAGCGATGATGATCGTCCGTCAAAGCGACGGCGACGGCGACAGCGACCTGGTCTTGCTGATCGTCGCCGACGAGCCGCTGCCGGTGGTCCTGGGCGCGGCACCTGGCGGTGAACCGATCGCCGCGGCGCTGGTGCTGGCGCCGCCGGCCGCGTCTCATCTTCCGTCACGAACAACGCTGGCCCGGTTGAGCGAGATGACCGCGCCGTTCTCCCCCGCGACAACACCAACCGCCTTCCGTCCCGTCGAGGTCGACGCCCCCGTGGCGGCGGTGCTGCCGCTGGCGGCGGCCATCCGCGAACGGCGCGGTGGACGAGTTTTGTTGGCCCCGCCGGGAATACCGGGCTGGTCGGTGAGCGTCCAACCGGGATCGCTGCCGCCATGACTGCGACGAAAATGTTCCCCCCCATTCGCGACCTGGTCCCGCACAAGCCGCCGATGCTGCTTTTGGATCGAGTGGTGGCGCACGACGCCGACAGTGCGACGTGCGAAGTCGTAATTGCGGCCGGGTCGCCGTTCGTCGAGGATGGGCGCGTTCCCGCCGTGATAGGCATCGAGTACATGGCGCAATGTGTGGCCACCTTCGCCGGTCTGTCGGCGCACGCCGCCGGCAAGCCGCCGCGCATCGGGTTTCTGCTTGGCTGCCGCGAGCTGACCTTGGCCGTCGACGCGTTCCTGGTCGGCGACACGCTGCTGGTCGAAGCGCGACGCGCCTGGGGCGACAGCGATCTGGGAAATTTCGTCTGCCGGGTCCAGCGCGGCGCCGAGACCGTGGCGTCGGGAACGCTGAACGTTTATCAGGGCCCGCTGCCCGAGGACGTGGCGTGAAACACCTGGCCCTGGTCACCGGCGCCAGCCGCGGCATCGGCGCCGCCATCGCCCAGGAGCTGGCCGCCGCCGGCTGCGCGGTGCTGGTCAATTACCGCAGGCAAAAAGCCGAAGCGGAGGCCGTCCAGGCCCGCATCGTCGCCGCCGGCGGCACGGCGTCGCTGCTGCCGTTCGACGTCGCCGACCGCGCTGCCGTCGACGCCGCGCTGGCCCCGTTCACCGACGGCGAACGAACCATCGACATCATCGTCAACAACGCCGGCATCGCGCGCGACCATTCGTTCCCGGTCATGCCGCCCGGCGATTGGGAGCTGGTCACGCGCACCACGCTGGACGGGTTTTTCAACGTCACGCGGCCGCTGGTGATGCCTCTGGTGCGGCGGCGCTGGGGGCGGATCATCAACATCTCGTCGATCTCGGGGCAGACGGGCAACCGCGGGCAGGTGAATTATTCAGCGGCCAAGGCCGGTCTCATCGGGGCCACGCGTTCGCTGGCGCAAGAGCTGGCCAAACGTCACGTCACCGTCAACGCAGTGGCGCCGGGCCTCATCGACACCGAGATGCTGAAAGATCTGCCGCGCGATGAAGCGGTGAAGCAAATCCCCATGCGCCGCCTGGGGCAAGCGATCGAGGTGGCCAAGCTGGTGCGATTTTTGGCCAGCGACGATGCGGCATACATAACCGGTCAGGTGATCGGCATCAACGGAGGTCTTCTGTGAGCACTGCGCGCGTGTTCGTCACCGGCATCGGCCTGACCTCACCTATTGGACACGATCTGGCGACGGTCACGGCGGCGCTGAAAAACGGCCGGCATGGCATCGTCACCATGCCGGAGTGGGATCAGGTCGCCGGCCTGGGAACGCGGCTGGCGGCGGTGGCCGATGCGCCGATCAGTCATTACACCCGCAAGCAGGTTCGCACCATGGGCCGCGTCGCCATCCTGTCCACCTACGCCACCGAGCAAGCGGTGAAGGACGCCGGGTTGCCGCCCGAGATCATTCAGTCCGACGCCACCGGTTTGGCCTACGGCTCGACGCACGGCTCGTCGGCGTCGACGGAAGAATTTTGTCGCAAGGTCTTCGAGCGTCGCGGATTTCAGGGCATCGCCGCCAGCACGTATCTGAAGTTCATGAGCAACACCACCACGGTGAATCTGGCCCAGTACTTCGGCATCCGCGGGCGCGTGCTGTCGACGTGTTCGGCCTGCACCAGCGGCAGCCACGCCATCGGGCAAGGGTACGAAACCATCAAGCACGGCTATCACGAGGTCATGTTGTGCGGCGGCGCCGAAGAGATGCACTTTTCGCACGCCGGCATCTTCGACATCCTTTACGCCACGTCCACGCAGTACAACACGCGCCCCGATGCCAGCCCGCGCCCGTTCGACGTCGCCCGCGACGGTTTGGTGGTGGGCGAAGGCGCCGGCACGCTGGTGCTGGAAAGCGAAGCCCACGCCCGCCGGCGCGGCGCCCGCATCTACGGCGAGGTGATCGGTTTCGGCGCCAGCTGCGACGGCGAACACGTCACCATGCCGTCCGTCGACGGGATGGCTTCGGCGATGCGCAAGTCGCTGGCCGACGCCGGCGTGTCGCCGGGAGAGATCGACTATATCAACGCGCACGGCACCGGCACCGAGGCCGGCGACATCGCCGAGAGCCACGCCACGCTGAAGGTGCTGGGACCGGACGTGCCGATCAGTTCAACCAAGGGCCACACCGGACACACGCTGGGCGCGTGCGGCGCGCTGGAGTCGGCGTTCTGTCTGTCGCTGATGCGCGAAAATTTCGTCCCCCCCACGCGTAACCTGGAAACCGTCGACACCCGCTGCGCGCCACTGAACTTCGTGCGCGGCGAGGCGCAGGCCAAAGCCAGGATGGACGTCGTCATGAACAACAACTTTGCCTTCGGCGGCATCAACACATCGCTGATCTTTCGAAAGATGAGCTGAGCCGTGAAGACCACCGGCGAAAAAGCGGCCGACTTGGCCGACGTCGACGTCGACGTCGACGTCTTGATCATCGGCGGCGGGCCGGCCGGATCGACGGCGGCCAACCTGCTGGCCCAGGCCGGACACCGCGTGCGCCTGCTGGAAAAAGAGATCTTTCCGCGCTTTCACATCGGCGAATCGCTGCTGCCCATCGACCTGCCGATTTTCGCGCGATTGGGCGTCACGCTGCCGTTCGACAGGTTCATCCGCAAGGACGGCGCCGAGTTCATCGACGAGGCGACCGGCCAGACGGCGACCTTCACCTTCGCCGAAGGCCTGGAAGGCACGCCGAAGAGCGCGTACCAGGTGGAACGTTCGCGCTTCGATCACGAACTGCTTCTGTGCGCCGAACGCCACGGCGCGGAGATCCGCCAGGGCGTGGCGGTGGCCAGCGTCGACACCGACGCCGCCGAGGCACGCCTGACCACGCGCGATGGCGCCGTCCACCGCGCCCGTTACGTCATCGACGCCACCGGGCAGGACGCGCTGCTGGCGCGCACCAACCACACCGTCCAGCCGCTGAAGGGCTTCGGCATCGCCGCCGTGTTTCGTCACTACGACGGCATCGCCCCGGCCGTCGCCGACGAGCTGTACGCCAGCGGCAACATCAAGGTGCTGATGGTGCCGATGGGATGGATGTGGCTGATCCCGCTGGCCGGCCGGCGGCTGAGCGTCGGCATCGTCAGCCAGCAGACCGGGATGTCGCCGGAGCTCCTGGCCGACGCCACCGCGCGGTCGCCGCTGATTCAACGGTTGATCGCCGGCGCCACCACCACCGAACCGCGCATCATTCGCAACTTCAGCTACCGCAACCGCCGCGCCTACGGCGTGCGCTGGGGCTGCATCGGCGACGCCTCGTGCTTTTTGGATCCGGTGTTCTCGTCGGGCGTGTCGCTGGCCATGCTCGGCGCCGAGTACTTGACCGATCGTCTGAGCCCGGCCCTGCGCGACGGACGCGAGGCCGACGAGACCCTGCTGGCCGAACATTCCAAGCACATGGAGATCGGTTACCGCAGCTTTGCGGCGTTGATTCACCGTTTTTACAACCACGAGATGGTGCGGCGGCTCTTCTTCATCGACACCCGCGGCGAGGAACTTCGCTCGGGCATCACCAGCGTTCTGGCCGGTGATTTGTGGCGCAAAGAGAACCCTTTTCAACAAACGCTGCTACGCTCCGCCGGCCATGAAGCCTGGTCGGACTGACGAACACCAACGCCTGCAAGGACGCGCCGCCTGAAGCTCACCGCGCATCCTTTGTGGCAGCTCAGTCTGCTGCGCCTGCGCGAGATCGCGCGCGAGCCGGGGACGCTGTTCTGGGTCTTCGGTTTTCCCGTGCTGCTGGCCGCCGCGCTGGGCGTGGCGTTCAGCAACCAGAGCAAGCAGCCGGTGGTGGTTGGCGTGCTGGAGAGTTCGCCACCGACGGTTGACCGCGCCCTGGTTGCCGCCGGGATCGACGTGCAGCGACTGTCGGAATCCGCGGCGCGCGAGAAGCTGCGCAACGGCCAGGTGCAGCTGGTCGTCGCCCAGCCGGGCGGCGCGCTGGACTATCGTTTCGATCCGATGCGCCCCGAAGCGCGCCTGGCCCGCGCGGTCGTCGACCAGGCCCTGCAGCGCGCCGCCGGCCGCGCCGATCCGTTGCTTGTCACCGAACACCTGGTGCAAGAGCCCGGCTCTCGCTACATCGACTTTCTGGTCCCGGGCCTCATCGGCATGAACGTGATGTCGGGATCGATGTGGGGCCTCGGCTGGGTGATCGTGAACATGCGCGTGCGCAAGATTCTCAAGCGCCTGCTGGCCACGCCGATGCGGCGCTGGCAGCTTCTGTTTTCGCAGGTGACGGCGCGCCTGCTGGTGATTCCGTTCGAGGTCGGCGCGCTGATCATTTTCGCCCGCCTCATCTTTCACGTGCAGATGAACGGATCGTGGGCGGCCCTGGGCACGGTGGTGCTGGCCGGCGCGCTGTCATTCAGCGGCCTGGCCATTCTTGTCTCCAGCCGCGCGCAAAATCCCGAGACGGTGACCGGCCTGATGAACCTGGTGATGCTGCCGATGTTCATGCTGTCGGGCATTTTTTTCTCGTCGACGCGTTTTCCGCAAGCCCTGCGCCCGCTGGTGTCGCTGCTGCCGCTGACCGCGCTGAACGATGCCCTGCGCGCCGTGATGACCGACGGCGCGTCGCTGGCGGCGCTGGGCGCGCCGCTGCTGGTGCTGGCCGGCTGGGGCGTGGTCGGCTGGCTGGCCGGGCTGCGCGTCTTTCGGTGGGCCTGATCACCCGACGGCGCGCAATCGTCTTTACCAAATTGTTCGGGCCCGCTACCTTGCCGCCGGTGACCCGATGAAAAAAATCTCCCTTGGTTTGCTTCTGTCGACCAGCGCCCTGGCGCAACTTCTCGCCACCGCGGCGCACGCGCAGAACGCGCCCGGACCCGCTCCTGCCGCTACGCCAGCGCCCGCAGCGGCGCCTGAACCGGCAATCCCGCCGCCCGCGTATCCACCGCCGCCCGGATATACGCTGCCGCCGGGATCCCCGCCGCCCGCCTACGGAACCTATCCCGGTGGCCCACCGCCGGTGAGCTATTCCAACGTGCCCGGGGTGGCGCCTGGCGCGGGACCGGTGCTGCGTCTTTTCGCCGACAATCCGCGGGCGCGTATTCAACAGTTAAGCTTGAGCTGGCGCGACGTCTGCACCATGCCGTGCGGAACGACCGTCGATCCCACCGCGCTTTACCGCGTCGGTGGCGGAACCATCAATCCATCCGAGCCATTCCACCTGCCACGACCGAACGGCGACGTGGTGGTGAAGGCCGCCACCGGATCCAAAGTGAAGAAGTGGGTGGGGTTCGGCCTGGCCATGGGCGGCGTGGCGGCGGCGGCAGCGGGCGGGCTTTTCTTGGCCGTCGGCAACCAGACCACCACCGATGAATTCGGAACCACCACGGTCAGCGACGTCTACAAGACCGAAGGATACGTGTACCTCATCAGCGGCGCGATCCTGATGCTGATTGGATTCCCGATGTTCGCTTCGCAGTCCACGTCGGTCGAAGTTCACTAAGCGCGGCGCGGTCAGGGGTGGGGCGCGGCCGGTGGCGGCGGCGGCCCGCCGTAAAATCCTTGTAAATAGCTGAGCCCGGCCGGCGTCTGCAGCGGACAGACCGAAAACAGCAGACGGCTGCCGGGTCCCAGGCGATACGGCTGCTCGGTCGCCGTGATCGCCACGCCAGCCAGGTCAAGCTGGCTGTCGTCGAGCTCCAGCGCCACCGCGCCCGTCACTTGACCGCCGGTCATCATCAGCTCGGACCCCTGCGCCGCCACGCCACCGGTGACCACGGCGTGCACGGCGCGGGCGCTGCTCCGGCGCAGCACCAGCTTGTCGGCGCGCACGCCTTCCAAGGTGACGCGGGCGCAGTCCTCCAGGACGATCGTGCCGTAAAGACCCGGACCATAGAAAATATCCGTCTGCCCGTGACAGGTGACATCCCCGCGCTCCGCCAGCGCGGCCGGGGGCGGCGGCGCCAACAGCGTCTTCTCAGGCGCCGTGAGGTGACCGTCGATCAAAGCCAATAGCCGCGCCGGCGCCTGCTCCATCGGATCGTGGCCGACGCCGTCCAGCACCGTCAACTGCGCGCGCGGCAGGCGATCGACTAAAAGCTGCCCGGTGCGCAGCGGCGCCACGTTGTCCTCCGCGCCCCAGATCAGCGTGGTCGGCGCCTGGATCTTTCCCAGCACCGGCCCGAAGTTCTGCAGCACCAACCCCAGCGCGGCGATGGCCCCCGGATCGCCGCGCAGCACCTGCTGGCGCAGCGGACCGAACTGCATGATGAGCTCGGTGGCGGCGTCCAGCTTGCGGCCTTCGTCCATCACCGCCGCCGCCTTGTCCAGCGCCCACTCGGCCAGCTTGGGGAAAAATCGCGCCGTGGGATCGGTGGCGCGATGAACCTGGTGCGACAGCAACGCTTCGTGGTTCAAGATGCCGGCGGCGTCGATGACCACCAGCCGGCGCACCTGCTGCGGGTACATCGACGCGTGCAAAAGCGCGATCGCGCCGCCCATCGAATGCCCCAGCACGTCGACCGGCCCGCCGGCATAGCGATCAATCACCCGGGCCAGCACGGCGGCGTAACGATCCGGCGTGTATTCGGCGTTGGCCCGCGTCGAGCGCCCGAACCCCGGCAGATCGAACAGCACCACCGTCCGCTGCGCCGCCAGCGTCGGCAGCAGCGGATAAAAATCGCGCACCCCTTTGTCGCCCAGGCCGTGCACCAGAAACAGCGGCGGCGCCGCCGGCCACTGGCGTGACGGCCCGGCGGTCAGCGCATACATCGTGCCGCCGAAGACGTCGTCGGGGATGAAGTGGCCGCGCACGTTGGGAAGACGCGCCACCTCGGGATCCACTGGCCCGGGATGATCGTCCGGCCGCGTGCGTAAGAGCGGCCGCGCGCCGCCGCACCCTAAGAGCGCCGCCGCCCACAAAGCCAGCGTCGCTGTGCAGGCCCGTCGCGTCGTCATCTTGGACGCGAAGCATACCCTTAACGCGCCGGTGACGATCGTGGCGGGGCGCGCGGGCGATCGGTGTGCCATACTTCAGAGGTCAGTCATGGCCAGACGCCCTCAGAGCAGCAAGCGCCTCCGCCAGTCCGACGACGTGGCCGTCATTTGCGGCCGCACGGACGATCAGGAAGGTTTTCAGATCCTGCGCCGCCGCGCCAAAGACCAGCCGGTCGAGATGGGCACGCTGCGCCCGCTGCGCGAAGGCAAGAACATCGACGGCGAGGTCATCAGCCTGAAACCGCGCGCCGATTATCCGTTCGTTTGCGACGTCAAGGTCGAGCTGGCGAGCCCGAACCCAGAACGGGCCGGCGTCGAAGACGCGCCGAGCGGACCGGCGCAGGTGGCCAGCGAGGATTACCGGCGGGGGTGGGATGCGGTGTGGGGCCACCGGACGGGGCGGGCCGAGAAGGTGAACTGACAGTCGAGTAACGATCAGCCCGTCGCAACAGCGAGCTGAGCAATAGTTCAGCTTGTCGCGTAACTGGCACCCTGACACCGTCGCCGAATGCGTTGGGGATTTCGGTTGGCTTTTTTAATATTCACGGGCTGCGGCGACTCGACCGCCGACCTTCCTGCCGCGGCTCAACCGTTGGTAGGTAAGTGGGCTGTTCTGGTCACCGATTACTACGAAATGGTCGAACTGACCAACAATCGGCGATTTAGCCATGACTATGAGTTTCACGAACTAAATCCGACTGTGGCTTACAAGCGTCAACATGTCGAGGGAACGTTTACTGTCAATGTGCAAGACAGCACCATGACCCTTTCACCCGACAAATCGTCCTGCGCTGACTGGCCCCGAGCTCCCGAAGAAATTCGCTACACGGTGTCAGAAACTCAAATGACATGGCGGAGCTCAAACGGTGAGCAGATTTTTGGTCGAGATATTTTCCAACATGGCGACTCCAGCCAAACAACATTTGTATGTGTTAACGAGGCGGGTGCGTTAGTGCCGATGCCGGTGGTGCCGCTCGGAATATGACGTTCTTCGAAGTAGTCACCCCGAGTAGTGTCCCTGCACCGTTCTTCCGACGCTTACGATCTATTGCCCTTCGCCGCAGCCAGCATGCCAGGCCGCTCGGGGAATCGCTCGCCAAATTCGAGCGGCGGTCGTTCCCCGAGAGAGCGCCGCTGGTCACACGCGAGAAGGCGAGTCTTGCCTGTTGGTCGATTCCGTAAGGGTCTTGAATCAACGCGAAGATCGTAACTCGGGCGACGTCGTTAGTCGTCGCAGATCTCTTGGATCGCGGTGATGGTTGAGGTGATATCGGAGTGGCTGAACGTTATGAGTGACCCGTCCGTCGGCACCGGGAATTTCGCTTCTGACACGCTTGATAAGGCAAACCCATTCTGATCGTAGTTGCTGATAAAGGTCTCCAGCCCGACGCAGCTATCCTGGCCGCTCTCTGTGGTGGTCACAGTCCTGGCGCCGTCGTCGTAGGCCCACTTGTCGTCAATGGGGGGGCATGCGTTTCTTGTCGTTGTAGAAGTGCCATGCGTGGGACGGCCTCGCGGCTCCCAGGAATCGTACTTATGACTGGGGGGAAAGATACTATTATTGCCATCCATGCACGCGGACGCCGGGTTGGCGGTTGCCGACAATATCCGTTTCTGATCGTCGTACGCCAATTGCGTCGTGATCACACACTGTGACCCGTCTTGGAACGGCGGGTAAGTTGTGGCTTGGGACCGCGACCTGTTCATACCCATCAGAGATTCGCTGAAAAAATCGTCGAATTTATCCCACATCACTACCGTGGTAGTGATCTTGTCTGGTCCTTGCGTGCCATCCGTCAACACGTCACCAGGCGCGGTCTGGGTGCAACTGGATAGTAGCGACGGCGGATCGAATGCGCAGCTCACAGAGAAAAACGACGACGACATGGTCGGCGTTGTAAATCGGGTGTCTGTCGTCTGAGATTGCGTCGAGTAGCCGGTGATGAAATTGCGACAGCGACGACTGGTACCACAGCCGAGGGAGGCTGTCAGTGCTATCAGGACCGCGAGTCGCTGGAGGCGGGGACAAAAAGGCGCTGCCGAGAACATGGGGCCATGGTGCCGCACATGAGTGTTGATCGCCACCGAGAAAAGGCGATCTTTCGAGGAGTAACCGTTCCGCCTCGCTCGCCGCTGGCGCTCATACCTTGAGCGCCTGCGCGATGGGCGAATCGGTGGCAGAGTGGAAGCCACGTGCGTCGAGCAGTCGATCGCGCGAATTCCTCGGCTCGCCAGGGCCATCGAAAAACTGCCCTTAGACTTGGTCGTCGGAATTCTCCGACGACCACCCATGCCCAAGACCGTCACCAGAAGCGCCGAGACCTTCGGTCAGCGAATGGCCAGCCTCCGAAAGGGGCGCGGACTCAGTCAGGCTCGCCGAGCGCATCGGCATTTCACGCGCATGGTCGCCTACTATGAGGGCCAGGGCGATCGCCCACCCGCCCACGTTCTCAACCAGCTCGCCGCCGTCCTCCGCGTCTCCGCAGACCAGCTCCTCGGCCGCGGCCAGACCGCGGAGGACGTTCAGATCCCGTTCGACGTCCGCATCTGGCGTCGCCTGCGCATCATCGAGAAGCTTCCCCCGGCTGACCGCAATGCAGTCATCAAGTACGCCGAAGCCCTCGCTAGAAATTCCAACATCAAGCTCGACCCGGCCGACGGCCGCAAGGCCAGTTGAGGTATCTTCCCCGCGCTTTTCCGATCCTGTCGGAGAGGCTTATTTTTGAATGTGGGCGATGCCGAATAACATATAGGCACCCATTGAGCACATCCAAACCAACAACCAAACAACGAGGAAATTACGGAACTGACGCGCCCGCGGCGGTTCTGGAAACAGAACTCCAAAAGTATTGACGACACTCTTCCATTTATCGCCCTTCATCTCTCGGGCTATTCGATACTTGAAGTACTGCATACCAACCGCCATTACGATAAACATCAAGATAACGAGTTCCACTATCTGTTACCCCACGGCATAAACGCATATGAATATTCTAACTTTGACCCCACCATTGCTCCGAAGCTAACTCGGGTACCACCGGCCGCGCCCATTCCAACAGACAGATTTGTTGACGCCCCACTCTGAATACTCGCAGGTAGTTGCAGCGTTATCGGTCCAGCGTCGATATCAAAGGCAACTCCGGACCCTGCCAATTGGCCGACGGACGTCAGCCTCGGATACCATTGGATAGTAGGCCCCAAGGTCGCGCCCACTGAAGGACCGATGCTCGCGGAAGGCGCTATCAACACACCCCAGCCGCCATTATTGTCGACCGCCAACCCCGCCGAAATTCCTCCCCCCCACCACAACGAAAAGGACGCATTGCCACCGATAAAGAGCACTCCAGTAGCCTTCGGTACCGCATATCCTGCCATCCCCGGGTAAACCATCGTTCCCGGTACCATCGCGACTGCTGCAACGTCGCTCGCTTGAGGAGGATTGACGCCGGTCGCCCGGAACAGATCGGCTGTGTCTGCATCGAGCAATGCCTCGCCAGAACTTATCTGCCGTCCCGTGACACCAGCAGCGGCGAGAACGGAGTCAACAGTCTCGCCCCCCTGGGCCGCCGAGGCCTTGGTGACGTTAGCAGTATTATGTGAGATACCGTAGCTGAACGCGGCGATGGCTGCCCCCACGGCTGCCTCCTCCAGCACGTTCCATCCCAGTCCGCCGGTCAACATCTCGTCGCTGGCGGCGGTTGACACCGCCCCTGAGAATGCTCCGGAGACCGCCGCGCTGGTCATGCCAGCGGCCATCCCTGTCATGCCAAGGCCACCAGCCGCCGCCCCGCCGAGACCTTCGCCAACACCGGACAGCACCCCGGACAGACTAAAGCTTATGATCCCGATTGCGACCGCTTGTCCCCACGGCTCCCCGGAGGCGATCGCCGACTGGGTGTTGATGACGGCCATAGCTGCTCCGATAAACAAGCCGCAGGCTTCCGGCGCATAGACACATCCGACGACCGCGCCTACGACGGCGAAAGCATCTCCGAGGTAGTTCCAGACATTCAGCGAGTAACCCGTGGGATCCGTGTACCGGAGAGGGTTATTGAGGACATAGGTGTATCGGTTGAAACTTTGCAGATTGGCAACAAACTGGACAGTTGGATCCGGAGACAGAAACCGGCCGATCAGCGGATCGTAGATGCGCCCGTTCATGTTCACGAGGCCGATCCTCGGAATCGT
>DASXQB010000149.1:0-2164 GCA_036493295.1 Polyangia bacterium | reverse complement strand
ATCCGGAGCTGGCGCAGGTCGTAGCGCGCAAGCTGAAGAAGATGGGCGTCGAGGTGATGACGTCCGCCAAGGCCAAATCGTGGAGCGAGGCCGGCACGCACGCCGCGGTCACCGTCGACGCAGGCGGCAAGGACGTCGTCTTGGAGGCGGACAAGGTGCTGGTGGCCGTCGGACGCCGCCCGAACTCGGAGAATCTGGGTCTGGAAGAAGTGGGCGTGAAGATCGAGCGCGGCTTCGTCCCGGTCGACAAACGTCTGCGCACCAATGTGCCAGGCATCTACGCCATCGGCGATCTGGTGGGACAGCCGATGCTGGCGCACAAGGCTTCGCACGAGGCCGAGGTGGTCGCCGAGGTCATCGCCGGTCACAAAGCGGAGATGGACGTGCGGACCATCCCGGCGGTCATCTTCACCGACCCGGAGATCGCCTCGGCCGGCATCACCGCCGAGGAAGCGGAGAAGCGCGGCAACAAGGTGAAGGTCGGCAAGTTCCCGTTCGCGGCGCTGGGGCGCGCTCTGGCCAACGCCGACAGCGACGGCTTCGTGAAGGCGGTCATCGACGCCGAATCGAAAGAGGTGCTGGGCATCCACGTGGTCGGCAATGGCGCGTCCGACATGATCGCCGAGGCGGCGCTGGCCATCGAGATGGGCGCCGTCGCCGACGACATCAGCCTGACCATCCACGCCCACCCGACGATGCCGGAGGCGCTGATGGAAGCGGCCAAGGCGGCGCTGGGCGAAGCGATCCATATTCAAAATCGGTGACCGCCGCGCGCTATGCTGATGGGGTGAGTGACTTGATCGACGCGCGGGTGCTGGATCTCGGCCGGCGCGATTTCGGCGAGGTGTGGGCCCTGCAGCGCGAGCTGGTGGCGGCGCGCCAGCGCGACGAGATTCCCGACACGTTGATCCTCGTCGAGCATCCCGACGTCATCACCCTCGGGCGCGGCACGCACAAAGAAAACCTGGTGGCGCCGGGCGACCTGCCCATCTTCGAGATCGAACGCGGCGGTGACGTCACCTACCACGGCCCAGGCCAGCTGGTTGGCTATCCGATCTTTCTGCTGCGCCAGCCGGAGCGCGATCTGCACGTGTACCTCCGCAACCTGGAAGAGAGCTTGATCATCGCGGTGGCCGCCCACGGCATCGACGGCAGCCGCAAGGAAGGATGGACCGGCGTGTGGAGCGGCGAGCGCAAGCTGGCTTCGATCGGCGTGGCGGTCAAGCGCTGGGTGACGCTGCACGGGTTCGCGCTGAACGTCGCCACCGACCTGTCACGCTTCGCCACCATCAACCCCTGCGGCCTGGAGGCCACGGTGATGGGATCGATGTCCAGCGTCCTCGGGCAGTCGATCGCCCTTGCCGACGTGAAGGCGACCGTCCAGCGCGCCGTCGGCGAGGTCTTTCGGCGCCGGTTCAGTTGACGTCGTCGGCCGCATCGCCGATCGCATCGTCTGCTGCGCCAGCGTCCTGGCGCGTTCCTTTGGTGACGAACGATGCGCTGGCGCTGGTGGCCAAGGGCGCGCCGAAAATGTCCGGCAGGCCGGCATTCACTGCCAGCTCCAGTCGCGCGCCCGGCGGCCACAAGGTTCCGAGCTGCGGCGGTCCCAGGTAAACCGTGGTCAGATCGCCGTCGTTGTTGACCACCAAGGCGAAATCCGCCGCGGTGCCGTCGATGGTCAGCGACACGAACGGTTTGAGCACGGGCGTCGCTGCCGGGCGGTTGCTGAACACCAGCGGGATTTGATAGTCGGTGGCGATCATCGCCGCCGCGCCCCCGTCGCCGCCAGCCGGTACGGCGATCGAAACCGTGAACGGCCCGGTGGTCACCGAGACGGCGTCCGGGCCGATCATCGGCACGTGGCCGGTGCCAGTGATGGACGTCTTATCAAAATGAAAAGTGAGCGTCGTCGACGACGGAAAACCTACCAACGGGTGCCCGAAGATGTACGTCGTCCCGGGATCCTCGCCGGGCAGGTTTAGGCTGTTATAGGCCACCGATAGGCCCACCGCGCCTTGATCGGTCCGCAGCGGCATGCCGTCCCAGGTGACGGTCACCGGCGGCATCAGCTTGGGGATGGTGTACGTGACGCCGCCCTCGATCACCGTGTCTTCGATCTTGTCGCCATCCAGACGGCGGTCGAAGATCAGCTCGAACTCGAACG
>DASXQB010000148.1:0-13905 GCA_036493295.1 Polyangia bacterium | reverse complement strand
ATCCCTGCGCCGAGTACCAGGCGTTGTTTTCGGCGGACGCACGAAATCCCGCCGCCCGCACCTGCAGCGCTCAAGGTTCCGTGTAAAGTGCGCCCGCCGTGGCCATTCTCGTATCGGTGCAAGAGCTCGCTCATTCGTTCGGGGCGCGCGCCTTGTTTGAATCGGTCAGCTTCACTTTGTCGGACGGCGATCGGGTTGGGCTGATTGGGCCAAATGGTGCGGGAAAATCCACCCTGCTGAAGATCTTGGCGGGCGCACTGTCCGCCGATCGGGGGCTGGTGGCGCCGCGCGCCGGACTGCGGGTGGGCTATCTGGCGCAGGTGCCGATCTTGACGCCGGGCGCGACGGTACGGGACGCGCTGCGCGAAGCGCTGGGTGCCGCCGATGACGAAGCCCGCGTCGACGAGCTACTGGCGAAGATGGATCTGGCCAGCGATGCGGCCGGCGCGGATCGGCCCGTCGATCAGTTGTCGGGCGGCTGGCGCAAGCGGGTGGCGCTGGCTCAGGCGCTGGTGCGCGATCCAGAGCTGCTGCTGCTGGACGAGCCGACCAATCACCTGGACGTCGAGAGCATTCTTTGGCTGGAGAAATTTCTGGCCGGCGCGCGCTTTGCCACGGTGACGGTGACGCACGATCGGCTGTTTTTGCAGCGGGTGGCCAACCGAATTCTGGAGTTGGACCGCCGCAACGCCGCTGGTTTGATGGATGTGGCCGGCGACTACGCGACGTACCTGGACCGCAAGGCCGAGGCGATGCAGGCGCAGGAGCGGCGCGAGGATGTCCTGCGCAACACGCTTCGCCGCGAGACAGAGTGGCTGCGGCGCGGACCGCAGGCGCGCACGACCAAGCAGGACGCCCGCATTCAGCGAGCGGGCGCGCTGGCCGATGAAGTCGCGGCGCTGTCGTCGCGCAATCAGGTTCGCGGCGTCGACATGGCGTTCACGGCGCGCGGCAAAGGACCGCGCCGGTTGATCGAAGCGCGTGGCATCGCCCGGCGTTTCGGCGAACGGGCGTTGTTCACCGGCGTCGATCTGTTCATCGGGCCGGGGGCGCGGGTCGGTTTTCTGGGGCCGAACGGCTGCGGCAAGTCGACCTTGCTGCGCGTGCTGGTCGGCGACGACGCGCCCACCGAGGGCACGGTGGTGCGCGCCGACGGCCTTCGGGTGGCATTCTTCGAACAGAACCGCGAATCGCTGGACGGCGCGCGTTCGCTGGCTGATACGGTCTGCCCCGACGGCGATTTCGTTTCGTTCCGCGGCACGCGCGTGCACCGCTTCGGTTATCTGGAGCGGTTCTTGTTTCGCTCCGAGCAGATGATGTTGCCGGTGGCCCGCTTGTCGGGTGGCGAGCAGAGCCGTCTTCTGATCGCGCAGTTGATGTTGCTGCCGGCTGACGTGCTGGTGCTGGACGAGCCGACGAACGATCTGGATCTGCCGACGCTGCAGGTGCTGGAAGACGCGCTGACCTCGTTCGACGGCGCCGTGCTGCTGGTGACGCACGATCGATATTTTCTGGATCAAGTGGCGACGCAGATCCTGGCCTTTCACACCAAGCCCGGCGAGGAAGGCCAGGTGACCGCGCTGGTGGGGCTTTCGCAGTGGGACGCCTGGCACGCCACACAGGCGGTGCCGCGCGCGATCAAGCCGGGCCGCGACGCCGGCAGCCGTTCGAACGCTGCCGTCAAGAAAGCCAAGCTCACCTTCAAAGACCAGCGCGACCGGGACACCATCGAGGCGCGCATCGCCGCTTCCGAAGCAGCGCTGGCCGCGCTGGAGACAGAGAGCCAGTCGCCGGCGGTGGTCAGCGACGGTCCGCGCTTGATCGCGCTTGCCGCTGAGATAGAGACAGCCCGCGCGGCGATCGATGCCTTGTACGCGCGCTGGGCACAGCTGGAGGCCATGCAGTCGTGATTCGTCTGGAGAAAATCAGCAAGCAGCACGGACCGCAGATCCTGTTCGTCGAGGCGTCGGCGGCCATTCACCGCGGCGAGAAGGTCGGCCTGGTGGGACCGAACGGCGCCGGCAAGTCGACGGTGTTCCGGTTGATCATGAAGGAAGAGTCGGCCGACGACGGCCAGGTCTCGGTCGACCGCGGCGTCACCATCGGTTACTTCAGCCAGGACGTGGGCGAGATGTCCGGCCGCCCGGCGGTGGCCGAGGTGATGGCGGGCGCCGGCGCCGTGTCGACGGTGGCCGACGAGCTGAAACACCTGGAGGCGGCCCTGGCCGATCCGGCCCGCGCCGACGAGATGGAGAAGCTGCTGGATCGTTTCGGCGAGGTGCAGGCGCGTTTCGACGAGCTGGGCGGTTACGCGCTGGAGGCGCGAGCGCGCGAGATCCTGGCCGGCCTGGGTTTTTCGCAGTCAATGATGGACGGTGACGTCAACCAGCTTTCCGGCGGCTGGAAGATGCGGGTGGCCCTGGCGCGCATCTTGTTGATGCGCCCCGACGCCATGCTGCTGGACGAACCGTCGAACCATCTGGATCTGGAATCGCTGATCTGGCTGGAGAATTTTCTCAAGACGTACGAAGGCGCGCTGCTGATGACCTCGCACGATCGCGAGTTCATGAACCGCATCGTCGGCCGCATCATCGAGATCGACGGCGGCGTCTTGACCAGCTATTCGGGCAACCACGATTTCTACGAAAAACAGCGGGCGCAAAACGAAGTGCAGGCCGAGGCGGCGTACCAGCGCCAGCAGGCGATGCTGGCCAAGGAGATGCGCTTTATCGAACGGTTCAAGGCCCAGGCGGCGAAGGCGGCGCAGGTGCAGTCGCGGGTGAAGAAGCTCGACAAGATCGAGAAGGTCGAGCCGCCCAAGCGGCGCCGCGCGCTGGAGTTCGAGTTTCCCGGTTGCGCCCGCTCGGGCGAGGACGTGGTGAAGATCGAACGGATGGGCAAACGCTACGGCGAACGAGTGATCTACGACGGCTTCGATCTGAACGTCCGCCGCCGTGAACGCTGGGCGATAATGGGCGTCAACGGCGCCGGCAAATCGACGCTGCTGAAGCTGGTGGCCGGCGAGACCGCGCCCGACGACGGCGCCGTCAGCGTCGGACCCAGCGTGAAGATGGGCTACTTCGCCCAGCACGCCATGGAGATCTTGGACGCCGACAAATCGGTGTACGAGATCCTCGAAGAAGCGTTTCCGCTGGCCAGCGTCGGCGCGCTTCGCGGTCTGGCCGGCGGGTTCGGTTTCTCCGGCGACGACATCGACAAGATCTGTCGCGTGCTGTCCGGCGGCGAAAAGGCGCGGCTCGTGTTGGCCCGAATTCTTTATGAACGGCCAAATTTTCTGGTGCTGGACGAACCGACCAACCACCTGGACATTGCCACCAAGGACATGATTGTCCGCGCGCTGGGCGACTACGAAGGCACGATGTTGTTCGTCTCGCACGACCGGCAATTTCTGGCCAAGCTTTCCAATCGGGTGTTGGAGCTGACGCCCGACGGCCCGATCCCTTACGGCGGCGGCTACGTCGAATACGTCGCACGCAGTGGCCACGAGGCGCCCGGGTTGCGCTGACGGCGTCGCCTCCGCGCTCTGCAAGTTACCGAGGACAGTCACAACCGAAACACCGCTGTTACAACGGCCGGCGCAAACTGGCCGACGATGACGGTCAATAGCTGGTCTGATCCGCCAGCGCCGAAAGCAGCAGCCGCCGCCGCTGCGGCCAAGCATTCCAGCGCCGAGGCGGCCGACTTCAGCCGCGCGGTGCTGGAACACCTGACGCACACCTGCGCCAAGGAGCTGCGCGACGCCTCGGCGCTGGACCTGTACCAGGCCATGGCCCACACCGTGCGCGATCGGCTGGTGCACCGCTGGCTGGCCACCCAACGCACGTACTTCGAACACGACGTCAAGCGCGCCTACTATTTGTCGTCGGAGTTTCTGACCGGGCGGTCTCTGGGATTGTGTCTACTGAACCTCGATCTGTACGGCGCGGCCGAGGCGCTGGCGGCGCAGCACGGGTTCGATCTGGGGGACGTGCTGGAGCGCGAGGGCGATCCCGGCCTGGGCAACGGGGGCCTCGGGCGGCTGGCGGCGTGTTTCATGGATTCCCTGGCCACGCTGGAGTTGCCGGCGGTCGGCTACGGCATTCGCTACGACTTCGGCATGTTCGAGCAATCGATCGAGGACGGCCGGCAGGTTGAACGCCACGACAACTGGCTGCATTTAGGAAATCCGTGGGAACTGCCGCGCCACGAGGACGCGCAGACGGTGAAGTTCTACGGCCGCGTTGAGATGCGCCACGACGCCCGCGGCCGCGTGCAGGCGCACTGGGTCGAGGCCCGGCCGGTCATCGGGTTGCCGTACGATTCGTTCATCGTCGGCCACCGGGTGAACAACGTGAACACGCTGCGGTTGTGGGCGGCGCGCGCCACCCGCGATTTCGATCTGCAGTTCTTCAACGAAGGCGATTACCGGCGCGCCGTCGAAGAAAAAATCGACACCGAGAACATCTCGAAGGTTCTGTACCCCAACGATCAAAGCGACGAAGGCCGCGAGCTGCGCCTGAAACAGCAATACTTCTTCGTCGCCTGTTCGATCGCCGACATCATCAAGCGGTACAAACGCAGCCACACCACCTTCGAGCAATTTCCCGAGAAGGTGGCCATCCAGCTGAACGACACCCACCCGTCCATCGGGGTGGCCGAGCTGATGCGGGTGCTGGTTGATCTCGAGGGCCTCGACTGGGACGACGCCTGGACCATCACCGAGAAAACCTTCGGGTACACCAACCACACGCTGCTGCCCGAGGCGCTGGAACGCTGGCCGGTGGCGCTGCTGGGCAAGCTGCTGCCGCGGCATTTGCAGATCATTTACGAGATCAACCAGCGCTTCCTCCGCCAGGTGCAGACGCGCTGGCCGGGCGACGACGAGCGCCTGCGGCGCATGTCGATCATCGAAGAAGGTCACCGCCAGCAGGTGCGCATGGCCAATCTGGCCACCGTGGCGGCGCACAGCGTGAACGGCGTGGCGCAGCTGCACACGGAGCTGATCAAGAGCCAGCTGCTTTCTGATTTTTACGAGCTGTGGCCCGACAAGTTCAACAACAAGACCAACGGCGTGACGCCGCGGCGCTGGATCTTGTACGCCAACCCGCGCCTGACCCGGCTCATCACCGCCCGGCTTGGTTCGTCGGAATGGATCGATCGCGATCTGTCGCGGCTGCGCGCGCTGGCGGCGTTCGCCGACGATCCCGAATTCCTGGACGAGCTGTGGACCGTCAAGCAGGAGAACAAGCGCGCCCTGGCCCCGCTGGTGCAGGCCCGCACCGGGGTCGAGCTGCCGCCCGAAGCGATGTTCGTGGTGCAGGTGAAGCGCATCCACGAATACAAGCGGCAGCTGCTCGCTTGCTTGCAGATCATCGGCCATTACATGGCCATCCGGCGCGACCCCTCGCTGGACAGCGTGCCGCGCGCGTACATCTTCGCGGGCAAGGCCGCGCCCGGTTACACCATGGCCAAGCTGCACATCCGCCTGCTGAACGACGTGGCCGCGGTGATCAACGCCGATCCGCTGGTGCGCGGGCGGTTGGCGATGGTGTTCGTGCCGAACTACGGCGTGTCGCTGGCCCAGGCGATCATTCCGGCGGCTGATCTGTCCGTGCAGATCTCCACCGCCGGCAAGGAAGCCTCCGGCACCAGCAACATGAAGTTCGCGCTGAACGGCGCGCTGACCTTGGGCACTTTGGACGGCGCCAACATCGAGATCCGCGACGCCGTCGGCCACGAGAACTTCTTCCTGTTCGGCATGGACACCGGCCAGGTGGCCGCGCTGTGGGAAGCCGGCTACGACCCGCGCGCCTTCATCGATCGCTCGCCGGTCCTGGCCGAGGCGCTGGATTTGATCGCCTCGGGGTTCTTCAGCCTGGGCGAACGCGATCGCTACAGACCCATCGTCAACAGCCTGCGCGACCACGACGCATTCATGGTCTGCGCCGACTTCGACAGCTACGTCGCCCGCGAAGCCGAGGCCGGCACCGTCTACCGCCACCCCCGCGAGTGGTCGCGCCGCGCCGCCTTGAACGTCGCCGGTGGAAGCCAGTTCTCCAGCGACAACACCATCCGTCAATACGCCGAAGAAATCTGGCAGATCCGCCCGCGCAAGACCGACCTGACCCTGATTGATCCCTAGCCGCATCTGATCCCCAGGTTGGTATTCCCTGATGGATCGCAGGCGGGCTGTGCCCGCCGGAGACCCCGTGCGTGTTTAAGATCCGGGCCCGGCTCTCGTCGCGATGGGGTGGGCCCGTGGGAGGGGCCAGCAGGCCCCTTCCACGCAGCGAGCGGGCGCGAGCGCGGTTTGTTAACCCGCTGGAAACCTGCTAAATGAAACGTCGTAATCGTAGATGGCCGGGCGCGCAGGGCTTTCCCTTATTGGTGTCGGTGGCGGTGGGAACGCGTTCGTTTTAGAGTCCGCTTCCTTCGACCGTATCCAAGAGCACGGAGAGCAGAGCCGGTGAAACCCACGGACGTCCGTAACCCGAATTATTTCCACAAGGTCGTCGACTGTCAGTGGGCCTGCCCGGCGCACACCAACGTTCCTGGATACATCCGCATGATCGCGCAAGAGCGCTACGCCGACGCGTACATGCTCAACCGCGACTCGAACGTCTTCCCCGGCATCCTGGGCCGCACCTGCGATCGCCCGTGCGAGCCGGCCTGCCGCCGCGAGCGCATCGACGACAAACCGGTGGCCATCTGCCGTTTGAAACGTGTCGCTGCCGACCTGCGCGGCGACATCACCGATCGCCTGCCGACGGCGCCGGCGCAGCGCAACGGTAAGCGCGTCGCCTGCATCGGCGCCGGCCCGGCCTCGCTGGCGGTGGCCAACGATCTGATGCCGCTCGGGTATGAGGTCGTCATCTTCGAAAAATCCGCCGAAGCGGGCGGCCTGATGCGCACCAACGTTCCGGTCTTTCGCTTGCCGCGCACCGTCCTCGACGACGAGATCGGGATGATCCTGAACATGGGCGTCGACATCCGGTACAACACGCCGGTCGGCAGCCTGAAGGCGCTGCTGAAGGAAAACTTCGACGCCGTCTTCGTCGGCACCGGCGCCCCGCGCGGCAAGGAACTGGATCTCCCCGGCCGCAAGGAAGGCGCCGAGCGCATCCACATCGGCATCGACTGGCTGGAGAGCGTCGCCTTCGAACACATCGACAAGATCGGCGAGAAGGTGCTGATCATCGGCGTCGGCAACACGGCGATGGACTGTTGCCGCACCTCGCGGCGCCTGGGCGGCAAGGACATCAAGGTCATGGCTCGCCGCCCGCGCCAGTTCTTCAAGGCGTCGCCCTGGGAGCTGGAAGACGCCGAGGAAGAGCTGATCCAGATCGTCGTCAACCACGTCCCGAAAAAGTTCGTGGTCGAGGGCGGCAAGCTGCGTGGCATGGAGTTCGACCACGTCGAATACGTCGACGACGGTAAAGGCGGTCAGAAGTCCAAGGTGCTGGAGACGGTCTTCTTGCCCGCCGACGACGTCATCCTGGCCATCGGGCAAGAGAACGCCTTCCCATGGATCGAGCGCGACGTCGGCATCACCTTCGACAAGTGGGACGTGCCGGTGGTCGATCAGACGACGATGCAGTCGACGCTGCCGGGCGTGTTCTTCGGCGGCGACGCCGCCTTCGGCCCGAAGAATATCATCTGGGCCGTGGCCCACGCGCACGAGGCGGCGATCTCCATTCACAACCACTGCCAGGGCGTGCCGGTGACGGAACGGCTACCGCAAGGGATGAACCTCACCACCCAGAAGATGGGGTTCAACGAGTGGACGTACAGCAACGATTACAACCCGGCCAAGCGCGCCAAGATGAAGCACGTCGACCTGCGCGAGCGCTTTGCCCAGCTCAACATCGAGGTCGAACTGGGCTTTGATCTCGAGCAAACGGCCAAGGAAGCGCAGCGCTGCCTCAACTGCGACGTCGAGACGGTGTTCACCGACAAGCTGTGCATCGAGTGCGACGCCTGCGTGGACATCTGCCCGGTGCACTGCCTGACCATCACGCCGGGCGGCGAGGAAGCGGACCTGCGGCCGCGCCTGACCGTGCCGGCGGCGAACAAGACCCAGGACATCTTCGTGTCGGGTCCGCTGCCGCAGACCACCCGGGTAATGGTGAAGGACGAAGACGTGTGCGTGCACTGCGGCCTGTGCGCCGAACGGTGCCCGACGGCGGCCTGGGACATGCAGAAGTTCGAGCTCATCCTTCCTCACGCGGGACAAAACGGTGCATCAAGAAAGAATCGTTAGGGTCAACGACTTCGCGCTGAAGCTGGCCAACGTCAACGGCACGGGGTCGGCCAGCGCGAACGGGCTTTTGATGCAGGCGATCTTCCGCATGGGCATCCCCGTGTCGGGGAAGAACCTGTTTCCCTCGAACATTCAGGGCCTGCCGACCTGGTACGAGGTGCGCGTCAACAAGAGCGGCCACACCTCGCGCGCGCTGGAGTACGACCTCATCATCGCCATGAACGCCGAGACGTACGCCCGCGACGTCAAGGAGGTGCGCCCCGGCGGCTATCTCCTTCACGATTCAAGCTGGCCGCTGGATGCGTCGCTGGCCCGCGCTGACATCACCTTCCTGGGCGTGCCGCTGGCCGAGATGTGCAACGCGATCTTCAAGAGCTCGCGCGAGCGCACCCTGATGAAGAACATCGCCTATCTGGGCGCGCTGGTGGCGCTGCTGGACGTGGACATGGAGATCCTCGACCACATGCTGGAAGAGAAGTTCTCCAAGAAAAAGCCGCTCCTCGAATCCAACCACCGCGCCCTGCGCGCCGGCTTCGACTACGCCAAGCGCGAGCTCGACTGCCCGCTGCCGTTCCATCTCGAGAAGATGCACGCCACCGACGACCGCGTCCTGATCGACGGCAACACCGCCATCGCGCTCGGCTGCGTGTACGCCGGCGCGACGGTGGCGGCCTGGTACCCGATCACGCCGGCCACGTCGGTGATGGACGCCTTCAAAGGGTTCTGCGAGGAGTTCCGCAAGGACCCGGAGACCGGCAAGAACAACTACTGCATCCTGCAGGCCGAGGACGAACTTGCCGCCATCGGCATGGTCATCGGCGCCAACTGGAACGGCGCCCGCTCGTTCACCTCGACGGCCGGGCCGGGCATCTCGCTGATGAGCGAGCTGATTGGCCTGGCGTACTACGCCGAGATCCCGGCGGTGATCATCGACGTGCAGCGCACCGGCCCGTCGACGGGCATGCCCACGCGCACGCAGCAGGCGGACATCCTTTCGTGCGCCTACGCCTCGCACGGCGACACCAAGCACATCCTGCTCTTTCCCTCCAGCCCGGAGGAGTGCTTCTACTTCGCCGTCGACGCCTTCGATCTGGCCGAGCGCTTTCAGACACCGGTGCTGATGCTGTCCGATCTCGACATCGGCATGAACGACTGGGTGATCCCGCGCCTCAAATGGGACGACCGCTATCGCCCCAACCGCGGCCGCGTGCTCACCGCCGCCGAACTGGAAGCGATGCCCAAGTTTCATCGCTATTCGCCGGAGAATTCTGACCAGGTGGCGGCGCGCACGCTGCCAGGCGTCCACGAGAAGGGCGCGTTCTTCACGCGCGGCTCCGGCCACAACAAGCTGGGCGTCTACACCGAAATCCCCGACGAGTATCAGGAGGTGATGGATCGCCTGGCCCGCAAGCACAAGGCCGCGGCCGCGGCGGTGCCGGCGCCGGTCATCCGCCGTCAACCGGACGCCACCTTCGGCATCATCTCGCTGGGCGGCTGCGACGCCGCCGTGCGCGAGGCGATCGACGCCCTGGGCGAACGCGGGATCATCGCCGACTACATGCGCGTGCGCGGCTTCCCCTTCGACGATCGGGTGGAAGCATTTCTTGCCGCCCACGAGCGCATCTTTGTCGTCGAGCAGAATCGTGACGCCCAGCTGAGAACGCTGCTGACCATGGAGACGGCCGTGAAGAAAGAAAAGCTGCGGTCGATCTTGGTGTACGGCGGCTTCCCGCTGTCCAGCCGCCACGTCATTGACGGCGTCACCAGCCAGCTTGGGCATTCGGAGGGTTAGTCGCCATGCCGTCGATCAAGAAACCAGCCATCCTGCACCCGCACCTGCGCCCGAATGAAATCGGTCTCACCGTGCGCGACTACGAAGGGTCGATGTCCACGCTGTGCGCCGGCTGCGGCCACGATTCGATCACCGCCGCCATCGTGCGCGCCTTTTACGAGCTGGCCACGCCGCCGCACATGATCGCGAAACTTTCCGGCATCGGTTGCTCGTCGAAGACGCCGACCTACTTCGTGGGCGGGGCGCACGGTTTCAACTCGGCGCACGGCCGGATGCCGTCCATCGTCAGCGGGGCCAACGCCGCCAACAAATCGTTGCAGTACATCGGGATCTCCGGCGACGGCGATTCGCTGTCCATCGGCCTTGGCCAGCTGGCCCACATCATCCGCCGCAACGTCAACATGCTGTACGTCATCGAGAACAACGGCGTTTATGGCCTGACCAAGGGCCAGTTCTCCGCCTCGGCGGACGTCGGTTCGAAAAGCAAAAAGGGCGACGCCAACCAGTACAGCCCGATCGATCCGGTGATGCTGGCGTTGAACCTGGGCGCGACGTTCGTGGCGCGCAGTTTTTCGGGCGACAAGGCCCAGCTGGTGCCGCTGCTGAAGGCAGGGCTTTCGCACCGCGGGTTCGCCATCATCGATGTCATCTCGCCGTGCGTGACCTTCAACGACCACGAAGGCTCGACCAAGAGTTACCTCTACACGCGCAAGCACCTGATGCAGGTGGTGCAGTCCGACTTCGTGCCGCACGCCGAGGAGATCACCGCCGACTACGACGCCGGTAGCGCCACCAGCGTGACCTTGCACGACGGCAGCGTGGTGCGCTTCACCAAGGTCGCCGCCGACTACGATCCGCGCGACGTCAAGAAGGTCTCCGCGTACCTGCAAGAGCACCAGGGCAAGGGCGAGGTGCCGACCGGGCTTTTGTATCTCGACGAGGACCGCGCCGACATGCACGAGATGAACAAGACGCCCGACGCGCCGCTGACGCAGATCCCGTACGAAAAGCTCTGCCCCGGCAGCGCCGCGCTGAACAAGCTGCTCGAGGAATACCGCTAGTCGCGGGAGACCTTCAGCGCTGATTGGTCTGCCGGTGCAGCGCCCGGATCTCTTTCAACGCCGCCTTGCCCATCTCTTTCAACGTGGCAAGCCAGATCTTTCGGTAAGGCCGCAGCGCCAGCACCAGGCGCTGCATGATGGCCAGATTGCGAAACCATTTCTTGTCGGCGGGGACGATGTGCCAGGGCAGGGCGCGGCTGCTGCACTTATCGATGGCGTCGTGATAGGCGGCATTCACCTCGTCCAGTAACGCCAGCTCGCGCCAGTCTTCCGGGTTCAGCTTCCAGGCGGTGCGCGGGTCCTTTTCGCGGGCCAGCAGACGCTCGCGCTGTTCCTTCTTGCTGACGTGCAGATAGAACTTCAGCACGATCACGTCGGCGTCGCGCAGCAGGCTCTCGAACGCGTTGATGTGCTCATAACGTCCCTTCCATACGCGCTCGGGCACCAGGTGGTGGACGCGGGCGGCGATGACGTCTTCATAGTGCGACCGGTTGAACATGCCGATGTGGCCGCGCGGCGGGACGACTTTATGCGCGCGCCACAGAAAATCGTGGGCCTTCTCTTCGGCCGTCGGAATCTTGAACGGCGCCACGTGCGCGTTCTGCACGTTGGAGAACTCGAGGATCTTGCGGATGGCGCCGTCCTTGCCAGAGGCGTCGCGTCCTTGCAGCACCACCAGCAAGGCGTGCTGGCCGGCATACGTCAGCAGATTCCCCAGCTCGGAGAATTCATTGCCCAGCTTTTCGAGCAGAGCGTGGCCTTCTTCTTTGTCGACGCCAGCGGTGTCGGCCGGATCGATTTGATCCAGCTGAACGTGCTTGGAACCATCGATGGTCAGCGCGTAGTGGTCGCGGCTCATGGCGCGGGCGACGATAGCACGCGCGCCATCGCCCGCCCCTCGGTGGTTAGCCGGGGATTTCGCGCACGACGTCCGTCGGGTTCTTGTCCAGGCGCAGCCCTTGAAAAGACGGGTGGCGCAGGCTGCCGTCGCCGGTCCATTCGGCGAAGGCCACCTCGCACACCAGCTTCGGCGCGGTCCAGTGCAGCCCTTTCTTCGGCAATCCCACCAGCGGCCCGGCGACGAACGTCGGCTGCTTGCGTTCCAGCCCGTCCAGCTGCCGCCGCAGATCCAGCGCCACCTGTTCGGTGAACCCGGTGCCGACGCGCCCGGCGAACACCAGCCGCTTTTCGTCGTCGTAATAGCCGACCAGCAGCGCGCCGATCCCGCGCCGCGAGCCTTCTGGATCGGTGAAGCCGCCGATCACCAGCTCTTGTCGTTTGATGCACTTGATCTTCAGCCAGCCGCTGTTGCGACCGGGGGTGTACGCCTGGTCTTTGCGTTTGCTGACGATGCCTTCCATGCCCATGCCGCAAGCGCCGCGCAAGAACGCCGCCCCGTCGCCCGTGACGTGATCCGAATAGCGAATGACGTTGCCGCCGTGGCTCGCCAAAAGCTGCTTCAAAAGCGCCTTGCGCTCGCGCAGCGGCTGCTGGCCCACGTCGCGGCCGTTCCAGAACAGCAGATCGAACGCGAAGTAGATGACCGGCACGCTGGCGTCGCCGCGAAAGGAATTTTGCAGCGCCTGGAAGCTGGTGAGGCCGCTCGGCAGCACCGCCGCTGCCTCGCCATCCAGCAAGGCCTGCTCGACCGGCAAGCGTTTGGCGGCGTCGCGGATCCCGGGAAACTTCTCGGTCCAGTCCAGGCCAGCCCGGCTGATCAAGCGTACCTTGCCGGCGTCGACGCGGCAGCCGATGCGATAGCCGTCCAGCTTCTGTTCGTGCAACCAGTCGTCGCCGGTCGGCGGATCTTTGGCCAGCGTGGCCAGCTGCGGGACAAAATCCGGCAGCGCGCGGCCCGATGACGACGGCGCTCGTGAGCGGCTCATGATTGTCGGGTCATCTTACGACCGCCGCGCGCCGCCGGCACCGTCGGTTCCGTCCTGGCCATAAGATCGCCAGCCACGTTATGTTAGCGGCACGTGCGAATCCACGTCAGCTTGGTCCTCGCGGGTGCAGCCGTCGCCAACCTCTTGCTCGCGTCGCCCGCGCTAGCGGCTGACGATTCGCCGCATCCAGCACCTCCGCCCGCGCCGGTGCCAACACCGGCGCCACCACCGACGGAGGCGCCCGCCGTCCCGCCGCCGCCGGCCGCGCCCGACGCAATCGCCGTTCAGCGCGAGCTGGTCTTCGATATCGCGTTTCGGGCCCTGGTGGCCGGCGATCTGATCAACGCGGAACATGCGTTCGCCTATGCCGCCGGGCTGGGCGGGGATCCGGCGGCGCGCGCCGTGGCCGCCTCGTTTGCGGCTCGCGTTCGCGCTTTGCGCCTGGCGCGCCAGGTGGCGGCGCCGCCGGCCGTGCCGGTCAATCCCGTCGCTGCGCCGCCGCCGTCGCCCGGGCCGCCCGGCGCTGCGCCCACCGCCACCACCGACGACGCGGGCCACGTCTCGTTTCTGCTGACGACCTCGCTGCTGGGTCTCGGTCTTTACGGCTGGACGCTGCCGGGCGCGCTCGGCGTGCGCACCGGGGAATCGCCGCGCACCTTCGTGGGGCTTTACATGGTCGGCGCGGCCGGCAGTTTTCTGCTGCCATTTGCCGCCACCCGCGGTGACAACGTTTCTGCCGGGCAGGCCAACATGGCGTTCTGGGCCGGAACGCGCGGCGCGTATCTCGGGCAATTGCTGGCCGCGGTGGTCGCGGGCGACGTCTCCAGCAGCAATCAGTACAGCGTCTTCGCCGGCAGCTTGCTGGTCGGCAGCATCCTTGGCTTGACCACCGGCACGGTGTTGGCG
>DASXQB010000147.1:0-3505 GCA_036493295.1 Polyangia bacterium | reverse complement strand
AGCGGCCTACGTGGGGCAGGAATGACCGCGCGCCGCGCTGACAATCCGCTGCGCACTCGGGGAAAAGCAGGACGAACGCAGCCTGGTTCATACAGTGCTGGCGCAACGGATCGCGCCCGGCCTCGGGCAAGCGGCAGGTCTCTTCCAGATCCACGTATGCCCGTTCGAAGATCGCCCCTCGCTCGACGGATTCGATTCGACCGAGCGTGCGACGATTGTGGTCGCCCGCCAGCAAGAAAAGACCGGCGACGAGAAAGAAGGCGCCCACCGCTATCAGAACGATCCACCGTGCCGATCGAGGCGGGCTGCTGGTCGACAGGTCGGTGGGCGCCGCTGTCTTCTTCAGCGTCGACCGGCGCCTCGAAACGATGGGAATGATATCCGCCGACCGCATCAGCGCACCCGACCGCTGGCCCTATTTCACCGCTGCGGGGGCGCTGCCCTGCGTGGGGCTTTTGGTGGTTTTTCCAAACTGTTGATCCAGGGCCATGTTGACGGCCAGGACGTTTACCCGCGGCTCGCCGAACACGCCCAGATCGCGGGCCTGGATGCGCGCCTCGATCACCGAACGCACGCGGTCCGGCGCCACCTGTCGCGCCAGAGCGATGCGCGGCACCTGCCACAGCGCTGCCTCGGGCGAAAGCTCGGGATCAAGGCCGCTGCCGGACGTGGTCACCAGATCGGCGGGGACCGGCAGCGGCGCCTCGGGATTTTCTTTGCGCAGGCGATCAACGTCGGCGGCCACCCGATCGCGCAGCTTCTTCGACGTCGGGCCGAGGTTTGATCCGCCCGAGCTGGTGGCGTCGTAACCGTTGCCGGCCGCCGACGGCCGCCCTTGCAGATACGCCGGGCTGGCGAACACCTGGCCGATCAGCTCGGACCCGACGACGGTGCCCTTGTCGTCGGTGACCAGGCTGCCGCCCGCCTGATGCGGGAACACGGCCTGGGCGATGCCGGTCATGACCAGCGGGTAAAGAAGGCCGGTGAGGATCAGCGTGACGAAGGTGGCCCGCACAGCGATGAGGATTTCTTTGCGCATGACGATCTCCAAGCAGTGAGACGTTCGATTCAAACGATGTGAAGCGCTTCCAGCAGCAGATCAATGGCCTTGATGCCGACGAACGGCGCGACGATGCCACCGAAGCCGTAGATGAGCAGCGACCGTCGCAGAATGGCCGCGGCGCCGATGGGCCGGTACTTCACCCCGCGCAAGGCCAGCGGGATGAGCAGCACGATGATGATGGCGTTGAAGATGACGGCCGACAAGACGGCGGAAAACGGCGAGGCCAGGTGCATGACGTTCAACGGCGCGATCTCTGGAAAAACGCCCATGAACATGGCCGGCAGGATGGCGAAGTACTTGGCGACGTCGTTGGCGATGGAAAAAGTCGTCAGCGTCCCGCGCGTCATCAGCAGTTGTTTGCCGACCTCGACCACCTCCAGCAGCTTGGTGGGGTTCGAATCGAGATCGATCATGTTGCCGGCCTCTTTCGCCGCCTGCGTGCCGGTGTTCATGGCCACGCCCACGTCCGCCTGAGCCAGCGCCGGCGCGTCGTTGGTGCCGTCGCCGGTCATCGCCACCAGCTTGCCCTTGGCCTGCTCGTCGCGGATGAGGCGCATCTTCGCTTCCGGCGTGGCCTCGGCGAGAAAGTCGTCAACGCCCGCTTCCTTGGCGATGGCCGCCGCCGTGCGCGGGTTGTCGCCGGTGATCATCACGGTGCGGATGCCCATGGCCCGGAAGCGCGCAAAGCGCTCAGCGATGCCGGCCTTGACGATGTCCTTCAGGTGAATGATGCCCAGCATGCGCGGCCCGTCGGCCACGGCCAGCGGCGTGCCGCCGTTGTCGCCGATGCGGTTGGCGATCTCACGCAACTCGGGCCCGACCCGTCCGCCCAGGCCTTCGACGTGGGCGATCACCGCGTCGACCGCGCCCTTGCGGATCGAACGTCTCGGCAAGTCGACGCCGCTCATGCGGGTCTGGGCGGTGAACGGCACGAACGTGCCGCGGCTGTCGGCGGACGGCTGGCGCAACTTGTCGACGACGTAGGTGACGATCGATCGTCCCTCCGGTGTTTCGTCGGCGAGGCTGGCCAGCTGGGCGGCGGCGGCCAGATCTTCCAGCCGCACGCCCGGCAACGGCAGAAGCTCGGTGGCCATGCGGTTGCCGTGGGTGATGGTGCCGGTCTTGTCCAGCAGCAACGTGTCGACGTCACCCGAAGCTTCGACGGCGCGTCCGCTCATGGCGATGACGTTCTTTTGCAGCAGGCGATCCATGCCGGCGATGCCGATGGCCGACAGCAAGCCGCCGATGGTGGTGGGGATGAGACAGACCAGCAGCGCCACGATGGCCGTCGCCGACAGCGCCAGGCTGGAATACTTCGCCAGCGGCACCAGCGTCACGCAGGCAAACAGAAACACGATGGTCAGGCCGACCAGCAGGATGTGCAGGGCGATCTCGTTCGGCGTCTTCTGGCGCGCGGCGCCCTCGACGAGGGCGATCATGCGATCGAGAAACGATTCGCCGGGATCGACGGCGATGCGCACCACGATGCGATCGGACAGCACCTTGGTGCCGCCGGTGACCGCCGACCGATCACCGCCGCTTTCGCGGATCACCGGCGCCGATTCGCCAGTGATGGCCGATTCGTCGACCGAGGCGATCCCTTCGATGATCTCGCCGTCGCCAGGCACCAACTGCCCGGCTTCGATGACCACCACGTCGCCTTTGCGCAGCGACGACGACGGCACGCTCTCCTCCTGCCCATTGACCAGGCGGCGGGCCATGGTCTCCTTGCGCATCTTTCGCAAGGTGTCCGCCTGCGCCTTGCCGCGGCCTTCCGCCACCGCTTCGGCGAAGTTGGCGAACACCACGGTGAACCACAGCCAGACGGTGACCATGCCGGTGAACCACAGCGGCGCCGTCGCGCTGGATCGATGAAGGAGATCGCGAACGAAGATCAGCGAGGTCAAAACGCTGCCGATCTCGACCACGAACATGACCGGGTTCTTGGCCACGTATTGCGGCGCCAGCTTCTTGAACGAATCGACGATCGCTCTTTTGACGATGCCGCCATCGAACAGAGACAGCGACTGGGCTTTGGGGCGAAACATGGCTAGTAGACCTTTCCTTGCAGGGCGGCGAAGTGCTCGACGATGTTTCCCAGCGACAGCGCCGGGAAGAACGTCAGCGCGCCGACGATGATCACCACCGACACCAGCAGCACGGCGAAGGTCGAGCCGTTGGTGGGGAATGTCCCGAGCGAGGGCGGAATCACCTTCTTGCCCACCATCGAGCCAGCGATGGCCAGCGCCGGGACAATCATCAAGAACCGGCCGCCCAGCATGTCGACGGCCAGCGAGATGTTGTACCAGGGCGTGTTGGCGTTCAGGCCGGCGTAGGCGGAACCGTTGTTGCCGGCGCCACTGGAATAGGCGTACAAAATTTCCATCAAACCGTGCGGCCCGGCGTTGTTCAACGACGATTGCCCGTACGGCATCACTGCGC
>DASXQB010000146.1:0-15885 GCA_036493295.1 Polyangia bacterium | reverse complement strand
GGGCCAGCGACGACGCTATCTCCGCCAGATCGGCGGCGCGGACCGTTGGATCGCCGCTGCCCCGCAGGTAGATGTCGCCGGCGATGACGCCGTTTTCGTCAGCCGCCGCCCCGGCGATCTCCGTCCCGAAGCGCCAGTCCGAGCCCAGGCGCAAAAGCGACGTGGTGGTGGCCAGCACTTTCTGGTTCGACGCCGGATCCATCAGGGCGTCGCCGCGCTTTTCAAAAAACAATCGACCGCTGCCCGCGTCCATCACCCGCATGCCGACGCGCAGGCGGCGCAAGGTTCCGCCGCGCACGATGTCCCGCAGCGCTTCCTGCATGCGCATGATGCGCTCGCGGTTCTGATCTCCTTCGGGCGGCACCGGCGTTTCCTCGGCGCCGTGATGACCGGCGTCCGGGCCGACCACCACCTTGGTCGACTTGTGCGGCGCCGGCGCCGTCGCCGCGCTGACCTCGACGGGCGCCAGCGCCAGCGCCAGCGCAAAAGTCGCCGCCGCCGTCCGCCGGGCCATCAGCGCTTCCCCGCGCAACGAAAGCCCAGATCGCCGTCGCGGTGGTTCGGATCCCAGGCGTTGCGATTGGCAGCGCGCGGGCCAACGAAGAAGCTGCAGCACGATCCACCGCGCACCACCCGGCGCGAAGGATCCTGATCGTATTTGTCCGCCACCCACTCCCAGACGTTGCCGGCCAGGTCCAACACGCCGTACGGGCTGGCGCCGGTCGGGTACTGGCCGACGGCGACCGGGCGGCCGGGGTTGACGTCGGAGCAGGGACCTTCGCCGTCAAAGTTGCCCCAGTTGGCCTTGTCACAGGCCGCGCCATCGCCCCACGGATAGTCGCGTCCGTCGTCGCCGCGGGCCGCTTTTTCCCACTCCGCCTCGGTTGGCAACCGGCCGCCGGCGAACGCGCAGTACACCTGGGCGTCGCGCCAGGAGACGCCGGTCGCCGGCAAGCGCGCGTCGTCGGTGGTGGTGGCTTGATCGGGGGTGCTGGCCAGTTTGCAGCGGCGCGCGGCCACGCAGCGGGCGTAGTCGGCGCGCGTGACCTCGGTGCGATCGATGGCGAAGGCCGGCAAGGTCTTGCGGCGCACCGGGCGTTCGTCCTCGTCGCCGTGCGTGCTGCCCGCGATGAACGGGCCGGCCGGGATCAGCACCCGGTCGGGGCGCGCGGATGGACGGCCAGCACCGGCGCTGGCCGTCGTTGTCGCTGATGCCGCCGTCGCCAGGGCCAACCAACCGATCGCTGCCGACTGCCACGCCGCCTGCATGATCAAACCACCGCGACCAGGGCCAGTTTTTCGCCGCGCGACAGCGCCTTGATCGCCGCCTCGCGCTTCAACGCCGTCGAGCGCGAGCGCTTGCGTTCGACGTGCACGACCTGTACCGGCAGCCGCGCCCGCGTGTACCGCGCGCCCTTGCCGGCGTTGTGCGCGGCCACGCGATCGCCGACGTCGGTGCTGATCCCGGTGTACAGCGAACCGTCGCGGCAGCGAACCACATAGACGAACCAGCGCGCCATCGAGAGGTCGACTATCATACGGCAGAGGCAAAATTATTATGGACCAAGAGGCCCAATGCCCGTACTGCGGTGAACCCGGCGAGGTGGCCGCCGACTTCGATCCCGCCGAGGTGGGCGATCAGGTCTTCGTCCAGGATTGCGCGGTGTGCTGCCGTCCGTGGACGGTGACGGTGCACGTCGATCCCGATGGTGAGATCACCTTCGCCGTTGATCGCAGCTAACGTGAGTGGCTAGCGCGCGTCACCGCGGTTAAGCGACGTCCGCCGCCAGCCGTTCGATCAACGTGCGGGCCTGGGCCGCCCACGGCGCGGTCGTTGATTCGAGGCCCAGGTACCGTTCCAGGTGAGCGCGGGCCTGCGATCGGCCGCCCAGGCGTTCCAGGGCCACAGCCAGGTTGTAGTGCGCGTCGGCGAAATCCGGGGCGATCTGCAGGACGCGGCGAAATTCGGCCACCGCCAGCTCCAGATCGCCCGCCTCCAAGATCAGATTGGCCAGGTTAAAGCGGGCCTCCGGCTGATCGGGATCCAGGGCCAGCGCCGCTTCGAACTCGGTCCGCGCGGCGGCCGATTGGCCCTTGGCGTAGGCGATGTTGCCCAGGTTGGTGTGCGCGGCGGCCAGGCCCGGGTCCAAGGCCAGCGCCTTGCGGTAACAGGCCACCGCTGATTCGTCGCCGTCTGACTCGGTCTCGTGGCGCATGCCTTCCACGAACCAGTCGTAGCTGCTGGGGGTGCTTTCGGATTTACGTTTATTTCCAACCGCGGCCGTCGCCCGGTCCGCACGCGCTGAAGCCGGTTTGGACTCGCCCACCTGCTTGGCCAGCTCGCCCAGGCCAAAGCCGAACATCTTCTGGCCGCTGACCTCGAAGGCGCCGCCGTCCGCCACCACCGCCAGCGATTCGCCGTCGAAGGCCACCCGGATGCGATCCAGCGGGCGATCCACGCCCGGCAAAGTCGCCGTCACCGCGGCCAGGGCTTTGCGAATCTGGGCGGTGGTGAACCCGCGATCAACCAGCTCCTTCGCCGCCTTCACGCTGACCAGATCTTGAAACGTGTAAAGCTGCTTGCCGCCCTGGCGCACCGACGGGCCGACGAAGCCCACCTGGGCCCAATAGCGCAGCTTGCTCTCGCTGACGTCGAGGATCTTCGCCACCCCGGCGAAGGTGTACGTCGCCGCGTCCACGGTCAGAAGCTGCCTTCCACGTCGACGTCGATGAACACCCGAGCGCCCTGGGCGCGAATGTTGAGATGCGTGCTGACCGCCTGCAACGTCACGCCGGCCACCCGCGTCGCCTCGCGCGTGGCCAATGCCTGCACGCGTTTTTCCACCTGGGCGTCATCGGCCAGCAACGTGGCCAGGCGGCGCGCGGTGCCGACGTCGGGCGGGTCGCGCAGCACCACCGCCAGGGCCGGCAGGTCGATGGTCAGCATGGTCGAGCCGAAGTAAGACTCCTGGCCGCGGCGCTCGGCCCGCTGGCCTTCGGAGATCACCTCGGCGCGGGCGAACAGCAGATCCAGCGCTGCCCGCGACAACCGCTCGCGCACCTCGCGTTCGAACAAGGTGATGCGGGTGGCCCGGGCCATCGGCTTGCGCGCGGGCAGCGGCGCAGACAGGGACGGCGTCGTCCCGGTGGCGGTCTCCCCGGACGGCCGGTCGCGCGAAGGAGCGTCCGTGGGCTTGCTCTTGGTCATTAACAACAGGAGCGGGATCGTATCAGTGTCGGGCCGGCCAGCGCAAAAAACCGGGATTTTCTCGACGAAAACATGGCCAGCGCTGCCGCCGCCTGTGCTGTGTTACGGTCGTGGGCCATGGTGCAGCAGGGCCTTTCGCTGGCGAAATATCCGGTGCTGGTCGTCGACGACGAGCCGGACAATCTGGATGCCATCCGCTTTAACTTTGGCAAAAGCCTGACCCTGTTGCCGGCCACCAGCGGCGACGAAGCGCTGGCCCTGGCCAAACAGCACGACGTGGCGGTGATCGTCACCGACCAGCGCATGCCCCGCATGACTGGCCTGGACCTGCTGCGTGCCGCCCGCGAGGTCCGCCCCGACGCCGTCGGCATCATCATGACCGCATACACCGACGTCGACGTGCTGATCGAATCCATCAATCTAGGCCGCATCTATCGTTACGTCACCAAGCCGTGGGACGCCAAGGAGCTGCGCGGGGTCCTCATCCACGCCATCGAACGCTTCGCCCTGCTGCGCGAGAACCGCCGCCTGACCGAACAGCTGCAGCAATACGCCGGCATCCTGTCGGCAGACGCCCACAGCGAATTCAACTTTGGCGCCATCGTCGGCGAATCGCCGCGCTTGCGCGACGTGCTCAACCGCGTCGAGCAGGTGGCGCAGACGTCGTCGACGGTCCTGCTGCGCGGGGAGACCGGCACCGGCAAGGAGATGGTGGCGCGCGCCATCCACATCAACAGCGCGCGCGAATCGCGCCCGTTCGTGAAGGTGAACTGCGCGGCGCTGGCGCCCGGCGTGCTGGAGTCGGAGCTGTTCGGTCACGAGAAAGGCGCCTTCACGGGCGCCGTGGCCCGCCGCCTGGGACGGTTCGAGCTGGCCGACGGCGGGACGTTGTTTCTCGACGAGGTCGGCGATCTGTCCGCCGACGTGCAGGTGAAGTTGTTGCGCGTGTTGCAAGAACGCGAGTTCGAGCGGGTGGGCGGCACCGAGACGGTGAAGGTCGACGTGCGGGTCATCTCGGCCACCCACCGCGATCTGGAACAGCAGATCAACGCCGGCGAATTTCGCGAGGATCTCTATTACCGCCTGAACGTCTTTCCCATCACCTTGCCGTCGCTGCGCGAGCGCCCCACCGACATCCCGCTTCTGTGCGAGCACTTCATCCAGAAGTACGCGCAGTCGATCGGCAAGAAGGTGCGGAGCCTGGACGCCGGCGCGGTGTCGTCGCTGGTCGCCTACGGCTGGCCCGGCAACGTGCGCGAGCTGGAGAACGTCATCGAGCGCGCGATAATCCTGGCCCGTGGCACCGAGCTGACCGCCGCGGATCTGGAATTCAGCCGCCGCCCGGCCCCGCCGCCGGCGCCGGGCGCATTCGCCGCCCCGCCCGGCGGCACACCACCGCGCGCGGGCACGCCAGCCCCGCGCGACGCCGGGCGCCCGCTGCACGAACGCCTGCACGAACAGGAGCGCGCGGAGATCATCGCCACCATCGAACAAGCGCAGGGCAACATCGCCTTGGCGGCGCGCACGCTGGGGATCAACCGCTCGACGCTGTACTACCGCCTGCGCAAGCACGGCCTGGAACATCTGCTGCCGCTCAAGGAAGCGGCGCCGGCGGCGCCGAGCGATCGCGAACGCACCGACACCCCTCCTGAGGGCGGCACGGGCACTGGGCCCGGATCGCCGTCAGAATAGGCAGACCATGAAGCTGCTGTTTGTGATGGACCCGCTGGCCCGCCTGCAGATCGCCGGCGATTCGACCTTCGCCATGATGCTGGCCTCGCAGGCGCGCGGCCACGAGATCTGGTTCTGCGAGCCGGGCCACTTATCGCTAGAAAACGCCGACGCCGTGGCCCGCGCCTGGCCGGTGACGGTCCGGCGCGTGGCGGGCGATCATTATCTGCTGGGCCCGCAAAGCACGGTTCCGCTGCGCAGCTGTCAGGCGGTGTTCATGCGCAAGGATCCGCCGATCGATCTCGACTATTATTTCGCCACCCTGCTGCTGGAGCGGGCGCGCGGCCAGACGTTGATCATCAACGACCCGCGCGGCCTGCGCGAGTGCAACGAAAAGCTGGCCATCCTCGATTACACCGATCTGACACCGCCGACGATCGTCACCCGCGAGGCCGGCCGCCTGCGATCATTTCTGGCCGAGCAAGGCGGCGAGATGGTGGTGAAACCGCTGGACGCGTCGGGTGGCTTCGGCGTCTTTCACGTCCGGCGCGGCGATCCCAACACCGGCGCCATCCTGGAACAGGCCACCAACCTGGGCCGCCGCTGGACCATGGCACAGAAGTATTTGCCCGAGGTGCGCTCGGGCGACAAACGCATCCTGCTGGTCGATGGTGAACCGCTGTGCGCGGTGCTGCGCGTGCCGGCGCCCGACGACGCCCGCGGCAACCTGCACGTCGGCGCGCGGCCGATGGCCACCACGCTGGAGGACCGCGACCAGGCCATCGTCAAAGCGCTGGGCCCGCGGCTGCGCCAGCAGGGCCATTTCTTCGTCGGCCTGGATGTCATCGGCGGCTGGCTGACCGAGATCAACGTGACCAGCCCGACGGGAATCTTGGAAGCCAACGTGCTTTACAACGAAGCCTACGAGGTCAAGGTGATCGAAAAGCTGGAGCAGAAGATCCAGGCCCTGGCCGCCGCGCCGAAGTAACCGGCGGCGCGTCTACCGACGGAGGCGACCGAAGAAATCTCGCAGCAGCGTCGCCCCTTCGACGGCCAGCACGCCCGGCACCACCTCGACCCGGTGGTTGAGGCGGCGATCGTCCAGAAGCTGATACAGCGTGCGCACCGCGCCGGCCTTGGGATCGTCGCAGCCGAAGTAGAGACGCCGGATGCGCGCGTTCACCAGGGCGCCGGCGCACATCGGGCACGGCTCCATCGTCACGTAGAGATCGGCGTTGCACAGACGCCAGCTGCCCAGGTGGGCAGCCGCCCGGCGCAGGGCCACGATCTCGGCGTGCGCGGTCGGGTCGCTGCCGGTCTCGCGTTCGTTGTGGGCGACCGCGACGATCTGGTTTTCCAGCACCACCACCGCGCCCACCGGCACCTCGCCGCGCCCGGCGGCCTCCTGGGCGGCGTCGAGCGCACGGCGCATGAAGCCCAGCTCGGCCTCGCTGGGTGTGAAGCCGGCTTCAATGAGCGAGGCGGTGTTGGCTGCGTTGGTCATCGTCATGGTCGGTGCCGAGGGTTATTCTATTATCATCGAGGTGGCCCGTGCCCAAACCCCAGATTGATTTGTCATTCTCGCGCTACGTGGCGGCTCGCAAAGGCGAGGCGTCGACCCGGTCGCGCGAAGGCGCCGCCTACGCCTATGGCGGGGACATCAAAGTACGCGCCGCCCTGGACCGCATCAAGCCGGTGACGCTGGCCGTCGAAGCGACCGTGCGCCTGTGGCAAGGCGTGGAGAAGAGCCGGATGCTGGGCACCGCCGTCAAGGTCAGCGACAAGCAATTCCCGCGCGTCCACGCCCTGGGCATTCGCTGCGCCGACGTCCTGCGCATCGCCCAGCCGACGATCTATGTGTCGCCCAACATCGGCTCGCTGAACGCGCACACCTTCGGCACCACCGACGATCCGTACATCGTGGTCAACGCCGCCTTGATCGATCACCTCAGCGAAAACGAATTGCTGGACGTGATCGGCCACGAGTGCGGCCACATCCAGAACAACCACGTGGTGTACATGACCACGCTGTTTTTTCTTACCCGGGCGGCGAACATGTTCCTGCGCTGGACGGTCAAGCCGGCGGTGCTGGCGTTGAACGCCTGGGCCCGGCGCGCCGAGATCACCTGCGATCGCACCGGCCTTCTGTGTACGCGCGATCTCGACACGTCGCTGGCAACGCTGATCAAGCTGGCGCTCGGTTCGCGCAAGCTTTACAGCGACATCAACATGGAGGCGTACCTGGCCCAGCTGGAAGAGGCCAGCCGCGGGCCCGGACGCTTCGACGAATTCCTGCACACCCATCCGTATCTGCCCAAACGGGTGGCAGCGTTGCGGCTGTTCGCCGAGACCGCGTACTACCGCGGATTGATCGCCGACGGCAAGAACGGCGCCGAGACGGGCGGCATCTCGAAGGACGAATGCGACGCCAAGGTGGCGGACATTTTGGCGATCATCAAATGAACGCCACCGAACGAAAGGCGGCCATTCGCGCCGCGCTGGAAAATCTGGCCGCCGCCGCCGAGGCCGCCGGCCTGGACTCCACCGCGCGCGACATCCGGCAGACGCGCATCCCGAAGCTGGACGACGAACGCTTCTCCGTCGTGGTGCTGGGCGAGTTCAACCACGGCAAGTCGACGTTCATCAACGCCCTTCTCGGCGAAGCAGTGCTGCCGGCGGGCATCACGCCGACCACCGCCGTGCTGACCCACATCGTCTACGGCGCGCGGCCGACCGCGACGCTGGTTTTTGATTCGGGCGCCAAGCAGCCGATCGATCCGTTGACCGCCGGCGCCTTGAGCGAATGGCTGACCGTCGACGGTTTGCAGCCCAAACGCGACGCCGCCATCCACCACGTCGAGGTGACGCACCCGGCGCCCATCCTGCGCGAACGTCTGACCATCGTCGACACACCCGGCGTCAACGACATCAACGAACAGCGCGCCGACATCACCTACGGCTATCTGCCGCGCGCCGACGCGGCGGTTTTTCTTCTGGACGCCACGCAGATCCTCACCGCGTCCGAGCGGCAGTTTCTCGAAGAACGCATCCTGCGTTCTTCGCGCGAGCGGCTGATCTTCGTCGTCGCCAAGGCCGACCTGCTGGACGAGGCCGAGCTCGCCGAGGCGCTCGCCTTCGCGCGCAAGCACCTGACGGCGATCGTCGCCGAGCCGGCGATCTTTCCGGTGTCAGCGAAGCGCGCGCTCGCCGGCAAGCGCGACGAATCGGGGCTGCCGGCGTTCGAAGCGCAACTGGGCGCCACGGTGGCGCACGAGCGACAGCGCCTGCTGCTGGATCATGCGCTGGGCGATGCCACCCGCCTGGCGATGTTCGTGCGGCAGAGTCTGGCGATTCGACGCCGTTCGCTGGAGTTGCCGCTGCCCGAGCTGGAACAGCGGATCGCCCGCGCCCACCAGCGCCTGCAGAACGGCAAGAAGGTCCTGCAGCAAGCGGCCGAGACCATCCGCGCCGAGACCGCCGGCTTGAAAGCGCGCGTCCGCCAAGATCTGGCCGATTTCGCCGGTGAATTCCGCACCGCCCTGCCGCCCGAGATCGACAAGGTCGACGGCGCTGACGTGCGCCGGTACTTGAGCTTCTTCGTTCAGGACACCTGGAAAGCCTGGCTGGAGGCCGAAGGCGAGCGCATCGCGGCCGAGCTCGAGCACCTGGCCGACGAGGTGATTCAGGTGGCCAACGAAAACGTCGCCGACGTCGCCCGCGGCGTCACCGCCGAGCTGGGGCCGACCGACGCGCGCGTGGAGATCGTCGTCGACACGTTGAAATACGACGCCTCGGTGTTCGCGCTGGGCGCGCTGGGCACGACGGTGTTTCTCTTCGTCAACAGCGTGGCCGGTGGGCTGCTGGCGGCGGCGGCGCCGCTGCTGGCGTTCATCTTGCGCGGCAAGGTCTCGAAAGAGGTCAAAGCCGAGGCGCGCGATCAGGCGCCCGCTGCCGTCGATCGCGTGGCAGCGATGCTGGGACCAAAGCTGGACGAATTCATCGACAGCTTCGGCGGGCGTCTGTCCGAATTCGTCGCCCAGGCCGGCGAGGCGCTGGCTCGCGGCATCGCCGAGGTGCTGGATCAAGCGCTGCGCCAGCGACGCGAACACAGCAACGCCAGCGACGCCCAGCCCGACGTCGGCGCCGTCGACGACCAGCTGCGCACGCTGCGCGCGGTGGAAGAAAGCATCGCCGAGATCCGCCAGCAGGTGTGGACGCCCGACGGCGCGCCGAACGATGCGCCGCCGTCGACCACCAACGGCCACCCGCTGGTCTCGCCGCCCAAGACCTGATGGGATTTTTCGATCGCCTCGCCGGCACGCTGGACGATCTGACCCGCGACGCCAGCACGCCGACCGACGCCCGCGAGGAGATCACCCTGGCGCTGGCCTTCGCCGATCGCGGCGATCTGGCGCTGGCGGAAGAACGGCTGCAGGCGCTGGCCCAGCGTTTTCCCAAGCTGGCCGCGGTTCACGCCGCGCTTGGCGACGTGCAGGCGCGCCGGGACGACAGCGACGCCGCCGTCGCCTCCTATGGGCGGGCGGTCGATCGCGACGGAGACAACCCGCGCCACTGGTTCGCGCTGGGCGCGTTGCTGGCGCGCGAGCGGCGCTTTGAACCGGCGCGCGACGCCTTTCGAAAGACGCTGGCCTTGTCGTTGGACGGCGAGCTGCGCGCTGAGGCACAAGCCGCGCTGGGCGCGCTTTACGCCGCCGATGGCCAGCTGGGCCGGGCGGCGCGCGAGCTGAACAAGGCGCTCGGCCTTCGCCCCGATGATCAGGCGCTGTTTGTAGCGTACGGGCGGGCGCTGGTGGCCAGCGGCGAGCACGCGGGGATCGACTGGCTGGCGCGCGCGGCCCGCCACGGCGACGGTGATCCGGCGCTGTTCATCGAAGCGGCGGCGGCCAGCGACGACGGCGACGCCGCCAGCGCGTTGTTGCGCGAAGGCCTCGCCCGCGCGCCGGCGCACGCCGGATTGCGCGCGGCGCTGGCGCGGCGGCTGGTGAAGGCCGGCCGCACCGCCGAAGGTCTGGCGCTGGCCCTGGAGAGCTTGGCGGCGGCGCCGGCTGATCCGCTGGCGCTTGGCGCCGTGCGCGAAGCCTTTGCCAGCGTCGGACGCTGGGCGGATGCGCTGCAGGCGGCCCGACGCGAGGCCGAACTGGGCGCACCACCTTCCCTGGGCGCGCAAGTGGCGCTGGCGCTGGGCGCACAGGATCGCGCGGCTCTGGACGTCGTGCTGGCGTCCGCCCAACCGACGAACGATGACGACGCGGCGCTGGTTCAGGCCGGACGGGCGTTTCTCGACGGCGCGGTCGCCCCGGCGGAGGCCGCGATTCGCACCTTGGCCTGGCACGCGCCTGATCAAGCCGCGCGCCGTTTCGTGATGCACGCGCTGGCCCCGCCGCCAGCGCCACAGGGAAATCTGTTCGGGCTTTTGACCTATGCGCACGAGCTGGCCACCCGCACGCCGGCGCTGGCCGCGCTGGCCTTGTCCGCCGGGCGCGCGGCCGAGGCGCTGGATCGCCCGCTGCTGGTGGCGGTGATGGGCGAGTTCAACGCTGGCAAGTCGTCATTCGTCAACGCCCTGTGCGGCGAAGAGATCGCCCCGGTCGGCGTCACGCCCACCACCGCGACAGTGAATGTCCTGCGCCACGGCCCGACCTCGGGTCGCGTGATCTACCAGGACGGAACCGTGCGCGAGCTAGGCGCGCAGTCCGTCGGACCGTTCCTGCGCGAGCTCGGCGATGACGAGGCGGCGGCGGTGCGCGTGGTGGAGATCTTCTACCCGCTGCCGCTTCTGCGCCGGGTCGAGGTGGTGGACACGCCCGGCCTCAATTCGCTGCGGCCAGAGCACGAAAAGGTGGCCCGCGATTTTCTGGTCGACGCCGACGCCATCGTCTGGCTGTTCGCCGTCGGGCAGGCCGCCAAGGCCACCGAACAGCAAGCACTGCGGCTGGCCCGCGACGCCGGTAAACGCGTGCTGGGGGTCTTGAACAAGGTCGACCGCGCCGACGCCGACGAGATCGCCACCGTCACCGATCATGTGCGCGCCGCGGTGGGCGATCTGGTCGACGGCATCGTCCCGCTGGCGGCCCGTGCCGCTCTGGCCGCCCGTCGCGCCGGCGACGCCGCTGCCCAGGAAAAAAGCGGGATCGCCGCCGTCGAGCAAGCACTGGAGCGCCGGTTTTTCAGCAACGCGCGCGCCTTGAAACGCGGCACGGCCCTGGCGGCTCTGCGCCGGTTCGTCGCCGAGGCGCACGCCCTGGCGGCCGCTGGGGCGCCCGCCGACGACGATTTTTTCGCCCAGCACCAAGCGCGCGGCGCCAGCGAAGAACGCCTGCGCGGCGCGCTGGGCAGCGAGCGGGTCTCGTTGCGCGCCCGCATCGACGAGGCCTACCGCGGCGCTGCCTTCGAGGTGCGCGACTTTGTCCGCCCGCGCGCCTGGCTGTTTGGCGAGCACCGCGCCGAAAAAGCCGATGAAGAATTCTTGATCGACCTTCTAGATGAAGCCATCGCGCGCGCCACCGCCGTCACCCGCGACGCGCTGCTGGCTGCTCTGGCGCCACCGGCGCCGCCCGCGGCGGGCGAATCGTCCCCGCCTGTCTCTACGGCCCTGGCGGCATTGAACGCCGCTGTCACGTCGGTCGTCGACGCCGCCGTGGATCGCTTTCGCGCCTACGCCCGCGGCGCGATCGAAGGCGGCGCGGTGGCCGATTTTTTTCGCCAGGACTTGCCGCGCATCCGCCTGGACTTGAGCGCGATCCGCAACGCCCTGGCCAAGCGGGCGCCTGATCCGGAGGCCGCGCTGTTCGCCCCCCTTGGTCGGGCGCTGGACCACGCCTACCGTGACGCCGCCAGCGCCCTGGATGCCGCCCAGATTGACGCCACCATCAGCGCGCTGGCCGTCGACGAACGACTGGTGCGCCCGCTGGCCCAACTGGGGCAGGCGGTCGACGCCCTGGCCGCCGCGGGTGATCAGGCGACCGCCGCGAATTCAACGGCTTAGCGGCCGAAAAAAAATCGTCGGGCGTCGGCGATTCGTCTGTCGATCGCGTCGTGGTTCGTTCGTCGCCTGATCAGAAGCCAGGGTAGAACCCGGCTCAAAACCCAAAAAGGAGAACGACGATGCGCTTCATGATGCTGATGATCCCCAAGGGCTACGAGACCGCCAAGGCAGGCCAGATGCCGTCGGCCGACGCCGTGGCGGCGATGATGAAGTACAACGAGTCGCTGCAGAAGGCCGGCGTTCTGCTGGCGCTGGACGGTCTGCACCCGCCGTCGATGGGCGCGCGCATCACCTTCGCCGGCGGCAAACCGAAGATCACCGACGGCCCGTTCGCCGAGGCAAAAGAGGTGCTGGGCGGTTACTGGATGATCCAGGTGAAGTCGAAAGAAGAAGCCATCCAATGGGCGTCACGTTGCCCGGCCGGCGACAACGAGATGATCGAAGTGCGCCAGGTGCAGGAATTCTCGGACTTCCCCGCCGACGTGAAGGCCGTCGCCGGCCAGTACCCCGAGATGCAGGCTCAGTTCGGAGACGGCAAGAGCAAGTGATCACAGCCGGCCGTCAGCGTCGCTGGCAGCGCGGGCAGAAAAACGTCGAGCGGCCCCCGTCGACGCGGCGGCGGATCGTCGTCGCGCAGGTTCGGCACGGCTCACCGTCGCGCCCGTACACCAGCAACGCCGCCTCGTTGTCGCCGGGCACGCCGTCGAGATCGACGTAGTCGCGCAGGCTGGTGCCGCGATTGGCGATCCCGCTTTCCAGCGCTGCGACGATGGCATCCAGCAAAGCGGGGGCGCGGCGCTGCAGTTTTCCTGCCGGCGTGGTGGGGTGAATGCCGGCGCGAAACAGCGCTTCGCTGACGTAGATGTTGCCCAGGCCGGCGATGCGCCGCTGATCCAGCAGAAACGCTTTCACCGGCGCGCGCACGCCGGCCAGGCGTTCGCGCAAGCCGGCCACGTCCAGTTGCGCCAGCGGATCGGGTCCTAGCGCCGCCAGTTCGGGCAAGGCTTCGACGGGCGCGCCGGCGTCGACCCAGCCAAAGCGGCGCGGATCGACAAAACGCAGCTCGGCGCCGCCCTCGAGCGTGAACACCACGTGCGTGTGCGGCGCGCGGGCGTCGCCGGCGGCGTGCAAGCGCAGGCGACCCGACATGCCGAGGTGAATGAGCACGCCGCCGCCGCGATCCATGCGCAGCACGATGTACTTTCCCAGTCGCGCCACCACCTTCAGCCGCGCGCCCACGCTGGTCGCGCGCAAGCCCGCCAGATTCACCGGCCGCGCCAACCGCAACGGCAACCCACTGCCCCACACCGCGCCGATGCGCCGGCCGGTCAGCACCGGCGCCAACCCGCGCACGATGGTCTCGACTTCAGGGAGCTCGGGCATATCGACTTGCGCTTCGTCTAGCGCATCGCCCGCCGCCGCACCAGGGTCAGCGCGCGGCCGCGCGCGCCGCCAGCACGCCATCGGCCAGGCGGGCCAGTTGGGCGATGGTCAGCGCTTCGGCGCGCAGCGTGCCGTCGATGCCGGCCTGGTGCAATGCCGCCTCGGCGACCTCGGCGCCAAACGCCGGCGCCAGCGCCCGCCGCAGCATCTTGCGCCGGGTGCCGAAGGCTTCCTTCACCACCTCGTCGAACAGGATTTCGTCGCGGACCGGCGCCAGCATCGACGCCCGCGGCAAAAGCTCCAGCACCGACGAGGTCACCTGCGGCGGCGGATGAAACGCGCCCGGGCTGACGTGAAACAGGATGCGCACCGCCGCGCGCTGCTGCATGGCCACCGAAAAACGCCCGTAGATCTTGTTGCCCGCCGGCGCCGCCACCCGCTGCGCCATCTCGCGCTGGACCATCACCACCGCGCGCGCCAGCGCCCTTGCCCCGGCGCGCGCCAGCCGCAACAACAGCGCGCTGCTGATCTGATACGGCAAATTGCCGACCACGATGACCGGCCGCCCCGCCGCCCGGGCCACCGACTCCAGATCGAACGTCGCCGCGTCGGCAGCGGCGATTTCGATGTTAGCGACAGCGCCCAGCTCGCCGCGCAGCACCGTCAGCATGTCGGGATCGCGCTCGACCGCGATCACCCGGCGCGGCGGCGGCTCGGCGGTGGCCAGCGCTGCGGTCAACGTGCCCAGGCCGGCGCCGATCTCCACCACCACGTCGTCGGCGGTCGCGCCAGCCGCGGCGACGATGCGCTGGTGAACGCCGCGCGCGACGAGAAAGTTTTGCCCCCAGGATTTTTTCGCCCGCAGGTCGTACCGTGCCAGCACCCGGCGCGGATCGTCGGGCGGTGGCGCGTTCAAAGAGGCAGTCCGGGATCGACGCCCAGATCCCAGGCGGCACGCGCGCCCATTTTCAGCAACGGCGTCCCGGCCGCGGCGATCATCGACGCGTTGTCGGTGCAGCGCTTCGGCGGCGGAATGTACAGACGAAACCCGTCCTCGCCAGCGGCCACCGCCAGGCCGGCGCGCAGGCCGCGGTTCGCCGCCACGCCGCCGCACACCACCAGCGCATCCAGCCCTTGCAGCGCCAGGGCGCGGCGCGACTTGCGCACCAGCACGTCGACCACCGCCGCCTGAAAACTGGCGCAAAAATCGGCCAGCTGTTGCTCGGCAGGCGCCGGCGTACCGTGCAGAATCGTCGACACGGCTGTCTTCAAACCCGAGAAGCTAAATTCGAGATCGTCGCGCCCAGCCAGCGCCCGCGGCAACGCAACAGCGCGCGGATTGCCGGTGGCGGCCAGGCGATCGATCTGCACGCCGCCCGGATATCCCAGGCCCAACATCTTGCCGACCTTGTCGAACGCTTCGCCAGCGGCGTCGTCACGCGTGGCGCCCAGCAGGCGCGTTTTTCCCGGCCCATCGACCCGAATCAGCGCCGTGTGCCCGCCCGACACCAGCAAGGCCAGGTGCGGATACGGCGGCGGCTCGGGCAGCGACGGATCCTCGAGAAACACCGCCGCCAGATGCCCGGCCAGGTGGTTGACGCCGACCACCGGCTTGCCCAGCGCATAGCCCAACGACTTGGCTGTCTCGACGCCGACCAGCAGCGCGCCGACCAGACCCGGACCGCACGTCACGGCGATTCCGTCGAGATCGCCGAGCGTGATGCCAGCCATTTTCACGGCGCCCGCCACCGTCGGAATGATCGTCGCCAGGTGCTGGCGCGACGCCACCTCCGGCACCACGCCGCCGTAAGGTGCGTGCACCAAGATCTGCGACGCCACCACGTCCGAACGCACGCGGCGGCCATCCTCGACCACTGACGCAGCGGTCTCGTCGCACGAAGTCTCGATTCCCAGGACCAACATGACCGCCGACGCTTACAACGTGTCGACGATGGCCCGCAAGTCGGCGGCGTATTGCCCGCGCGGGGACAGCTCGAGATATTTTTTGTAGGCCCACTTTGCTTCGCGGTTGCGGCCAGCGTCCTGTTGCACGCCGCCGAAGATCACGTACGCGTCGGCGAGAGTGGGATCGATCTTGATGGCTTTCTCTGCCCACTGCAGGGCTTCTTTCAAATGATTGCGGTTGAACTCGACGTGGGCCAAGAGCAGCAACGCGTCGCCTGATTCGCTGTTGGCGTCCTTGGCGGCGGTGCAGGCGCTGGCAGCGTCGCGAACCTTGCCCTGGCTGAAGGCGGCCCGACATTTCTCCAGCAAAGCGGGAAAATCCGCGCCGTGATCGGCTTGGGCGGCGGCGACGGGTTTGGCGACGGGCGGAGACTTCGGCGCGGCTGCCGGCGCTGCTTCACGCGCGGCGAGCTCCTCCGCCCGCGGCGACGGCGCCGCCGACTCTTTGGCGGGTGGGCTCGGCGACACAGCGACGGGCGCGGTCGGCAATTCGACGGCGGGCGGCGTTGGTTTCTGTTCCGGCGCTGGCACCGAAGGCGGCGCGGGTTTTGCGGGCTCGGCTACCTTGGCGACCGCCGAAGGAGCCGGCTCGTGCGGCGTCGTCGTCGCTGCGGCTGCTGTTTTGTCGGTTGCGCGCTCGCCGTGTGGAAAC
>DASXQB010000145.1:0-17617 GCA_036493295.1 Polyangia bacterium | reverse complement strand
GCCGTCGACCAGGCGGTGGTCGTAGGACAGCGCCAGGAACATCATCGAACGGATCTTCACCTCGTCACCGACGGCCATCGGGCGACGCTGGATGGCGTGCAAGCCCAGGATGCCGGTCTGGGGCGGGTTCAGGATCGGCGTCGACAGCATCGATCCGTACACGCCGCCGTTCGAGATGGTGAAGGTGCCGCCCTCGAGATCCTTCATGGTCAGCTTGTTGTCGCGCGCGCGCACCGCCAGGGCGCTGATGCCCTTTTCCAGCTCGGCGAAGGACAGCCGATCGGCGTCGCGCACCACCGGCACCACCAGGCCCTTGCCGCCACCGACGGCCACGCCGATGTCGTAGTGGTCCTTGTAGATGATGTCGGTGCCGCGCAGCTCGGCGTTGACGGCCGGGAAAGCCTTCAGCGCCTCGATGGCCGCTTTGACGAAGAACGACATGAAGCCAAGCTTCACGTTGTGCTGCTTGACGAAGCGCTCCTGAAAACGCTCGCGCAGGCTCATCACGTTGGTCATGTCCACCTCGTTGAAGGTGGTGAGGATGGCGGCGGTGTGCTGGGCCTCGACCAGGCGACGGGCAACCGTGCGACGCAGCGGCGACATGGCCACCACGCGCTCGCGCGCGCCGTCCGGACGCAAGGTCAGCGGCGTGTCGTCGTCGACCGGCGCAGGCGCCGGTAAGTCGGCGGCTGGTGCTTCGGTGGATTCGCCGGTGCGATCTTGGAGCGCCCGTACCACATCTTGCTTGGAGATGCGTCCGCCGCGGCCGGTGCCTTTCACTTCCGACGCCGGCAGGCCGGTCTCGGCCAACAGCCGGCGCGCCGACGGGGGCGCGCGCAGGCCGTCGTTGACGCTGGCGCTGGCGCTGGCGGCGCTGCCGTTGCCGCCGCCGTTTCCGTTGACGGCGGGCGCTGGACCCTTGGACGCCGTCTCGGGCTTTGCCGCTTGATCGATCTCGGCGATCACCTCGCCCACCGCCACGGTCTCGCCGGCCTTGCGCAGAATGCGTTTCAGCACGCCGGCGCCGGGCGCGCCCACCTCCAGCGTCGCCTTCTCGCTTTCCACTTCCACCAGCGGCTCGTCGGCTTGCACGAAGTCGCCTTCGGCGCGCTTCCACACGCCCAGCGTCGCCTCGCTGACCGATTCTCCCAAGGCCGGAACTTTCAGTGACAGCGCCATCTCACAGAGCTCCTGTTGCGAACGCGTCCGCCATCAGCCGCGCCTGTTCACGCTTGTGCCGCCCCAACGAGCCGACCGCCGGGCTGGCCGACAGCGGCCGGCTGGCGCACGACCAGGTGAAGCTGCCCGACAAGAATCCCGGCAGCTCGCGGTTCATGTACACCCAGGCGCCCATGTTGCGCGGCTCTTCCTGCACCCAGACCAGCGGCGTGCCTTCCGGATAGACGCTCAACATCTCCAGCAGCTCGCCGATCTGCAGCGGGTAAAGCTGCTCGACGCGCAGGATGGCCACGTCGTTGAACTTGCGCTCCTCGCGCTCGGCGATGAGGTCGTAATAGACCTTGCCCGTGCACAGCAGCACGCGGCGCACCTTCGAGTAATTCTTCACCGTGGTGTCGGGGATGATGTGTTGAAAGCGGCCGTTGGTGAAATCCGCCAGCTGCGACGTCGCCACCGGATGTCGAAGCAAACTCTTCGGCGTCATGATGATCAGTGGCTTGCGGTATGGCCGCAGCACCTGGCGGCGCAGCACGTGGAAATACTGGGCCGGCGTGGTCAAATTGCAAACCTGGATGTTGTCGTTCACCGCCATGGTGAGGAACCGTTCCAGCCGCGCGCTCGAGTGTTCAGGCCCCTGCCCTTCCATTCCGTGCGGCAACAGCAGCACTAAGCCGCTGACCCGGTTCCACTTCACCTCTGACGAAACCAAGAACTGATCGATGATCACCTGGGCGCCGTTCACGAAGTCGCCGAACTGGGCCTCCCACAACGTCAGCCCGTCGGGCATGTCCAGGCTGTACCCGTAATCGAATCCCAGCACGCCTGCCTCGGACAGCGGGCTGTCGCGGATCTCGAAGGTGCCGGGCTTGGCGCCGGTGCCGTGAATCTGGGCCAGCGGCGAATACTCGCGCCCGTTCTGATAGTCGACGAAGACCGAATGCCGGTGGCTGAAGGTCCCGCGCCGCACGTCTTGACCGGTGAAGCGCACGCGCACGCCTTCGTTCAACAACGTACCGAACGCCAGCGCCTCGCCCATCCCCCAGTTGATCGGCTTTTGCCCCAGCGCCATCTCGGCCCGGCCATCGACGATGTCTTTCAACTTTGGGTGCATCGAGAAGCCCGGCGGAACTTGCGTCAGCACCCGACCGATGGCCTGGATGGTGGACGCCGGCACCGCGGTCGGCACCTGGGGAACGGTGTTGTCGGCGCCGCCGCGCACCTGCGACCAGGCGCCGGCGAAGGTGCTCCCGCGCGACGCGACCTCCAGCTTGTCGGCCTTCTCCAGCTCGCGATCCAGGGCCTCTCGCTTCTTCGCCGCCAAGGCGTCGGCGTCGGCAGCGGTAACCGATTGGGACCCGTCTCTGGGCGGACGATCGGCGAAGGCCTGCACGAAGGCCATCCGGATGGACGGCTTGGCGGCGATGGTGCGGTACATGATCGGCTGGGTGAACGCCGGCTCATCGCCCTCGTTGTGACCGTACTTGCGGTAACACCACATCTCGATCAAGGCGTCGCGGTGAAAGCGCTGGCGGAAGTCCAGCGCCAGGTCGACGACCTGCGAGACCGACTCCGGATCCTCACCGTTGACGTGAAAGATGGGGATTTGCAGCATGCGCGCCACGTCCGTCGCGTAGGTCGTCGAGTACCCGTCGCGCGACGAGGTGGTGAACCCGATCTGATTGTTGACGACGATGTGCACGGTGCCGCCGACGCGATAGCCGTCCAGCTCTGAAAGGTTGAACGCCTCGGCGACGATCCCCTGACCGGCAAACGCCGCGTCGCCGTGGATCAAAAGCGGCAGGCAACGGCTGCGTTCGGTGTCGTTCAGGCGATCTTGCTTGGCGCGCACGCGGCCTTGCACGACGGTGTTCACCCACTCGAGGTGGCTGGGATTGAAAGACAGCGACAGGTGCACGCGCTGGGCGTCGGGGCCGCTGCCGAAAACCCGATCGGTGGAATGACCGAGGTGGTACTTGACGTCGCCGCCGCTGCCGCTGTCCTCGCCGTGCTTGTCCATGAACTCGGCGAAGATCTGCGCCGGTGGTTTTTCCAGAATGTTCGCCAGCACGTTCAGGCGCCCGCGGTGGGCCATGCCGATGACGATCTCCCTGACCTGCGAGCGCGCCGCCCGTTCGATCAGACGATCCAAAAGCGGAATCAAGCTCTCGGCGCCTTCCAGCGAAAAGCGCTTGGCGCCCAGGAATTTCTTGTGCAGGAACTGTTCGAACACCTCGGCGTCGGTGACCTTCTCCAGCAGGCGGCTGCGCTCCTCGACGGTCAGGTCCAGGCGGTTGCGCGTGCTCTCCATGCGATTTTGCAGCCAGGTGCGCAGCTCGATGTCGTGCAGGTGGGCCAGCTCGACGCCGATGTGGCGGCAATAGGTCTCGCGCAGCAGCTGCACCAGCTCGCGCAGCGTGGTGCGATCGGGGCCGGCGACGGTCTCGCTGCTGAACACCTGGTCCAGCTCGGCCGAGGACAGGCCGTAAAATTCCAGATCCAGCGGCGCGCCCGACCGCTTGATCATCCCCAGCGGATCAAGATCGGCAGACAGGTGTCCCAGCTCGCGGTACGCCTCGACCAGGCGCTGGGCGCGTTCAGATTGCAGGCGGCCAGGGGGTTTGGCGGGCGTGGCAAGCGCAGCCAGCCCATGGCCGTTGCTGGCCGCATTCACCGTGGCGAAGATGCTGCGAGAAAAATCCGCCGGCGGCTTGATCGCGCCGGCGCTAGGGCGGGGCACGCCGTTGTCCAGCGATTCAAAGTAGGCGCGAAAAGCTGGCTCGACCGACGACGGATCCTGCAGGAACTGTCCGTACAGCTCTTCGACGAAGGCCAGGTTCGAAGGATTGATCGCCGACGACGGCGCCGGCTCGGCGTGGGTGGTAGCGGTCCCGTTCGCTTTCACTTCGATCATTTGTCAACGCCCTGTTTGAGTACGAATGTCGGCCAAGGCCGTTTCATTGTAAGTCACGCTGGCGAGGAGCGCGACACCACCGGCCGTCGCTGGCGGTTCCTCCTATCGACGCTTTGACTCTCGGGCCTGAGAGACATTCGAAAACTGCGCGAACGATGGTCCATTTACTTAGTGAAATCAAGGCGCGCTCTGCTCAGTTGGGCGGCCGATTGAACGTCGGGGCAGCACCCGAGACGCCCGGCGAACGACCGGGGAAAAAACTCACGGAACCAGACGCAAGCGCGCGCCGCTGGCGCGGTGGCGTCGCTGATCGTCTTCCAGCGATCGCGCGGCCGAGCGGATCAGCTCGCGACTGTCGCGCCCGTCTTTCGGCCAGGTGGCCAGACCTCGACTGAAATTGAGGGGCATCCAGGACTCGCCGCGCGCGGCGCCCACCGCCTGTCCGATGCGGATGACGGTGGTCTCGGCGCCGTCCCGATCGGTGTCGGGGAGGATCAGCGTGAAGCGATCAGCGCCGGTTCGACAGCAGACGTCCGACACGCGCACCGTCGCCGTCAATTGCCGGCTGAGCCAGCGGAGCGCGCTATCGCCGGCGGCGCGGCCGTGACGCTGGTTCAGGCGGCCCATCCCGTCGATGTCCAGCAACACCAGAGACCCGGCCCCGGCACCGAGCGGGCCGCCCCGCTGCAGCTCTTCGTTCAGGCGAATCTGCAGATAGCGGGTGTTGCGCAGGCCGGTTAGCGGATCGTGATACGCGTGGTCGCGCAGCAAGCGCAGCTCGGTCACCTCGCGCAAAAGCTGGGCGTGCTCCTGCAGGAGACGGCGCAGCAACAAACGCCCCGTCGACTGTGACTCGGCTGCGGGCTGCGATCGACGACGAGGTGACGCTGGCATACGACCGGACTTCCACTGGTGGCTTCGGCTCCGCCTGGCGAACCGATAAGGGGAAGCGGCGTCGCCGTCGACGGCCAGCGCGCGAATAACCGGCGCATGTAGGCCGGGGCCGCACGCCACCCCCGATCGTTGGACAGCGGGCGCAATCAGCGACCAGCGCTTTGCGCCGCTGCCGTCAGTGCAGCGACTTTGCCGCTGTCTGGCCAGCCCGCCGCAGGCGCGCCAGCTGCGCCAGAGCCCCACCCGAGCGTGGCGCGTCGGGGCCGGGCGGATTGGCCAGCGGCTGTGCCGGCAACAACCCGTGCGTGGCTTCGATCCCGTGCGGCAGCTTGGGCCGCGGCGATTCCAGATCTTCCACCGCCGCCAGAAGCAGGTTCACGTCGTTCTGGAAGGCCACCTGGTTCCGGACATCATCGGTCTCGATCAGAAGCTGACGAACGTGCGCCACATTTCCGATCCACTGCTCTACCCACTGGTCGGCTGACCGCATCCTCCCCTCATTCCTCCCCCTCTAGTCTACTCAATCGTCACGCCTGTCCGATCAGGCCCGGCAATTATACGCAGCGGATGATTTCGCGCGCGTTTCTACGATGAAACAATCGAGTCAATAACACCACCCCACGCGGCGAACCGCGTGGGGCGCGGAGCAAACGTGATTACAGCAGAGCGTCCTTGGCGGCCTTCACCGGGCGCGCCTTGATCACCTTGCGGGCGGGCTTGGCCTTGAAGATCGTCGGCTCTTTGGTGAACGGGTTGATCCCCTTGCGAGCCTTGGTCGCGGGCTTCTTGATGACGACGAACTTCGCCAGACCGGGGACCAGGAAAGTGCCGGTCTTCTTGAGCTCCTTGTATCCCACCTGAGCCAGTGTCTCGAGGACGCCCTTGACGTCCTTGCGGGTCAACTTATCAGCGTGCTCCTCGGCGAGTTTCTGAATGAGCTCGGACTTCGAAAGTAGCTTGGCCATGCCTTCTCTCCCTTTTCCGGACGTGCCGGGATCAAAAAGTTGCCGGGAATCTACGGGAGATGAGATCAACTTGGAAGCAAAAACGACGGATTTTCCGACGAGAGCGTGCGCCGCCATCGAGAAAAAGGCTGGATTTCATGACGCGCTCAGGGTGATCGACGTTGCGGATGCTCATGCTCAGGGGCGCGATCGGCCGCCGCGGTCGATGCATATCCCAGCATCTGCGGCGCCTCTTGTAGGGAAAAAAGGCGCAAAAACAGCTTGTCGTCGCGATCGGTGAAGACCCGGGTATGCAGCGGCAGAAAACCCGGCGCACTGACGATCAAGTCCATCGGGCCGCTGTCGCGCGGACGTTGCAACTCAAGCGGCAGCTCGCCGAGATCTTTGCGGCCCCAAAAAACATGCGCCTTTCGTTTGGCGTCGACCAGTAACTTGATCGTCACGGTCTGCGAACGCGGATCGCGATCGCCCGCTTCAGCGACCAGCGCCGGATCGGTTTCGATCGCCGGCTCCCCCCCGGCGACGGTCGGCGTTTCGAGCGATGCGACAGCCGGCGGCGGGACAGCGCTGCTGGGAACGGACGGCGTCGATGGCGGCGCCGGCGATTGTTTCGACACCGCCGGCGGCACCGCGCGGTGGCACGCGGCGCCCGAAAAAACCAAGGGCAGCGGGGCCGACCACAAAAACAGGCCCAAAAGACCGCGAAAGGTGGCGGTCACGGCGCCTCTCCGCCACCGGCCGCCTTGCTCTCGGGCGAATTGGTAGCCGCGGGCGGCGCCGCCCCGGCGTACTTCACGCCGGGCTTGCGCAGGTAGCCGGTCAGCGGTTTGGGCTGCTTGCCTTTCACCCGCCCCTCCAGCGTTTCAACCGGCAAAGGCGGTGTCAGCTCGAAATAAAATCCGCGGCTGGGCAGGCGCATCTCGAACGCTTCGCCCTTCCAGAAAAACGTCCGCCGAAAACCAAGCGCGATCGGCCCCAGTGTGCGGACTCGCCGGTGCTTGAGCACGAACGAGAACAAGCGCACCGCCAGATTGTTGTAAAGCCGATGGCACCCGTGCGAAAAGCGCCCGCGCAGCGACATGTAGTCGAACGAGCCGTGCGTGCGGATGCCGTTGTCGAAGTAGGTGACGCCGTCTGGACCCTTGTGCATCTGCTCGTGAATGGCCGCCGCCAGACCGTAGGCCGACAGATAACCGGGCCCGGTCTCGTCATAATTCGTCACCTTCACGAAAGTGCCGTTCACCTTCTTCTCTTTCACCATCGATCCGACTGGCGACGACGGCGGCGGGATCCATACCGGCGCCGCTACGATGTGCCGCCACACCCGCGGGCCCACGTCAGAGTCTTTGTACCGGTAGTACTCCTGTCCGTCGGAGCCAAGCTCTGATCGCCAGCCGCCGATGGTGGTGCGCCAGTGCACCAATGGCACGCGCTCGCCGCGCCATTTGACGTACAACGTGAACGAAGGAAAACGCTCGCGCGGTTGTGGCTGGCGCACGCCCGCGTCGTTGAACGGAAAGTCGTACCAGATGTCGCCGCGGTCGATCTCGGCCGACAGATTCATCTCCGCGGCCTCGTACTCCGGCAACGGCGGGAAACGCGCCACCGCGCGCAGCCAGCGAAAATCCGCCGCCGGATGCCGGCGAAAGAAGCCGAGCGCATCCTCCGGCGTGCCGAGGCCCAGTCGCGCCATCAGCGAATCGGTGGCCGCGCTGACCAGATCCGGCACCGCGTGGCGGGCGCCGTCAGCCCCCAGGTACGTGGCCGGCGCGTTGCCGGCGGTCGACGCCGATCCGTCTTCGATGATCGCCCCGGCGTGCGCCGCGCGCTCGGCCAGCACCCGGCGCAGCGCCGCATAGTCGTTCACCAGCAATGGGCGCGACAGCGCCTCCAGCGTCGATCGCTTGATGTCCGCCTGATCGATCACCGTGTGCTTTTGCTGAAAATCGAACATCGCCAGGCGCATCACGCTGTCGTAGTGGCCGGCCTTGTGCTTGCCGAGATCCAGCAGCCCCTCGCAGGCCAGGCGCTTCTCCACCTCGGCGAACGAGGCGTGCTCGGCCTCGGCGCGCCGCTGGGCTTTGACGTCCTTGGCATAGCGCGGATCCGCCGCCGCCAGCGCCTCCAGCGATTCGGTGTCAGCCTGCGCGCGCGCCGCCTCCAGGCGTTGGGCGCGGAAGTGTTGCTTGTTCAATTCCTTCTGCTCGGTGGTGGCGCCCCAGGTCTCGATGGCATCGACCGCCAACAGCGCGCCCAGGTTGAAAGTGGGATCGCAGGTCCGCTCGGCGTCGGCCAGGAATCTTTCGCGTAGGACCGACAAGGTGGGCGGAATGCCGTAAAGCTCGAGATAATTTTTCTCGCCGGGAAAAAGCGGCTGGCCGTCGCCGTCGGTGCGGTTCGCCGCCAGACCCGTGAACACCGCCCGATAGCGATTGGGCAGCAAGCTGCCATCGGGCGCGGTGCCGTCGGCGAACACCGCCGGTGCCCACCCGTCCGACAGATCAACGACGGTCAGCCCAGCGGCGGACGCCTGCGCAGCGTCGACGGTGCGCTCCTTGCCGGCGACAACCTGGATGGCCCGACGGTCGATCGGCAAATCAGCGGCAGGCGGCAGCAGATCGGCGTCGGAGGCCGCCGGCAGCGCCGGAAAATACGACGCCGCGGACGCCACCACTTTGGCGATCGACGTTTTGGCGGGCAGCCCCGCCGACGACGGTCCGTCCGCCGGCCGGCGATCATCGGCCCGCCGGCACGCGCTGAAACCAGCCAAAAACAAGGCCAAAAACGCGCCGCCAGCGTTCGCGCCAGACCGACGGCGATAGACGACGTTCCTTATATTGACCACGAATCGCCGTCGCAAATCTGCCCGCGCCTGTTGTCTCTCTGCAAGACGTCCGTACTATATCGCCCATGAAACGCTCTGTTGTGACCGCTTTTGTCGTCGCCCTCCTCGGCGTCGCCGCTGCCCCCGCGGCGCGCGCCACCGAGGTCGGCTACTCGCGCCGGTTCGGCCTGGGGTTGGCGGTGGGCGATCCGACGGGCCTGGTGGCCAAGTTGTGGGTCAGCCCCACCAACGCCGTCGATTTCGGCCTGGGCTTTCAGCACTACGGCCTGCAGCGCTGCGACGTCGACGGCATCCACTGCGACTATGCCTACCGCGAATTCAGCTTCAACGCGGATTACCTGTGGCAGTCGAACCTGGTCAAGGGCCCCTTCCAGCTCGATTGGCACATCGGCGCCGGTGGCCGCATCTATTCGTTCAGCGACAACAACCGATACGAACACGACTTTGATCTGGGGGCGCGCATGCCGATCGGATTGGACGGGATGTTTCGCAATCCCGGTTTTCTGGAGATCTATTTCGAAGTGGCGCCGGTGCTGCTGCTGTTGCCGTTGGACTTCGATCTGGAAGGCGCCCTGGGCGTGCGCTTTTATTTCTAGAACCGCAGGCGAATGATCAAACACGCGCTGCCCGACGAGATCTGGCCGTCGGCGGCGGAGGCGGCGCGCGCGCGGCTGTTCTCGCCGGTACGGATCGGCGCGCGCCAGGCCCGCACGCGCACCTGGGTGCCGGCGATGGTTCCCTGGCGGGCCAGCGACGACGGCGTGGTGACGCCCGCGCTGGTTGATTGGTACGGGCGTTTCGCCGAAGGACAGCCCGGCGTGTTGGTGGTCGAGGCGACGGGAATTCGTGACGTGCCCAGCGGGCCCCTGCTGCGCATCGGCGACGATCGCTTTGTCCCCGGGCTGCGCGCGCTTTGCGACGAGATCCGTCGGCGCAGCGACGGGCGAACGTTGATCTTGATCCAGCTGCTGGATTTTCTGGCCATCAAACGCCGCCCTGATCCGACGCGATACTTCGCCGAATTTCTGGTGGTCACGGACGCGCACCGAAAGGCGGTGGTCGCGCTGACTGGCGACGCGGCGATGGTGATCGCTGGCGACGATCGAGTCCGCCGCACGCTGGCCGCATTGCCCGCCGAACAGCAACGGGCGGCGCTGACCGCGCGCGAGTGGGAAGCCCTGACCATAGGCCTGCGCCAGCGCGTGACCGACACCGACGAGGCGACCGTTCGCACGTTGCCGCAAACCTTGCCGCCGCTGTTCGCCGCCGCCGCCGCCCGCGCGCAAGCCGCCGGCTTCGACGGCGTGGAGGTTCACGCCGCCCACGCCTACACGCTGGCGTCGTTTCTATCGGCGCAGAACACGCGCAGCGACGGCTTCGGCGGCGCGCGGGAAGATCGCCAGCGCGTGCCGGTGGCCGTTTTGCAAGCGACGCGCGCGGCGACGGGCGAGGGGTTCGTGGTGGGCGTGCGGTATCTTTCAGACGAAGCGATCCCCGGCGGACACACCCTCGACGACGCCGCTGCTTTCGGGGTGGCCTTCGCCGGCGCCGGCGCCGATTACCTGTCGCTGTCGCAAGGGGGAAAGTTCGAGGACGCCGCCCAGCCACGCGTCGGCGAGGCCGCTTATCCGTACACCGGCCCCAGCGGCGACGCGTGCATGCCGACCGTTTATTCGGACGCCCGCGGACCGTTCGGACGTCAACTGCAGGCAGCGGCGACCGTGCGCGCGGCGGTGCGGGCGGCCGGCCATGAAACGCCAGTGGTGGCGGCGGGCGGGATCAACACCTTCTCGCTGGCCGAGTCAGTCCTGGCGCGCGGCGACGCCGACATCATCGCATCGGCCCGGCAAAGCCTGGCCGATCCAGATTGGTTCACCAAGGTTCGCCTCGGACGCGGCGACGAAGTCCGTCGCTGCCGCCTGACCAACTATTGCGAAGCCCTGGACCAGCGCCACCTGCCCGTCACCTGCCAGCTCTGGGATCACCCGAACGGCGCCAACGGCCCCCGCCTGACCATCGCCCCGCCGTGGGCGCGGTGACGTCGACGATTCGTGGTGTGGCGACGCGGCTACGCTATCGCGGGGATTGACCGATCATGAGCGATGAACGTCGATGCTCTCGACCACTTCGTCGCCGATGTCGATCTCGCCGGTCTGCTCGCGCGGCGGCGGCAAGCCGTTGTTGTTGTGGGGCAGCGTCCCCAGCTCCTCGACCTCTCCCGTCGGTTCGGGCGTGGCCCCCTCCCGCGCACGCGATTTCCACCGGGCCAAGGCTCTCTCGAGGTCCTCGTAGGGAATCATGTCGCAAATATTGTATCGCAGATTCACGTACCGCGCGCGTTCACGAAAAAGCGGCTAGTGCGTCAGCTTCTTGTACTTGATCCGATGCGGCTGATCGGCGGCCGTGCCCAGCCTGCGATGGCGGTCGGCTTCGTAGTCCTGGTAGTTGCCTTCGAACCAGACCACCTGGCTGTCGCCTTCGAAGGCCAGGATGTGGGTGGCCACCCGGTCCAGGAACCAGCGATCGTGGCTGATCACCACCGCGCAGCCGGCGAAGGACAGCACGGCGTCTTCCAGCGAGCGCAAGGTGTCGACGTCCAGATCGTTGGTCGGCTCGTCCAGCAGCAGGACGTTGCCGCCGCTGCGCAGGACCTTGGCCAGGTGCACGCGGTTGCGCTCGCCGCCCGACAGATCTTTGACCCGCTTTTGTTGATCCGATCCTTTGAAGTTGAAACCGGCCACGTAAGCGCGCGCCGGGATCTTGCGCTTGCCCACCTCGAAGAACTCGGCGCCCTGGGCGATCTCGTCGAAGGCGGTGTTCTCGCCCGTCAAGCTGTCGCGGCTTTGATCGACGTAGGCCAGCTTCACCGTCTCGCCGATGCGCAGGACGCCGCTGTCCGGTTTTTCCTGGCCGATAATCATGCGGAACAGCGTGGTCTTGCCGGCGCCGTTGGCACCGATGATCCCGACGATGCCGCCGCGCGGGAGGTTGAACGTCAGGTCATCGAACAGCAGCTTGTCGCCGTACGCCTTCTTCAAGTGCTCGGCCTTCACCACCACGTCGCCCAGGCGCGGCCCGGGCGGGATGCTGATCTCCACCGTCTCTTCGCGCTTGCTCTGCTCTTCGGCCAGCATCTGCTCGTACGCCGCCAGCCGGGCCTTCGATTTCGCCTGCCGGGCGCGCGGTGAAGCGCGCACCCACTCGAGCTCCCGGGCCAGCGTGCGCTGCCGCGCCGACTCGGTTTTTTCTTCCTGGGCCAGACGCTTCTGCTTTTGATCCAACCACGACGAATAATTTCCCTGCCAGGGAATGCCGGCGCCGCGATCCAGCTCCAGGATCCAGCCGGCCACGTTGTCCAAGAAATATCGATCGTGCGTGACGGCGACGATCGTCCCCGGGTATTCGTGCAGGTGATGCTCGAGCCAAGCCACGCTCTCGGCGTCCAGGTGGTTGGTCGGCTCGTCCAGCAACAACAGATCCGGCCGTTGCAGCAGCATCTTGCACAGCGCCACCCGCCGGCGCTCGCCGCCCGACAACTTGGTGACGTCGGCGTTGGGCGGCGGCAAGCGAAGCGCGTCCATGGCGATCTCCAGCGTGCGATCGAGATCCCAGCCGTTGGCCGCCTCGATGGCGTCCTGCAACTTGCCCTGCTCCTCGAGCAGCTTCTCCATCTCGGCCGGCTTGAGATCCTCGCCCAACTTCATGTTGACCTCGTCAAAGCGGGTCAGAAGCTTCTTGATGGGCGCCACCGCCTCTTCCACGTTGCCAAGAACGTCCTTGGTCGCATCCAGCGCCGGCTCTTGCGGCAGGTAACCGATCTTGGTGCCTTCGGCCGGCTTCGCCTCGCCGAAAAAATCGGTGTCCACGCCGGCCATGATCCGCAGCAGCGTCGATTTGCCGGCGCCGTTTGATCCCAGCACGCCGATCTTCGCGCCTGGATAGAACGACAGATAGATCCCCTTCAACACCTCCTTGTTCGGCGGATGAACGCGACGGAGGTTCTGCATCGTGAAGATGTATTGATGAGCCATGGCGGCGCGGAGTCTACCGCATCCGCGCGCCAGCGCGACGGCCTCGCCGCGGCGTCAAAGCGCCAGGATCAGCACGCCGATCGCGGCTAACGCTGCGCCGATGGCAGCCGGCCGCGCCGGGCGTTCGCGCAGCACCAGCCAGGCGAACAGGAAGGTCATCGCCGCCGCCAGACTGGACAGCGGCGAGACGATCGCCAGCGGCGCGTACAAGGCGCCCAGGGCGATGCAGACAAACCCGGCGGTCTCGAAGATCCCGGCCAGGGCCACCACGCCCCAGGCATCCAGCGGCGGCGGCCGCAGCGAGACCCGAAAAAACAAGGCCAGCGGCAACCCCAGCGCGATGTCCGCCGCGTAGACCACGCACACCACGCCCAGGCGTCCGGTGGCCGGCGCCAGCACCTCCATCGCCGGGATGAGCACGCCGAAACCGATCGCCGTGCCTACCGAGGCGAGCACCCAGCGCGGTCGGCGGCGGCCGGTCGACGACTGAACCGCCGCGTCTTCTCCAGGCGTCTCGCCCGGCGCATGGCGCGATACCAGCAGCACGCCCAGCACCACCAGCGCCGCGCCCGCAATCTGCCCGCCGCGCAGACGCTCGCCGAACCCCAGCACGGAGATCGCCGACGACAGCACCGCCCAGCTGGACATGATCGGCACAGCGATGGTCAGCCGTCCGTGTTGAAGGGCATAAAACAAACAACCGTAGGCCAGCAGCGCCGCCACGCCCGCCACGGCGATCCACACAACATGCGTCCCGCTGAGCGGCGCCGGCCGCACGTCGCGGTAGATCGCCAGCTCGGCCAGCAGAGCGATGCCCACCAGCTGCGCCCACAGCAGCGCCCGCACCGCGCCCACCCGCCGGGCGCTGCGCGCCACCACCACGTTGGCCAGCGCCCAGCAGGCACTGGCCCCCAAGCCGAAGAGAACGCCTGCGAGCATGTGCGTTTCAGGATAAGTCGCTTTTGCTCGCCGCGCGTGGTTCTGGCCGCCGCGGTTTCGGGTCGGCGCCGTTTTCTGTTAAGAACAGCCGGCGTGGATCCCCAACGACCGCTTGTGATCGTCAACCCGCGCGCCGGCGGTGGCCTCAGCGAGGTCCGCTGGGCCAAGCTGGTCGGCCCGCTGACCGAAGGCCTGGGCCCGTTCGATTCGGCGTTCACCACCGCCGGCGGTCACGCCGTCCTGCTGGCCCACGAAGCGGCGGCGGCGGGACGGCAACTGATCGTCGCCCTGGGCGGCGACGGAACGATCTCGGAGGTGGCCAACGGAATCTTGTCCGCTGACGCTGGCGCCACCACCGAGTTGGGGATCATCCCGCGCGGCACGGGCGGCGATTTCCGGCGCATGTTGCAGCTGTCACCGTCGCTGGCCGAGGCGGCCAAGCACGTGCGGGAGAAACCCGCCCACGCCATCGACGTCGGGCGCGTGCAATACACCGCGCCCGACGGCACCAAGGCGCTGCGCTACTTCGTCAACGTGGCGTCGTTCGGTTTCTCCAGCGCGGTGGCCAGCAAGGCCAACGCGTCGTCGAAGCGCCTGGGCGGCAAGCTGGCTTTTCTCGGCGCCACGCTGCGCACCCTGGCGTCGTACGACAACACCGACGTCTGGTTGAGCATCGACGGCGGACCCAAGCAACGGCGGCGCGTGTTGATGGCAGCGATCGGCAACGGGCGCTTCTTCGGCGGCGGCATGAAGATCTGTCCATCGGCGTCGCTGGACAGCGGGCGCCTGGATCTGGTGGTGGTGGGCGACTTCAGCCGCCTTGAAGTCATGACCAAGATCGGCCGCATCTACAGCGGCTCGCACCTCACCTTGGAAAATGTCCGCAACGAGTCGACCACGCGTCTGGAAGCGACGCCCGTCGACGACGGCGCGGTGATCCCGCTGGAGCTGGACGGCGAAACCCCCGGACGGTTGCCGGCGACGTTCGAGGTCGTGCCGGGCGCCTTGCGCGTGCGGTTCTAACGCCGGCGGCGGCGCTGCCACACAAGCCAAGCCAACGTGCCGGCCAGCAGCGTGGCGATGCCGGCCAAACTTTCCGTCGGCCGTTCGCGGATGGCGAAGACGGTCATGAAGGCGGCCAGACTGAGATAAGCGATGCCGCTGACCGGCCAGGCGAGGGCGCGATGCGGGCGCGCGGCGGCCGGTTCGCGGCGGCGCAGGACGAAGGCGCCCGCCACTGTCGCTGCCGCGCTGAGGGTCAATGTAAATCCAGCGTAAACCAGCAACGGCTCGAACGCCGCGGTGAGGATCCCGGCCGCCGCCAGCGCGCCCTGCAGCAGCACGGCCGCCGTCGGCGCCCCGCCCGCCCCGGTGCGGCCGAGAGCGCGAAAGAACTGTCCGTCCTGGGCCATCGCCTGCACCACCCGCGGTCCGGTCATGGTCAGCGCGCTGACCGATCCGGCCAGCGCCAGCGCCACCAGGGCCGACACCACCACGCCGCCTTTGCTCCCCAGCAGCGCAGTCGCCGCCACGTGGGCGATCTCCACCTTGCCGGCCAGCTCTGCAGCCGGCGCCGACGACAGGAAGACCGCGTTCAATGCCACGTACAGCACCGTCACCAGCGCCGTCCCGCCCAGCAAGGCGCGCGGCAGCGTTCGATCCGGATCGCGGATCTCGCCCGCCACGTAGGCGGCGGCGTTCCAGCCAAAATAACTGTAGGCCACGTAGACCAGCGACACGCCCACCGCGCCGATCCCCGGCTCTGAACCAACTGCCGCGGCTTGCGGCCGAGCTATCCGCATCCAGTCGGCGCGCCCCGAGGCCAGAGCCACCACGATGAACCCGACGATCAGCGCAATCACCAGACCGGTGAGCAGCGCCTGCATGACGCCGCCGCGGCGTACGTCGCGCAGGTGCAGCAGCGTCGCCGCGGCGACCAGCGCCAGCGCCACCGTTTTCACCGGCAGGGCCGGGACCAACGTCTGCGCGTAGCGCCCGAAGGCCAGCGCCGCCGCCGCCGTCGGCGCGGCGAATCCAACCAGCAACGAGACCCACCCCGACAGAAATCCCACCGCCGGATGAAACGCCCGCGTCAGGTAAACGTACTCGCCACCGGCCCGCGGCATCATGGCGCCCAGCTCGGCGTAGACGGCGGCGCCGGCCAGGGCCAGCGCGCCGGCCAGCACCCACACGCCCAGCGCCAGCATCGGCGAATGCAAATCAGCCAGCATGAAACCGGTGGTGGTGAAGACGCCGGTGCCCACCATGCTGGCCACCACCAGCGCGGTGGCGTGGGCCAGGGTCAAAGGACGCGCCGGTTCCACGTGCGTGTCCGCCGCCGGTCGGCTCAGCCTTCGGCGATCGCTCGTCGCGCCGACGCGGCGTCGCTGCCGCCGCCTGCTTTGCGCGAGAGGGCGTCGTTGCCGAGAAAATTCTCTCGCACGTACTTCACGGTCTCGAACAGCGTGTCGGTGGCGTCGCGCGGGATGAAGCCCAGCTCGCGCCCCGCCTTGCCGGATTCGAAGTACCAGAAGTACTCGGACATCTCCAGGCTCTGCGGCTCGACGGGCGGCGTGCGACCCCAGTGGCGCAGCAACGCCGCCTGGGCGCGCGTGGCCAGCAGAGGCAGCTTGCCGCGCGCCACGAACTTGGGCCCGGCGACTTTGGTCAGGCGTTCGAGGCGGCCAAGAAGTTCGGCGAAGGTCCAGTTGTGGCCGCCCACCAGGTAACGTTCACCCGGCGTGCCACGCTCCATGGCCACCGGGAACAGCGCCGCCACGTCGCGCGCGTCGACAAAGTTCAACCCACCCGGCGGAATCAGCGCGATCTCCCGGGCCAGAAACTGCAGCACCAGCCGCGTCGAGCTCAACCGATCGTCGCCTGGCCCCAGCAGCAAGCTGGGGTTCAAGGTGACGAGCTCGATCTTGCTGCCGCACGCGCGGCGCGCCGCCTCCTCTTGATACAGCTTGCTGCCATAATAAGGCCAGCGCGCGATGATGTCGACCGGCGCCGGCGAGGTCTCATCGGGCAGCTCGTCGGCGCGCTTGGACACCGCCACGGTGCCGCTGGTCGACGCCATGACGATGCGTTTGACCCCGGCGCGCACCGCCGCCTCACACAGGGCGCGCGTGCCGCCCACGTGAACATCGTACATGCGGTGCGCGTCCGCCGGCTTGTACGAGACCATGCCGGCCAGGTGGTAAATGCGATCGACGCCGTCAACCACGCGGGCCATGTCCGTCGCGCTGGTCACCGAACCGGCGGCGATCTCGATCGGCAGCGCGCGCATCCACGGCAGCGGCGCCGACTGGGCCAGCACGCGCAAGGCGCCGGCCTCGCCACGGCGGACCAACTCACGCACAAGATGTCCGCCCAGAAAACCGCTGGCGCCGGTGACGAGAATTTTTTGGTCGCTCATGATCGCCTGATCCGCTTCGCGCTCACGGCACTGACCGCAACAACCGGCGCGGGCCACTGCTGCCGCGTTTGGGTTCAATGACGCCCAGGCGGTGACCGTCCCAGGCCGCGCGCACCGCCTCGCTGTCGACGGGATTCGGCACGCCGTCGCGCAGGTTCTCGACGATGCGCTGGACGTACGCCGCCACCAGGCGCCAGGCCTCCTGCGACGACAGGCCCTCGGTCATTTCTTTCAAGCGTTCAATCGACAGAAACGGCCCGAAGGCCACGCTCAGCGCGCGCGCCTTGGGAATGGCCGCGCCCTTGGGAAGCGCGTCGTACGTCCCGGCGATGAACGCCGGCAAGATCCCCACCTCGGCGCGTACGGCCAGATAGCCCAGGCTGGGCAAAAAATCCGCCAGCTCGCCGTTCAAAGAACGCGTGCCCTCCGGGAACA
>DASXQB010000144.1:0-6200 GCA_036493295.1 Polyangia bacterium | reverse complement strand
ATCGCTGCCCATCTACAGCGGCGGCCTGGGCGTGCTGGCCGGCGATCATCTGAAGAGCGCGTCGGACCTGGGCCTGCCGCTGGTCGCCGTCGGCCTTTTTTATCGCGAGTCGTATTTTCGCCAGCGCCTGGACCGCGACGGGCAGCAGCACGCCGAGTACATCCGCTCGCCCGCTGATCTTCTGCCCGCCGTGCCGGCGCGTACGCCCACCGGCGAGCCGATCATCGTCGAGGTCCCGCTGTCGGCGCGCGAGACGTTGCGGGCGCAGGTCTGGGAAATTCACGTTGGCCGCAACCGCCTGTTGCTGCTGGACACCGACGTCGACGGCAACACCGACGAGAACCGCCAGCTTGCGGCGCGGCTTTACTTCGGCGATCAACGCGTGCGCATCCGGCAAGAGCTGCTGCTGGGCGTGGGCGGCATCCGCGCCCTGCGCGCCGCCGGCATCCAGTGGGGCGGCCTGCATTTGAACGAAGGCCACAGCGCCTTCGCCACCCTCGAGTACGCCCGTTTGCGCATGGAAGTGACCGGCGCGGATTTTCGCACCTGCGCCCAGGACGTCGCCCAGAGCACCGTCTTCACCACCCACACGCCCGTCGACGCCGGTCATGACCGCTTCCCGCCCGAGCTGGTCGACGATCACCTGGAGCCGTTGCGCCGATCGCTGGGCCTGTCACAGCAGGAATTCCTGGGCCTCGGCCGCATCCGCCCCGAGGACCACCGCGAGGCGCTGTGCATGACCGTGCTGGCGTTCAAGATGTCTCGCTATGCGAACGGCGTGTCGGCGTTGCACGGGCGCATCACCCGCAAGTCGTGGCAGGTGCTGTGGCCGCATCGGAGAGAGGACGAAGTTCCGGTCGGGCACATCACCAACGGCGTGCACGTGCGCACCTGGCTGGCGCCAGCAATGCAAGATCTCTACACGCGCCACATCGGCAACGACTGGCGCAATCACCTCAGCGATCCGGCGATGTGGGCGCGCATCGACAGCGTGCACGACGCCGAGCTGTGGGAGACCCACCGCGTGCTGAAGGCGGCGCTGGTTCATTTCGTGCGCCGCAAGGTCACCGAGCAGCGCCAGCGCGCCGGCTTTCCCGCCGACGTGGTGGCGGCCGCCGGCAGCGCGCTGGATCCGGAAGCGCTGACCATCGGTTTCGCGCGGCGGTTCGCCACGTACAAGCGCGCCAATCTCATTTTCTCAGACTTCGAGCGCATCAAGAAGCTGCTGACCGACAGCAAGCGGCCGGTGCAGCTGGTTTTCTCGGGCAAGGCGCACCCGGCGGATCGACCGGGTCAAGATGTGCTGCGCCAGGTGCACGACGCCACGTTCACGCCCGAGCTGCGCGACCGGGTGATCTTCATCGAGGACTACGACATCAACGTCGGCCGCCACCTGGTCCAAGGCGTCGACGTGTGGCTGAACAACCCGCGCCGCCCGCAAGAGGCCAGCGGCACCAGCGGACAAAAGGTGCTGCTGAACGGCGGATTGAATTTCTCTGTACTGGACGGCTGGTGGGCCGAGGCCTACGACGGCCTCAACGGCTTCGCCATCGGCGACGGCATCACCCACGTCTCGGTCGACGAACAGGATCGGCGCGACGCCCTGTCGCTGTACGAGACGCTGGAGAAAGAAGTCATCCCGCTTTACTACGACCGCGACGACCAGGGCGTCCCGCGCGGCTGGGTCGAGCGCATGAAGCGCACCATCCGCACCCTGGGCTGGCGCTTTAACACCGACCGCATGGTCATCGACTACGCCAACCGCTGCTACCTCCCCGCCGCCGGCGCGGAGAGCTGCGCGATGCCCCGCTGACGCTCGCGCCGCTCGTTCGGTGGGAGGGCTGAGCCTCCGCGGGCGCACCCTCGCTCCGCAAGGTGAGCCGGCCGGGCAAGCCCGGCCTCCTGATTGAAATAGCGGCGTTGTTCGGAGCAGATACGGGGGAGCGTCAGAATGGCGGCGCGTCAGCGAGGACTGCGTGTCGTGCTTCTGACGCGAAACACCCGGTTTTTCTCGATGAAAATGAGCGAATCGGCTTAAAGGCGGCAGCGCGCGCGCCGATGTCCCGATCATGGTCGGGCGTCGGTTTCTCACGGAAGGCCTGCGGGTCGGCACGCTGCTCACGGTCCTGGGCGCGGCGCTGTCACCTTCGGATGTGGCGGCGCAGCTTCCCATCGCGGGCAGCGATCCCGACGTGCCGGCGCTGCCCCTGGAAAATGACGGCCAACGCGCGTTCGATCCGCGCCTGCTCACGGCGAACGAGATGATGTCGCTGTCGACCAAGTATTCCTACGACATCGAAAACTCGGTGGCCAAGGTCGAAGCCGTGCGCAAGAACGCGAGGTTGGAACGCGACGGCATCAAGATGGCCTGCCTGGATCATCTGCTGCCCGAAATGCGGATGATTCGCGACACCCTGGCCGATCGTTTTCGTTCAATCGCCCACCGCGCCGACGAATTTCTGGCCCGCGCCGACTTCCTGGTGATCTCGCCGGGCTGGCGACGCGTGCGCGAGCTGCGCAGCGAAGCGGAAGAATGCGTCGGCGAAGCGCTGGATTCTTCCAGCGTCAGCTCGAACGCCAACGAGATTCCGGGCGGGCCAAATAGCGAAGCCGTCACCGATCCGCCGGTCCGCCCGGTGGTCGTCGATCGCCCGAACGAAGCCAGCATTTACCGCTGAACGGACGGTGGTGACGTTGGTGCGTGGCGATGACCGTCGGCATCGGGTGATCGCCGCCGCCGCTTCGGTTACGCTGCGGCGCCGTGTCGTATCGCCCCTGCGCTGAGTTCGTGCTGCGCGCGCCGCTGTTGCCGGTGACCGGCGCGGCCGACGCTGCCCGGCGTTTGCGCGCGCACCCGCTGGGCGAGCTCGGCATCGCGCTCGGCAGCCCGGATCTGGCGGCGCGGCTTTCAACGCCAGGGGCGGCGCGCGCCCTGGATCGCTACGCCCGTCGAGCGGCGTTTCGCTGCACGCCGCATGGCCTTTGGTCGGGCGTGATGATGGGGCACATCGGCGCCGCCACCCGCATCAGCACCGGGCGCCTGCCCCGCGCGCACCTGACGCTGTCCTGGGAATCAGCGGCGGCGCTGGCCCGCGCGCTGCTGGCGGAGCCGGCTCACCGCACGGGCGTGCGCCTGCGCCAGGCGCCGTCGCTGGTGCGCGCCGGGGACAGCATTCGTTGGTTGGCCATGGGCGACGGCGGCGCGGAGGATCGTCAGGCCGACTGCGACGCGCGATTGGCGCGGCTACTGGACGCTGCCAGCGATTGGACGCTGTGGCCGGCGTTGCGCGCGATGGTCAACGGCGGCGACGGCGCCCACGCGGACGCCGACGACTTCTTGTTGCTGCTGCTCGACGACGGTTTGTTGCTGGACGATCTGACGCCGCCGCTTTTGGGACCGCCGCCGCTTGCTTGGCTGCGCGAAAGGCTGTCGACGATGGACGCCGCGGATGAAACCGCTCAGGCGTTGACGGTGCTGGAAACGCAGCTACGCGCCGGCGACGCGCGCGCCGCTGAGACAACCCGGCGCGGATGTCCGGGCGCGGTCACCGACGGTTCATCTTTGCGCTCCGCCCTTCACGCGGTGCTGGTTCATCAACCGCCGCGGCCACCGACGCTGGCGCGCGCCGCGGTCGAGCGAGCCGCGACACTGGCGCCGCTCTTGTTTCGCTTGCAGGAGGCCCTGGCGGCGCCCGCCAGCGAACGCCTGGCCCAAAGCGCCGTCGGCGAGGCGCTGACCAGCGTGGTCGAAAGTTTCGGCGCCGGGGCGCTGGACGCCGGCGCTCTGGCCTGCGGCGACTATGGGGTGCCGTTCGGCGACGACGCCGACAGCGACGAGGCGCCGGCGGTTGTCGAGCCGCCGCGGCCGTTGCTGACGTTTTTACTGGATGCCATCGTGCCGGCGCTGGCCTCCCGGCGCGCCACCGTCGAGTTGTCTTCGCGGAAGTTAGCCGTCGTGCTGGGCGACGAGGGCCCCGCGCCGCCACCGACCGCCGAGCTGTTCTTGAGCCCGTGCCGCGCGGTGCGCGGGGCGCGGCCGGGGACCGACTGGCTGCTGGGGCTGCACGCGCCGGGCGGCGCCAGCTGGGGACGTTTTGCGCACGCGCTGACACCGGCGTTGCCCGGGGCGCTGCGGGCGCTGGCCGCCGCCGAGCGCGCGGCGTTTCCCGATCAGGAAACCGTGGACGTCGCGTTCGCCCCGTCGCCTGCGCTGGCTGACCTGTGCACGCACCCGCCGGCGCGCGGCAGCGCTCTGGCGTTGACCAGCTGGCCAGCGGCGCCGACCGTCGCTGTGACACCGGCGGCGCTGGCTTTGTGCGCCGATCCGGCGGCGGCGGTTCCCTTGTCGCTGCGCCACCGCGAATCGCGCTCGACGATGGTGCCGGCGCCGTTCGGCCGCGTGCGCTCGACGACCGCGCCGGCTGGATTTTGGCGGCTGCTGGTCGGATGGAGTCTGTTTCGACAACACGCGCCCTGGGCGCTGGCGCTGGGCCCGCTGGCCGACCTGGCGCGGCTGCCGCGCATCTGCCTGGACGGGTTCGTCATCAGCCCAGCTAGCTGGCGCGTACCGGCGGCCGTCGCTGACGGTACAGGTCCGACGGCGCGGCGCGCGCTCGGCCGCTGGCGACGCGAGGCAGGTCTTCCCCGCGTGGTCCAGGTCGGCGCCGAGGACGAGCTTTTGCCCGTGGATCTAACCCGGCCGACCGCCGCCGACGATCTGCGCGGCGCCGATCGGGTCTGGGAGATCTGGCCGCCGCTCGACGCCACCGTCGACGACGACGGCCGGCGCGTCGAGGCGGTGATCGCCGTGTGCGATCAGCCCGACAACGACGACGAACGCCGCGCGCGCGCGGACCATGCGCGCCTCACCCGCGCGATGGGCGAGGTGCCACCGCCGCGCCGGCAACCGGCCGCCGACGGATGGATCACGTTCAAGCTCTTCGCAGTGGCAGCGCACCAGGACCGCCTGGTGCTCGCCGCCGTCGTGCCGGCCGTCGCCGCGGCGCTGGCCGCCGCCGAGATTGACGCCTGGTTTTTTCTGCGCTACCGCGAGACGCCCGGCCCGCGGCCACACCTGCGCGTGCGCGTCCACGGCGCGCTGGCCGGCCAAGCGCGGTTCGCCGCGCGCCTTGAATCGGCGCTGGGTCCCTTGCGCAACGACGGCGCGCTGGTTTCGGTCGAGACCGCGCCTTATTTCGCCGAAGGCGCGCGCCTCGGCGACGCGGCCGCGGTGGCCGCCGCTCACCGGATTTATCAATCCGACAGCGAGCTCGTGACCGCGCTGCTGGAAGACCTCGCCCACAATCCAGACGACGACGATCAGCGCGGCGACCACGACGCACTCGCTTTCCTGATCCGCAGCTTCGATGCGCTGGCCGCTGGCTGCGGTCTTGACGCCGACGCCCGCTGGAAGCTGGCCATCGAACGCCGCCGCGCGGTGGCCGGGGCGCTCACCCGCGCCGAGGTCGACGCTGAATTTCGGGTTCGCTCACGCGGCCTGCGCGCCGTTCTCGCCGCCGACGACGCGGAAGCATCGGCCGGCGCGCCCACGCCGTTCGCCGTCCACCAGCGCCGCGTTGTTGCGGCGGTGTCGTCGCTGCCGCTCGACGGCCGCGAGGCGCTGTTGCCGACGCTGCTACACTTGGCCGCCGTACGCCTGCTGGGCCCCGACCGCGACGCCGAAGCGCGGGCCACCATTTTCTGGGAACGGACGCGCGAGGGCCTGGCCCGGGCCCGCTGACGAACGCCTCAGCCGGCCGGGCAGAACGTGATGTCGAGCTGCGTGCCGCCGGTGCAGCTGTGGAAGCCGCTCTCGTTGGTCTTGCCGTAGTCGTCGTAGGGAAACGCATAGATGCCGGGACAGACGCCGTGCACCCACTTGGCGTACGTGTTGAACGGTTCGTTCTTGTAGTAAAGCGAGATGTCGCCGTTGTCCGGATCGTCCAGCATTCCCCGGTTGATGGCGGCGCACCACTTCGGATTCTGGCTGAAGAACGCGCCTGAACAGCCAAACACCTGCGGGGTGGCCGACCCGGCGGCGCCGGCGCACAGCGGATATTTCTGCGCATCCTGCGCGCACTGGGTGATCTTGCCGTCGACGGCGTGGCAATAGGCGCTGGCCTGATTGGTGGGATCGGCGCAGAAGTTTCCCGCCGACAGGCAACGCTTGCCGGACAACAATCCGTCGGGGCAGCCGGCCA
>DASXQB010000143.1:0-3522 GCA_036493295.1 Polyangia bacterium | reverse complement strand
GGTTGCGGGTCCCAGGTGATGCCGGCGTGGCCGCCCTTGCCGGCGACCGGGGCCGGCGACGGCGTCATCGCTTGCGGCGGCACCACCGTGCGCGCGGGCTGACCGTCGCTGCCGCCGGACGACGACGCCGGCACGTAGCTGCCTTCGCGAACCACGTACGGAACCGGCGGTCGAATGCGCGCCGGCCGCGTCGGCCCGGGCGTGCCGCCGGGACCGCCGACGCCGATGACCACGTTGCGCTGGACCACCACCCCGTCGGCCGAGCTGGAAAGCACCACCGGCGGCCGCTTGAGCTCCGCGGGTTTGACCACCGGCTGCGCGACCCGGGGGATCCCTTGCGGGCGCGTGCCGCCCGGTCGGGTGATTGATCGGCTTTCGCCGGTCGCCGCTGCGCCCGGACCAAGCATGCCCGAGCCTTGCACGACCACCGCGCCCGGCGCGCCATTGCTGACCGTGACGTGCGACGAGGCGATGGGCGCCGATGGCGGTCGCTGCGGCAATGACGACGGCGCCGGTGACGGCGATTGGGTCGCCACCACGGGCGCGGGCGCGCTGGTCTGAGCGACCTCGGCCGCCGGCGCGTCCGGCAAGATCGCCGGCAGGCCGCGGGCCGCGAAGAACGCGGCGATCTTGGCGTCGTGATCGCCGCGAGTCAGCTCCTTCATCAACGCCTTGTGCAGATTCTGCATCTGCACCCGGACCAGATCTTCGTCGGACGAGATCTCGTACTCGTGCTTGCGCGTGACCAGGATGGTGCCTTGGTAAAACAGGTGCGTGAAGACGCGCGGGATCGTCGGACCCGAGTCCTCGGACTGCACGTGAAAGATCCGGCCGTGGTAGCGGACGTTGTGGTTGTAGCCAACCACCGGGCTACGAAGCGGTTTGGCCATGAATCCTGCCCATTATATCGTCAAATCGTGGAGAACCTTGTGGAATGGGGCCCGCCAGCTAGAATCCGGCGCTCCCCTCGGAAGGCATAATGCGACGGGCCAAGATCGAACGAAACACCAACGAGACGCAGATTCAGCTGGCTTTGGGGTTGGACGGCAGTGGCACGCGCAAGATCGCCACGCCGGTCCCTTTCTTCAACCATATGCTGGAAGCGGTGGCTCGCCACGGTTTTTACGACCTTGAGCTAACCGCCGAGGGCGACGTCGAGGTCGACGCCCACCACACCGTCGAAGACGTCGGCATCTGCCTGGGCCAGGCCTTTCGCGAGGCGCTGGGCGATCGCAGCGGCATCACCCGTTACGGCGACGCGCTCTTGCCGATGGACGAAACGCTGGTGTCGGCGGCCGTCGACTTTGGCGGGCGAGCGGCGTTCGTGTACAAGGCCGACGCCATCCGGGGCAAATGGATCGGCACCTTCGACGCCGAGCTGGCGCGTGAATTTTTCGGCGGCTTCGTCGGGGCGGCGCTGTGCAACCTGCACCTGGAAGTACGCTACGGCGAAAACGCCCACCACATCGTCGAGGCGCTGTTCAAAGCGTTCGCCCGCGCCACGTCCGCCGCCGTCCGCCTGGACCCTCGGGTGGTGGGCGTCCCGTCGACCAAAGGGACGTTGACCGCCTGAGCGCGGCGCGCCGAGGCCAGTACCGATCATGAACGCACGACCCCGCGTGGCCGTCGCCGACACCGGCAGCGGCAACCTGCGCAGCGTAGAAAAAGCGCTGGCCGCCGCCGGCGCCGACGTCATCGTCACCACCGACGCCGACCAGGTGGCCGGCGCCGACAAGGTGGTGGTGCCGGGCCAAGGCGCGTTCGGCGGCTGCGTCGCCGGTCTGTCTCGCCACGGCGGCGCGCTGGGGCAAGCCGTGCGACAAGCGATCGCCAGCGGCCGGCCATACCTGGGCATCTGTCTCGGCCTTCAGGTCTTGTTCGAAGGCAGCGAAGAAGATCCAACCTGCCAAGGCTTGGGCGTACTGCCGGGGCAGGTGCGCCGGTTCACCGAGACGCCGGGCCTGAAGATCCCGCACATGGGCTGGAACGCCACGCAGCCCACGCCCACCCAAAAATCGCCGGTGCTGGCCCAGACGCCGCCGGGCACGTTCTTTTATTTTGTGCACAGCTATTACGCCGATCCGGCGCGGCAGAGCGACGTGGCGTTGCAGACCGAACACGGCGTGCGGTTCTGCGCCGCCGTCGCCCGCGACAACATCTTTGCCTGTCAATTTCACCCGGAGAAAAGCCAGCAGGCCGGACTCGGCTTGCTGCGCAGCTTCGTCGCTTTGTAAGGTTCGCTGATGCTGATTTTCCCCGCCATCGACCTGCTGAACGGAAACGCCGTGCGCCTGCAACAAGGACGGCGCGACAGCGCCACCATCTACTCGGCCGAGCCGTGGGAGGTGGCGCGCAGCTGGTCTGGGCTGGGCGTGCCGCGGGTGCACGTCGTCGACCTGGACGCCGCCTTCGCCCGCCGCGACGGCAGCGACGCCAACAACCGCGCCACCATCAAGAAGATCGTCGCCGCCGCCGGCGTCGACGTCGACGTCGAGGTGGGTGGCGGCGTGCGCTCGCTGGACGACTGCGCCAAGCTGTTCGACGTGGGCGTGAAATACGTGGTGCTGGGAACAGCGGCGATCAAGGACCCGGCCTTCGTCGCCGCGGCCTGCGCGCACTATCCCCAGCGCGTGGTGGTCGCCGTCGACGCGCGCGCCGGCAAGGTATCGGTCGAAGGGTGGACCGAGGACACCGCCCGCGACGCCCTGGAGATCGGCGCCGAGGTGGCGCGCGCCGGCGCCGGCGCCGTGCTTTACACCGACATCGGCCGCGACGGCATGCGCACCGGACCCAACCTGGAAGCGACGGCGCGCCTCGGCCGGCACATCGCCCCCTGCCCGGTGATCGCTTCGGGCGGGGTGTCGCGCCTGGAAGACATCGACACCTTGATCGGCACCGGGGCCACCGCCGTGGTGATCGGCAAGGCCCTGTACGAAGGCGTCTTCACCGTGCAAGAGGCGCTGGCCCGCGGGAAACACGCGGCGGGAGCGGCGTTGTAGATGTTGTGTAAGCGGGTGATCCCTTGCCTGGACGTCGACGGCGGACGGGTAAAGAAAGGCGTGCGCTTTCAAGAGCTGCGCGACGCCGGCGATCCGGTGGCGGTGGCGGCGGCCTACGATCAGCAAGGCGCCGACGAGGTGTGCTTCCTGGACATCTCGGCGTCCTCGGAGGGCCGGTCGACGACGCTGGACGTGGTACGCGCCACCGCCGAGCGGGTTTTTCTGCCGCTGACGGTGGGCGGCGGCGTGCGCTCGGTCGAGGACGTGCGGGCTCTGCTGCTGGCCGGGGCCGATAAGGTGGGCATCAACACGGCCGCCGTCGCCGATCCCGAGCTGGTTCGACGCGCCGCCGACGCCTTCGGCAACCAAGCGATCGTGGTGGCCGTCGACGCCCGCCGCGAACCCGGCGCCGACGGGCAAGCGCCGCGCTGGCAGGTGTTCACCCACGGTGGGCGGCGGCCCACCGGCATCGACGCCGTCGACTGGTGCGCGCGCATGGCGGACGCCGGCGCCGGCGAGATCC
>DASXQB010000142.1:0-6397 GCA_036493295.1 Polyangia bacterium | reverse complement strand
GACGCCCAGGTGACCGTTGCGGAAAGGTCCTGCGTGGTGGCGTCGTTGTAGGTCCCGGTCGCGACAAACTGCTGGGTGCTGCCCTTGGCGATCGAAGGCGTGGCCGGCGTGACCGCGATCGAGGTCAAGGTTGCCCCGGTCACGGTAAGGGTGGTACCGCCGGTGATCGCACCGCTCGTCGCCGAGATGACCGTGGTACCGGCCGCGACGGCAGTCGCCAATCCCTTTGAAGTGGCCGCGTCGGAAATGGTGGCCGTCGCGAGCGTCGCAGACGCCCAGGTCACCATGCTGGTCACGTTCTGCGTGGTGGCGTCGTCGTAGGTGCCGGTCGCGACGAATTGCTGGGTGCTGCCCTTGGCGATCGAGGGCATGGCGGGCGTGACCGCGATCGACACCAGGGCGGCGGAGCTCACGGTGAGCGTGGTCTTTCCACTCACGCTCCCACTGGTGGCCGTGATGACGGAGGTGCCCGTCGCCACACCGGTGGCGACGCCCTTTGAACCCACCGCGCTGGAGATGGTGGCGGTGGCCGCCGTCTCCGAGGCCCAGGTGACGGTTTGGGACAGGTCTTTCGTGGTCTTGTCGCTATAGGTGCCGGTCGCGACGAATTGCTGTTTCGAGCCCTTCGCGATCGAAGGATTGGCGGGCGTGACGGCGATGGAGGTCAGGGTCGCCGAGCCCGAGCCGCCGCAACCAACCGCGAAGGCCAGCGAGGCCACAACTGAAAGGGCGGCGCAGGCGCGCGCGAGTGAATGAACGGCTATGGCTCTCGTCTTCAAAGCATTCATCATGGCGACCGTCTCTTTCTGTGAGCGCGAATAGGCTCGTTTTGAGCGGCCGATATTGCCCTGTCCGTCAATTTCGCGCCAGCCTCTCCCTTCAACGGTCGCACCTTCACGATCAGGGCAGGAATCGGGTATGGTGGCGGCCCGAATGGGCCTCGGCGGGTGTGAAGACCGCCGTTGCCAGCCAACAACTCGCGAGGAAACCATGAAGAAGATTCTGACCATCGCCATCGCCACCACCCTCGCCGCCTCGGCGGCCTACGCCGCAAGCAAGCCCAGCCCGCGCATCCCCGCGGCCGATCTCAAATGGGAGCAGCCGATGGGACCCAACAGCCTGTCGCTCGCCTTTGTCGTCGGTGACGCCAAGAGCAAGGGCCGCACGGAATTTTTCCTCAAGTTCCCGGGCGGCTTCGAGTCCGGCTGGCACACGCACGACGGCGACTACGACGCCACCGTCGTGAAGGGCACGATGACGGCGCAAGCGCAGGGTGACGCCGCCGAAACGGCGCTGCCGCCGGGCTCGTTCTTTGGCGAGCCGGCCAAGAAGAATCACCGCAACTCGTGCACCAAGGACGGCGAGTGCATCATCTTCGTCCGCGCCGAGAAGGGCTTCAGCTTCCACCCGATGACTCCGGAAGGAAAGCCGGTCCCCGCGCCGAAGGCCGACGCCGCCAAGAAGTAGTCGTCTGCACGTCGGCAGGACCGACGAACCGTCAAGACCGATCACGCCCGGGCAGCCAATCGCGCTGACCCGGGCGTCGTCGCGTCGCCGGCGCGAAGGTGGACGAAGGGGACGATCGCAACAATATGGGGTTTCCATTGTGTTCTGCCCGCCGGTACCATGCGGTCTCACGCACCGCGCCCCTGGTCGTCGGCAGTGACCCGGCGGCGTCGGGTGGTTCGTTCATCCAGGTCACGGCGGGCAACAACAGCACGGGCGCCGTCCCGGCCACCGGTCACGTCACGTACAACGTCAACGTCGCCCAGAACGGCGCCTACCGGGTCTGGGGCCGGGTCATCGCCCCCACCATCAACGACGATTCGTTCTGGTTGCGTGTCGACAGCAGCAGCACCTGGGTGCAGTGGAACGACGTCACCGACAACACCGTGGCCTGGCGCTGGGTGATCGTCCACGACACCGCCAACGGCGAGACCAACCAGCTGTGGCCGCTGACCATCGGCAACCACGTCGTGGAGCTCGCCTACCGCGAGGACGGGATCAAGCTGGACAAGCTCCTGGTCACCAACGACCTGGCGTTCGTTCCCACGGGAACGGGTAATTGAGCGCAGCCAGCGTTACGGCTGACAGACCAGCCGCAGAGTCAGCGTCGGACAGCTGGGCGCGACCGGCGTGCTGACCGATCCGTCCTCCAACCAGCTGGCGTTCATCGGCGGCGACAGCGTGCAGATCGTCTCGGCCAGACAGCCTTGATCGTCGGCGCAGCCGTCGTCATCGCTGACCGTCAGCTTCCACATCGCGTGCGGGTCCAGGAGATCGGCGGCGCTGATGGTCTGCCCAGGCGGCGTGATCACCTGGTTCCAGGTCGGCGAGAACATGTCGACGATGGTGGTGGTCATGGCGCTGGTGGCTGATCCGCCGTCGCTGCCCGGCATGGTGTCGAACTGGCAGTACGGATCGGGCGCCGCACCAGCGCTGGTGGCGGCGTCGGGATCCCATTTGTCGCCGTCGGGCGGCGCGTCGGCGATGCCGGCCGACACGCACACGATCTCCCAGCGCGACGCCGGATCGATCTGGCAGGTTCCATCAGGGCCACAGATCTCGCACGGACCGCATGGCGCGCATCCAAGCTGCCCCTGGTCGCTGGGAACGGCGGTGTCGTCGACGGGAATAAGCGCGTCCACCGCGCCGAGACCGTCGCGATTCAGCGAGCAACCCGCGACGACGGCCGCTGCAAAGGTGGTCGCAGCGACCAGGACGAGGCGAGGCACCGCCGCATTATAAAGGCGGCGGCGGCACCGTCGCCAGTATCGCGATGGCCACCAGCCGCAGCACCACGCACGGCCAGGTCCGTCGGGTCAGCGCCCACACCGCCGCCGCCAGCACGTGAATGGAAATCAGCGCCACCGGTGCCGCGCCTTGCGCCGCCGCCAGGACGGCGACGATGGTGGCCAGCAGCGCCGCCAGCGGCGCGTTTTTTAGCTGGTGCTGCAAGGCGCGCTGGATCACCGCGCGAAAGATCAGCTCGTCGCACAGGACCACCGCCACCAGGACCGCCAGCGTGGCCGCGCCCAGCTCCGGTGAAGCGACTCCGCCGGCCAGAAGCTGTCTCCAGATCTCCGCGCCGCCCACCGCGGGCGTGTGGCGCAGGATCGCGCCCAAAAAAAATCCAGCCGCGCCCGCCACCAGCAACGCCGGCCCGACGCGCAAGCCAGGCGCCGTCCGCGGCATGCGCGCGACATAAATCGCCGCCAGTAACCCAAGCACCGCCGCCGCCACCATCCAGCCGACGACGTCCGCTTGATCCGGCGCCATCCCGCCCACTCGCACCGCGGCCGCCACACCATGCGCGCCCAGAAACGCGCACAGCGCGAAGGTCGCCGCGTCGCCCAGCCAGGGCTCGCGCCGGTGCGCCGACTCTGGATCCAGAGACTGGGCGGCGCGTTTGATCCCGGTGGACCAGAACGCCGCCACCGACAGCGCATACAGCAAAAGCCCGCGCGCGCGCAGCGCCGCATCGCCGGCCAGCACCAGGTTGTAAAGACCGCCCATCAACAAAAAGCGATAGATCGTCGACGGGCCGACCGCCGGCCGGTGCTCGTCGGACAGATCGGCGGCGTGACAAGCCAGCCCCACCGCCAGCCACGTCATGCCCACGGCGCCGCCCACCACCAGAAGGCCGGTGCCCGCGAACGCCGCCACCCCGACCGACGGCGCTCCCAATGACAACCCCAAAAACACCAGCGCCGCCACGCCACCGACGATGGCCGACCAGGCACGCGCCTTCGCCGCCATCAAACGTCCCAGCGGCACCGGCACCGTCAGCAGGATCCAGAAGGCCCGCCGTTCCGATTGCATGTGCGCCAGCGGCCCGATGGTGGCCATGTAAAGACACAGCGAGAACGAAAGATAGGACACCCGCTGCACCGACTCCGTCGACCACGACCAGCCGGCGGCCCCGAAGATCTGCACGCCGACGAAGATCACCGGCATCGCCACCAGCGCCAGCAGCTGCGAGCGATCACGCAGCAAGAGACGCAGGTCCTTGGTCGCGGCGGTGGGCGGCGGACGCGTCGGCGACACCGTTTGCGCGTTCGCCTCGGCCCACGAAGCGCCGGCCTGTTCCCACCCGTGCAGCCCAGCCTGCCGGGCCACGCCCATGGCCACCAACAATGCTGCCCCGGTCGCCGTCGCCACGCCCAGCAACCCCAGGACGGCGGCCAGCGGATCATTTTGTTCAAGGCCCAGCAGTGGCCGCACGATCAAGCCCCCGGGCGAAAACGTCAGCCAGGTCGCCGCCCGCGCCACCGCGGCGGCGAACGGGCCGGGCGCGCGCAGCACCCACGTGCCGGTCATCCACAATGACGCCAGCGCCAGCGAAGCGAAGAGACGCAACACCACCCAGGCGGCGCGCCGCCGCCGCGCCGGCACGAAGCGCACCACGCTGATCTGCACGGCCTGCGCCGCCGCCGACACGCCGACCTGAACCAGCAGCGACGTCAGCACGGCCAGCAGACACGCCGCCCAGCCCAGATTCCAGATCAGCGCCGACGCCAGTAGCACCGGAAAGATGAACAGCGCGCCGACCGGATCCGTCGCCGCGTCGGACAGACAGCGGGCCATGACGAGAGAAGGCAACGTCAGCGGTCGCGACAGCAGAAACTCATTTTCCGGCGACCCGGCCAGGACCGCGTCGCTGCCGGCCGCCTTGGCCGCCAAACCGCCGACGACGATCGTGCCGACGATCAGCGCCAGCGCCGCCGCCTGGCCGCGCAGGTCGGTGGTCTCGGTCATGGCGGCGAAGGCCTGGCAAAAAAGGCCGATGTACGCCAGCGACGAAAGCAAGCTGACCGCCACCACCAGCACCGGCAGGCGCGTGCGGCGCGAGCGCAGGGCGTTGCGCAGGTACCGCAGCCGAAACCGCGTCAGCAACGCGGCCACCCGCAGCGTCGGCGTTGCCTGCGCCGCGGACCCAGCCACGTCAGCCCTCCGTGACCTGCAGGAAGAGATCTTCCAGGCTGGCGTCGGAGGCAGCCTGAAAACGTGCGCGCAACTCGGCGGGCGTTCCCACCGCTTGCAAGACGCCGCGACGGATGATGGCCACGCGATGGCACAAGCGTTCGGCCGCTTCCAGCAGGTGCGTCGAGAGGAACACCGTGCGGCCGGTGGCGGCCAGGCGACCGATGGTGTCGCGCATCTCGCGGGCGCCGCGCGGATCCAGGCCGTTGGTGGGCTCGTCGAGGATCAACACCTGCGGGTCGTGCACCAAGGCCATGGCCAGCGCCAGCCGCTTCTTCATCCCCAGCGAGTAGGTGATCGAATACGCGGCGGCCGCCTCGCCGAGGCCCATCTGGTCGGCGGCGGCGCCGGCGCGGCGGACGATCTCGGCGCGCGAAAAGCCGTGCAGGCCGGCCACCAGCTGCAGAATCTCCAGGCCCGACAGATACGGATACAGGAACGGTTCGTCGGGCAGATAGCCCACGGCGCGCTTCAAGGCCACGGCGTCGCTGTGACAATCACGGCCCAAAATGGTGGCGCGACCGTCGCTGGGACGAAGCAGTCCCATCAACAAACGAATGGTGGTGGTCTTGCCCGAACCGTTGGGGCCAAGGAAGCCCATCACCTCGCCGGCTTCCACTCGCAGGCTGAGGTGGTCCAGGGCGGTCTTGTCGCCGTACCGTTTGCTGAGGGCGAAGGTCTCGATCACAACGACAGCGGCGTGGTTTCCGTCGACGGCGGCGGCGCGTTGTCGATCGGCGCGGCGGGCGCGCGCCGGCGCAGCGCCTCGATGTCCAGCACGTCGATCGAATCGGCTTCTCCGTCGCTGCTCCACAAATTGAGACGCGCCAACTCCGTGCGGCTGGCCAGCGCCTGGCCCAGCAGGGCCGTCACGACTTCGATGGGCCGCGAGCTGCCTTCCTGGCTGACGGAAATGCGAAAACGAATCAGCGCGCCGTCGGGCCAATCCAGCGCCACGCGGACCGCCTGATCTTCCAGCACGTCGACGGACAGCAGCGACTTGCGTACGTCGACGATCCGGTCCAGGCCGCCGCCGGCGCCGTTCGATTTGCGCGCCGCCTCGCCGTCGGCTGCCCGCCGCACGCGCAACGGCGCGCCACTGGTGAAACGCGCCAGGGCGTCGGAGGCGTCCGTGTCGGCGGGCAGGCGCGCGGCAAATTCGGTCTGCGTGACCACCCGGCCCAGCACCCGATCATTTTCGCCCAGCACCGCGGCCGCCAGAAAACGCACCCCATCCAATGACACCGGCCGTAGCCGGCGCAGCAGTTCGTCCGGCTGCAGGCGATCGATGAGACGCACGTCGATGAGCTCGCCCAGTGACGGAATGCCCAGCCCCAGCGCCGGGCCGAACGAGAGATCCGGCTTCGGATGAAAACCCACCGAGTAGAACAGCTCCAGTCCGGCGCGCCGAAAG
>DASXQB010000141.1:0-12937 GCA_036493295.1 Polyangia bacterium | reverse complement strand
TGGCGGTGGTGGCCGTCACCTCGACCACGTCGGCGGCCATGAAGATGCCACCCGATGCCGCAAACTTCAGGGTCCGCTTGCCCAGCACCGCGGCGTGGGGCACAGAGACCTTGAAGACCAACATGGTGTCGGTGCCGCCGTCCTGGGCCCGCACAGTCAATCCGCCCAGATCGACCACCGTCGGGTTGGAGAGGCCGCCCGCGGCCTGGTTGATGGTGATGGTGATGTTTCCTTCACCGGCGCGAACCGAGCTGTTCGGCGCGACCATCACGCCGTCAACCGCCGTGCCCGGGCCGTCGATGGTGGTGGGTGCGTCGCCAGCCGGTGTATCGGTCGCCGGCGCATCCGTGGCGGGCGCGTCCATGTCGCCGCCATCGGTGGCGGTGGTTCCGCCCGTGCCGCCGCCGTCGGCGACGGAGCCGCCTGCGCCGCCGTCGACGGTCGCTTTGAATTCGTTGGTCTTCGGATCGTAGTCCTTGTCGGTCGCCGGATCCGCGCACAGCAGCGACGTCGTGGTGCACTTTTGACCTTTCGGACAGTCGACGTCCTGCGCGCACTGGTTACGGCACTGCTGATCGATCCCGCAGACCAGCCCGGCCGTGCAGTCGCTGTTCAACTGGCAGAGCTTTTTTTCCGGGGGCTGGCACGAGTTGCCGTCCGCGACCTGAATGCAGCGCGCGCCGCCGGTGCAGTCCTTCGATTCGACGCACTCATTGACGCAGTAGCGATCGATGCAGATCAGGTGTCCGCTGCAGTCGCTGGGCAGAACGCAGCGAGGGGTCAATGCCTGCGCGTTGTTGTTGTTTGAGCCACCGCAACTTTGCAAGCCGACCACCGCACACAATGCCAAGCCGACCGCATACGCCAAGTTCTTCATCGGAATTCCCCCAAGCTTCAAAAAGGTAACGACGGTTGCATATCACGATCTTACTGAAGTACTCAACGCAGAAGGTCGGTCGGTGTTCCCCGGGTCAGCGGTCGGCAGCGCAGATTCTGATGCGCTGGCCAGTCACGGCGCGTTCCAGTAACCTGCGCCATCGTGGCCCGGTCAGGAATGTTCAGCGGTTTTGTGGTGTGTGTGGGTCTGGCGGCGATGGCGCTGCAGGCGCGGCCCCGGCTGGTTTGGGCGGCCGACGCGGCGGCACCGCCACCGGCGCCGCCGCCGTCGGGGGCGACCAAGGCCGAGGCGCGCGAGCGCTTCGATCGCGGCGTGTCGCTTTTCGAAAAAGGCGAGAACGCCAGCGCGCTGGCCGAGTTCAAGCGCGCGTTCGAGCTGATCCCCAATCCGCTGTTGCTCTACAACATGGGGTTGGTCTATGCGGCGATGAATCGGCCCATAGAATCGACGGACGCCTTGCAGGCATTCTTGCTGGCGCCGGGCACGCAGTCGCTGGGCGAGCAGCGCAAGAAGGCCGAGCGCGTGCACAGCGAGCAAGCGACGCGCATCGCTCAGCTGGTGGTGCTGACCGACACGCCGGCGACCATCGAGATCGACGGCATAGAAGCGGGGCACACGCCGCTTTCCAAACCGCTGCGGGTGCCCAGTGGCGCGCACGTGGTCTCGGCGGCGGCGCCGGGGTTTTTGCCCACGCGCAAAGAGCTGACGCTGGCCGGCCAGGTGACCGAGACGGTGACGCTGTCGCTGTCCCCGACGGAGGCGCATCTGGGGCAGCTGGTGGTGCGGGCGTCACTGCCGGGCGCCGAGGTGCTGGTGAACGGCAAGCGCGTCGGGGTCACCCCGCTGCCAGCCAGCGTGGCGGTGGTCCCGGGCGCGGTGACGGTCGAGGTGCGCCGCGATGGCTACCGGCCGGTCACACAGTCGGTGTCGCTGGACGACGGCGCGCGCGGCGAGCTGGCGTTTCGGCTGGAAGAAGATCCGGCCGCGCCGGCGACGGTGAAGGGCCGGCTGGTGCTGGCCATCAATGAACCGGGCGCCGACGTCGCGGTGGACGGGCAGCCGCGGGCGCTGGGCGACGGCGCCATTCCGCTGGTGGCCGGTGGGCACACCGTGCGCGTCCAGCGCGGCGGCTTCGAGCCGTTCGAGCAGACCGTCGACGTGGCCGCCCAGCGCGACACCTCGTTGACGGTGGTGCTGCTGCCAACGCCCGAGACGCGCGCGCAGCTGAGCGACAGCGTGCGCCTGCGCCGGACCGTGGGGGTGTCGCTGGCTGCGGCGGGCGCGGCGGTGGCGGTGGCGGCGGGCGTGTATGCGGTGCTGGTGATGAAAGACGTGTCGTCCTCCCAAGATCAATTGAACTTGGTGAAGCTGCACGAGGGCATGGCCGGTGACCCGTGTTACCTGATGTCCACCCAGTACATGGCCCACGGCTGCGACGTCATTCACGCCACCGCCCAGGATCAGGTCGACACCAACACGCTTCATCGCAACCTGGGATTCGCCGGCGCCGGCGTGGGTTTGGTGGCGGCTGGCGTGGGGGCGTACTTGCTGGTGACGACACCCAGCGGCGCCGCCAGCGAGCGCAGCGTCGCGCACAGATCACTGAGCGGAACGGCGTGGGCCGACGGGCGCAACAGCGGCGTGCTGCTGATGGGACGCTTCTGAAGATGCGGCGCCCGCGGTCGCCATGACCGTCACCGCCACGGCCACCGGAGCCGTCGCGCCGGTCAATCCCGGACACGTCGCCGGCTTCTGGATCCGCGTCCTGGCTGATCTGTTGGACGCCGCGTTCTTGTGGTTGTTCGGTCTGCTGCTTTCCTTCCCGTTTGAATCCGTATTCGGCCGCCTGGGCGAGGACGGTGTGTTCATCGGGCTGGCGGTCAGCCTGACCTACGCCGGCGTCCTGCAAAGCCGCATCGGCGGCGGGCAGACGCTGGCGAAACGGTTCTTGGGGTTGAAGGTCGTGCGGTTGGACGGAGCGTTGTTGTCGCTTGATCGCTCGCTGCTGCGGTACGCGGCGGTCAGCTTCATGATCTACCAGCACAGCATCGATCTGGCGGCGGTGAAGCTGCTGCCGTTCCTGCGCATCGAGTGGGTGGCGATCGTCAGCGGAACCCTATCGCTGGTGCTGTTCCTGGGATGCGTGCTGGTGGTTCCCTTTCATCCGCTCAAGCGTGGGCTGCACGATCTGCTGGCGGGGACCATCGTGGTGCGCAAAGGGATGCCCGACCCGCCGCGCCTTCAGGCGCTGCACCATCCGCAGCGCGATCGGATCGTCGTGGTCAGCGCCGGGGCGCTGTTTGCGGTCAGCACGATCATCTCGTTCGTGCTGGCGCGGCCGGCGGCCTCGCTGCCCGCCGGCGTCGCCCGTCCGGCGCAGCTGGCCCCGGAGGTGCCGCTGCGAAACGCCACCATCACCGACACCGTGGCGCTGACCGGCGATCGCCGCACAAGAACGGTGGTGGTGAACGGGTTTCTTTCCGTCGGTCCCGACGGGGCGCGCCCGGATTTCGCGCGTGCCCATCGCGCGTTGACGGACGCCTTGCGCCAGCAGCTGCCCGCCGACAGCAGCGTCGACAACATCGGCACCAACCTGCGCAGCGGCTGGGACATCGGCATCCGCCGTTCGTTCCACATCGAACAGCAAATCGAGGACCGCCGGACCGGGGCGGCGGTTTCGACCATCGACAGCCGGCTGTTCTGACCGACGGCGCGCGCCGGACGGTCCTAGTAGAAAAGATACGGCCAGAAGTTTTTGATTCGCGTGCCGTCGGACGTCTTGGCGCCGCTGTGATAGCCGGGCAGGCCTTGCATCAGGTAGACCTGCCAGCCGCCGCCGTTCGGATCGGTGCCGTACTTGGCGGCCAGCTTGGCCACGGTGGCCGGTGTGTAAGGCGTTTGTAAATCATTTCCGTCCGGGCCGTCCTGCAGGCCGTAGTGCTCGCAGCGGGTCAGCACCATCTGCGGGTTGGTCATGTCGTACGAATTGCGCGAGTTCGGCGCGTAGTGCGTGTTGCCGCAGCCTTGGTTGAACGGATTCATCACGCCACTTTTGCCGGCGCAGCCGGCGTCGGCCGGGCAGGTCCAGCCGACGCTGTTGTTGCCGGTGTACGTGATGAAGTTGCTGGTCTCGCCGTTCACCGAGATGCCGTACCAGTCGGCAAACGGGGTTTTGAATCGTTTGTCGAAGTCCATGTTGAAGAAGGGCGCGTAAAACTTTCGATAGTTGGGCAGCGCATTTCCCCAGTGCTCGAGGTTGTGGGTGAAGACGTGCATGGCGCCGCTGATGACGCCGGTCATCTCCAGAAAGTCGACGCGCAGGGAAACACCGCAGGCCTTGGCCGCCGGCAGATCGGCGGGATCAAACGAACCGTTGCCGGCATACGGATCGAACCTGCCGGCCAGCGGGCTGTCGACCGCGTCGTACATCTGTTTGTACTCGATGATCTCGGGGACGTTGCCGTCGGTGCCGGTCTTGTTGAATACGATGAACAGCTCGTTGATCAGCCCTTTTTGCAGCAGCTCGCACAGGGTCAGGTTGTGGGTCGGGTTGGCGGGATCGGCGAATCCGTAGTAATCGGCGTAGGTCTGGTTGTAAAGCTGCGCGAAGTCGATGCCGCCATTGAGGCGTGGCATCTTCGTGCTGTTGGGCGCCGTCCAGCCTGGCGGCGGCACGCGATCGGTGAGATCGACCAGCTTGGTCAGCTGGTGGTTCACGAAAGGTTTCGCCGCCGGATTGCTGTACGCGTGATACGTGCTGCCGTCGGTGAACGCCTGCACCATCAGGTTCCAGCGCGCCATCACGGCGTTGATGTTCGCTCCGTTGGCGAAGTGCAAGACCAGCGCGCGCGGCCGCATCTCGGTGATGTCTTCGTGATGGGCCATCAACCACGGATCCGAATTCGCCGCGCTTTGTTCGTTGGGCCAGATCAGCGTAAAGACGTCGGCCGCGCCGGCGTCCAAATCGGAGCCGGGCGGAGCAGTGTCGGCGGCGCCGGCGTCCATTGGTGAAACACTGCCAGAGTCGTCGCCGCCGGTGCCCGGGCCAGTATTGGCAGGCGGCGCTCCGTCATTGCCGCTTGGCCCGCCGCTGCCGCCTGTTCCTTCCGTGCCGCCGGCGCTGCCGCCGATGCTGGCCGAGCACGACGCCAAGAACACGCAAAGCCCAGCGACGAAAACACCACGCGCGCCAGCGCACGCACGGAAGCGGCGCCATCGGGGAGTCGCGAACAACAGCGATGCCATCCGAAAGACCAACCAATAGCATGTTGCTCGTGATCGGTCGAGAGGCGCTGGGTTGATCGGATTTTGTCCGCCAGCGTTGACCGGGCGCTTCGGCTCGGACAACCTCAACCAACCTTTCGGCCTTTTCCCTTCGCCGCCTCGAGGATTTCGTGCGCCCAGCTTCTCGTATCGCGATCGCTTTGTTGGTTGTTGCCGTTATCGGCGGGGCGTTCATTTGGGGTCGGCGTCATGCGCCACCGCCGCCGGCTGCCCCTCCGCCCGTCGTTCAACCGGTCACGCCGAGCGTGCCGACACCGCCGCCGCCACCGGTGAAGCCGGCGGTCCTTCACCCCATCGCGTCGGCGCCCGCGCCGGGCGCGCTGCCTGCTTTGGACAATTCCGACGATTATCTGCAAAGAGCGCTGGACGAACTGGTCGGTCGCAAGTCCGTGCTGTCGTTTCTGATCGTCGATGGCCTGGCGCGCCGCTTCGTCGCCACCGTGAACAATCTCGCCAGCGACGGCGCAACGGCGGACATGTGGCCAGTGCATCGAACCGCGGGCCGCTTCGACGCCTCGACGTCGGGCGTTGGCCCGGTGATCAGCGCGAAGAACGGCGATCGCTATGCCGCCTTCGTGCATTTCGTCGATGGAATCGACACGCAGCGGGCGGTGGCGCTTTATGTTCGTCTTTATCCGTTGCTCCAGCGCGCGTACGAAGAGCTGGGATTTCCGGGCCAGTATTTCAATGACCGCGTGGTCGAGGTGATCGATCACCTGCTGTCCACGCCCGACGTCGCCGAGCCAATCAAGCTCAAGCAGATCACCGTCGACGGCTCGGCCCGACCGTCGGGCACGGGGCTTTACGTGTTCGAGGATCCGGCGCTGGAGGCTCGGTCGGCGGGCCAGAAGATCCTGCTGCGCATCGGCGCTGAAAACGCCCGCAGGCTCAAGACCAAGCTTCGCGACATCCGCCAGCGAATCGCCCGGGGAGCGCTGCCGGGCAGGCGAGCGGGCGAGACGGTTTCTCGCCCGTAGTCGCCGGACTCATCGTCGGGTTACGCGGCGCTGGTGGGATCGATCATGCTGACCACCTGGTTGATCGCCTCGACGGGGAAGCCGCCGCAGCGGGCGTGCTCGCGGATGAGGTCCGGTCCCTTGGCCCGGTACACGCAATAGATCTTGTCGCCGGTGACGTAGCTTTGAACCCACTGCACGTCGGGTCCGAGGTCGCGTATCACGGCGTTCGATTTGGCGGACAGGCCTTGCAGATCCCGGGCTGAGAGCCGACCGGCTCCAGCAAGCGGGCGTTCGACGACGTAGGTCTTCAGGGTGTCTTCCATGGTGATCTCCTTTGTTCCGAAGGTGCACCGGTCCCGTCGAGCGGTCGATGCGCCAACCGGCCAAGGAACGTCCGTTCAGGCTCGCGGGGCGGCGTCCAGCAGTCCGTGCTCGATGGCATAGAGTGCGAGACCAGCGCGGCTTTCGAGCCCGGTCTTGTCGTAGACGTTCATCACGTGCTTTTGCGCCGTGCGCGGTGACATGCCGAGCAGGCCGCCAATTTCCCGGTTGGTTCGCCCCACCGCCACCAAACGCACGACCTCGACCTCTCGGTCGGACAGCCCGCCGGGCCAGGTCCGCTTGCGCATATTCGGCGCGTTTCGCGCTTCCAACACTGACTGGGCGGCGCGCGCGTCCAGCACGCCTTCCTCCACCATCGAGCGCAGCTGCTTCGCCGCGTGCGCGTCGCCGAGGGGACCGCGATGCGGGCGCTCCTCGCCCAAAGCGGCCATCACGTCCGCCGCGGCGACGATCCGGCCCAGCAACGGCACCGTCTCCAGTGGAACGCCGCGATGGTAACCGACGCCTCGGCCGCGCTCGTGGGTTGCGCCGGCGATGTCGGCCAGCTTGCCCAGGCCGGCGCCGCGCAAGATGGTCTCGGTGTGGTGGCTGTGGGATCGCACGCGCTGCCATTCGACGGCGTTCAGCGTGCCTTTCTTGTCCCAGGTTCCGGTGGCGATGGCCACGCGCCCGAGATCGTGCACGGCGCCCGCGCTCCGCAACAGAAGACAGTCCTCCTCGCCGAGGCCCGTCGCTCGCCCGGCGGCCTCGGCGATGGCGGTGACGCGACGGCTGTGATTGAGCGTGAACAGACTCTTCAGATCGCCGAAGCGGCCCAGCGCCACCAGGCCGCGATCGGCGTCGTCGGCGGAGTCGCGCCAGGGCTTGGGTTCGGCAGCCAGGTACTCCTCCCAGACCGAATCGCGCAAGGCGCTCACCAGGCTTGGCATCTCGGCCAAGGCGGCGTCGACCAGCACCGGGTCCAACGCGCGGCCGCGCCGCTCGAGCAGAATCGAGCGCGCAACGTCGAGGCCCCCGGTCCAGGCGAATAGCTCCAGCACGTCCGCCACGTCCGCGATGCGCGCCGCCCAGGGCAAGTCGTCCCCACCGATCTTCCGCACGCCCTTGCCGTCGAATCGTTCGCCCGCGGTGTCCAAGGCGGCGGCAATTTCTTCCGGCATCCCCACCGACCGAGCGAAGAACATCGCCGACTCGCAGTGCGATCGGGCATGGCGCCGCGCCAGGTCCGGGTTGAGAAACTGCGACAGGCCCCTTGCCCGATCCACCAACCTGCTTTCGGGGGCGAATCCTTGCGAGGCCCGCTTCAGGATGTCCAGCGGTCGCGAGAAATCCGCGAACGCCATCGACTTCCGCATGCTGTTGTCGTCGCCCGCCGAAAAACCAGCTTGTTCCGGCGCGAAGCCCAGGCATCCCACCGCGCGCAGCACGCTGACCCAGTACACCGTCGCAGCGTCGCGATCCCCGGCGATCAACCGGGCCAAACGCGCGGCGACGATCACCGTGCGCAGGCTCTTCTCTACCGCCAAGCCGTTGGAGAGATCCGCGGCCAACGCCAGGGCGCCAATTGCCTCCGCAAGACGCATCAACCCGGCCCTGCCGTTGCCGTCATCAATGACGCTTTCAGGTCAACGATGGGCGCGTCTCGTTCTGCCACATCTCGTTGATCGAGACGCCCATCATCGCCAGAGCCTGATCGGCGACGCGCAAGCGCCGGCTGATCTCCCGCGCGATGTTGAGCACCAGCATCAAGTAGACGTCTGAGTGCGAATGGTAAAGCCGGGCGATCTGAGCGTGGCTGAGGCAGAACAACACCGTCGGGGTCAGCGCGCGCACGGTAGCCGAACGCGGTTGGATGTCGATGAGTGACATCTCGCCCACGCAATCCCCGGCGCGCAGCACGGCCAGCCGGATTTCCGCGCCGTGGCTTCCGCACTTGCAAACCTCCAGCTCGCCCTGACACACGACGAACAGGCTCTTGGCCGGCTCGCCCTCGCTGACCACCCGCTCGCCGGAGGCGACCTCGCCCAGCGTGCCGGCGGCGATGATCCAGTCGAGGTGCTGTTCGGCGAGGCCGGCGAAAATGGGAACCCGGCCCAGGACGTCACCGCCGCCGCCTTGCCCAACCGCCTGCATGATGAGAGTCGCCATCCCGAAAATACGGTAACGCCGAAAAAAATTTCGGTCCATCTGGCCGGCGAGCTTTGCGAGATGCCCTTCCCGCGAAGGCGCTTCGAGAGCAGGATCGTCGGATGAGCATCGAATCACAACCCGCGGATTTCCTGTCGGCCGTTGATGGCCTGTCGGCGGATCAGGTGCGCCTGCTGGGTCGCACCGGCGCGACGGTGCTGCCGGTCTCCCTGGGCGGGGAAGGGATCTTGCGCACCACCGGCCGTGCGCGCGAGGCAGTCCCCGTCATCCTGGAGGCGTTGCGACTCGGCGTGCGCTATTGCGACACCGCGCCCGCCTATCAGCAGAGCCAGGATTATTACGGCGAAGCGTTCCGCGCCGCCGGCAAAGGAGCCCGCGAAGGTGTCTTTCTCGCGTCGAAGACGCATGAACGCCGTCGCGCGCCGGCGCTGCGCTTGCTGGACGATTCGCTGCGGCGCCTGGGCACCGACCATCTGGATTTATGGCAGATGCACGACCTGCGCGACCTCGCCGAGCTGGACGTTCTGTTTGGCCACGACGGCGCGATGGCGGCAGCCGCAGAAGCGAAGGCAGACGGGCGGATCCGTTTTGTCGGGCTGACCGGCCATCACGATCCGGCGGTGTTGCTGGAGGCCATGCGGCGCTTTCCTTTCGATAGTGTGCTGGTCGCGGTGAACCCGGCGGACCCGCGCCATCAGCCGTTCATCTCGACGGTGGTGGCGCAGGCGCGACGGCTGGGGATGGGCGTGGTCGGCATGAAGGTGCTGGCGGCGGGACAGCTGCTGGAAGCCGCCCAGCCACCGGAGCTGATCCGTTACGCCGCGTCGATCACCGACACCGTGATCATCGGCTGCTCGACCGTCGACGAGGTGCGGGCCAACCTCAGCGTGGCGCGCCACTTTCAAACCATGCCCGCCGAGCAGAGGCGGGCGCTGGAGCGACGGATCGCGCCCGCCGCCGAACGCTACGACTTCTTCAAGCGCCGTTAATCGCGTCGACGGTCCTCTTGCCTGCCGAGCGGCCACAGAGAATGACGTCTTTGCCAAAAAAGATCGCGCGCAGCGGGCTTCGCGTTGCCGTCGTGGCGCTCATCGGCGTCGGGACGTGGCGCTACGTCGGGTCGCGACCGCTCAGCGGCACGCTGGAACGCCAGCTCGTCGTCGACGGCGTCACCCGGACCTATCTGCTGCACGCGACGGGCGCCGCCAAGCCCGGGCGCGCGCTGGTGCTTGTGCTGCACGGCTGGGGCGGCCGGGGCGCATCGATCGAGCGCCGCACGCGCGGCGCCTTCGACGAGCGCGCCGACCGCGACGGTGCCGTCGTCGCCTACCCCGAGGCGCTCGGCGAGCCGCGCCGCTGGAACGACGGCTGGGTCCGCCCCGCGCCGGGCGCCTCCCTTCCGGACGACGTCACCTTCGTCGCGCGGCTGGTCGACGCGCTGGTCGCCGAGCTCGGCGTCGACCGGCGGCGCGTCTTCGCGACGGGGCACTCGAACGGCGCCGCCATGGTCTACCGCCTCGCGTGCGAGCGCCCCGATCTCGTCGCGGCCATCGCGCCTATCTCCGGTGGCATGCCGCCCGACGTCGCGCGCGCCTGCGCGGACGGCGCGCCGGTCTCGCTCCTCGGGATGCACGGCACCGCCGATCGCGTCGTTCCGTTCGATCCGTCGATCACGGCGGGCGTCGCGGCGTGGGCGCGGCGCGACGGCTGTGCGACGGTGCCGCTGCTCTCGGCGCTTCCGGATCTCGATCCGGGCGACGGTACCAGGACGCGCGTCCAGACGTTCCCCTCGTGCGCCGCCGGCGCCGAGGTCGCGTTCTACACGATCGAGGGCGGCGGCCACACCTGGCCGGGCGGCGCGTGGACCGTGCGCCGCGGGAACACGGCGCGCGACTTCGACGCGGGCGTCGTCATCTGGAACTTCTTCGCCAGGCACGCCCGGCGCTGAGCAAAAATTCACGGGAACGACGGCGGGGCGTCGTCGTCGGCCGTGCCCCAGGCGCTGGTGGCATCGCCGCTGACGACGAAATCCAGCGCACCACCGCTTTTGATCAGGTCCCAGGGCAGCCAGGTGCTTTGATACGGCGAGCCGTTCCACTTCACGTTTTGGACGTAGAGGTTCGCGTCGCTGGCATCGGGCGCATGGATCATCAACGTGCCTGCGGCCATTCGCACGATCGCCGATGGGAACCGCGGGCTGCCAATCACGAATCCGGCGACGCCGGGAATGGCGTGATTGATCCCCAGCGACGCCATGACCACCCACGAACCCATCGAGCCGCCGTCGTCATTGGCCGGATTGCCGGTGGGCGCATCGAGATACCAATGAACCAGCATCCGTCGCCACACCTCGGCGCCGCGGTTCGGCTGGCCGACGTACGCGTACATCTGCGGCGTCAATTCACCGGGCTCGTTACCGAGATAAGCGTGCACGGTGTGATTGATGAGGGCGTTCACGCTGCGCGCGGCGTCGCTGTCGGTCGGCAGCCCGAAATGATCCTGCAAACGCGCCGCGGTCGCCGCCCGGCCTCCGAGCAGATCCACCAGACTGGCCCGATCGTGCTCGACCATCCAAAGATATTGCGATCCGTTTCCTTCGCGGAACCATTCGTCGTTGGTCAGCGGACCACTGACCGTCGGGTCCCAGCCGGCCACGAAGCTTCCGTCAGCGTTGCGCGGTACCAGATAGCCGGTGAAGGTTCGCGGGCTGAGCGCGGCGGCGTCGGCCTTCCACAGGTTCTTCCAGCGTCTCGACGCGGTCATCATGGCGTCGAACTTCGCCGTGTCGCCCAATGTCTTTGCAAACTGCGCGATCGCGAAGTCGGTGTGCGCATATTCGAGCGTGATGGACGCCGCGCCACCGACGGTGTCCAGGCCGACGTATCCTTTCGACAGATATCCACTCAATCCCTCGCGACAGAGCTGGCCTCTCGACTTTGCGGTGGGGTCGGTGGCGCCGTTGTACATGCCCGTCAAGAGGTGATCGGTGTCGTAGCCGGTGGTGCCGATATAGGCCGCGATGTTGGCGGCGATGATCGACCCGCCGTCGCCGATCATGCCGCGCGAGTCGCTGGCCGCCTGCTGCCAGCGCGGCAAGCAGGCGGGCGCGGTGTCCTGGGCAGTGTCATTGGCCAGCGAATTCGCGACGTCGGCCGCCTCGGCCGGCGCCAACATGCCCAGGAACGCGGACTGGGTCCGTGAAATGTCCCAGCCGGCGATGTTGTGAAACTGGCGATGTCCGGCCGTTGCATCGTGGACTTTGTCGTCGAAGCCCAGATATTGCCCGTTTGCATCGCTGAAAATATTCGGATGAATGTGCGCGTGATAAAGCGCGGTGTAGAACGTCGTCAGTTCGTCCGTCGATCCGCCACTGACCTGAACGGCGTTGAGGCGCGCATTCCACGCCGCTTCTGCCTTCGCCTTGACGGTGTCGAAGTCGGCCGGCGCCGCCCACTGTGTCGGATCATTTTCCAACGCCAGATTGCTCTGCGCATTGGCCACGCTGACAAACGAGATCCCGATCTTGGCCTGCACCACGGGATTCGTCTGCGTGTCGAAGTTCAGCCATCCACCCACCTGCGATCCGTTGCCCGAGCTCCAATTGTTCGGTTGATTGGTGGCGCCGTTCCAGGTTCCGCCCCCGGTCCAGGCGCGGTCGAAGACCAGGGCGAAATAGACTTTGTAGGTCACGCTGCCGTTGTTCTTCACCGAGCCCGTCACCATCCTGTTCGCCGCGTCGATGGTGAGCCCGGTGTCGGCGGCGACGATGGCGGCGGCGCCATTGGCGCTGGGCGCCGCGCGGATGAACACGTTGGCGACGGCGCCGGCGGGAAAAGTGAACCGGGCAAATCCGGTTCGTTCCGTGGCGGTCAGGTCGACGTCGATGTTCTTGCTGTCGAGATGGACGTGATAAAAGCCGGCCGTGGCGACTTCGTTCGGGCTGCCATGCTTGAACGTCTGGCTGTAGCTGCTCCAGTTGGTCCCCGGCGACGGCTGGACAGAATTGAATCCGGTGGTCGGCATGATGCCGACGTCCAGCCAGCTCGCAAACGCGCGCCCGCTATAGCGGGTCATGCTGAACTCGGACAGCGTGCTCTGGTTGTAACGATAACCGCCGCTGTCGCTGGTGGTATCCGGGCCAAGCTGCACCATTCCGAACGGCACCATCGCCGCGGGCGTCGTGTTGCCGGCCTCCAAGGTGTTGGTCGCCGCCTGCGTACCAATGAACGGATTCACGAATTGGGTGAGCGGAAGATCCATCGTCCCCGTTCCGATGGCTGGCAGGTCCGGCGCTCCTGAGGTGGCG
>DASXQB010000140.1:0-9551 GCA_036493295.1 Polyangia bacterium | reverse complement strand
GGCAAGCGCCCCCAAGACGATGACCAGCCGACCGGTGTCGATGCGGAGGTTTTCGGCAGTGTTCAAGTCGATGGGCGCGTGCCTGTGCTGTTGAGCCGAAGCGAAGCTACCGAAAACAACCAGAGCGCTGGTCGTCCCTATATAAGCCGGCAGGACCGCCAGGGGACGTACGCCGTCGATCCAGAGCATCGTTGTTGTCGTGTCGCCCAGAACGCTTCCGGCGCCGCCAGCGTTGGCTGCGGCGACTATCGCGGCCAGATACCCAAGATGGACCTGACGCTTGAACAGGGCCGCCGCCGCTGTCGCGCCGATCAGTGCCGCCGCTATGTTGTCGAGAAGACCAGACAGGAGCCACACGCAGACCAGCAGTGAGAAACACCCCAGCCGGCCGCGCGGGAGCAGGCGCGGAAGCCGCTCGGTCAGGTGGGATCCTTCAAAGTGATCCGCGACAAGCGCAAAGCCGACCAGCAGGCCGAACAGGTTCGAAAGCTTGACCCACTCGTGGACAAGGTGCTGGCCGAGATCGAACCGGGAAAATCCGAGCCGAAAGCCAGCGATCAGCACCAGACCCACCAGCGACACCTCCAAGGAGCGGCGGTGCAAAAGCAGGATCCCGACGAGAATCAAACCGAACAACAAGAAAACGACCGGAATCCCTAGCAGCATCGGGCCCGAGTTACTGGCGGCATCCAAGACGGCTCCTAATTTCGGGGAGGCGGTCGCGACACGGCAACCGACGTTAGCGGCGTCTGTCCTCGCTCGTTGTTGCGATGTTGCTCAGCGCCGCCGCCAACGCGGAAAGCACTTCGCGAACGGCCTGCAGCTTGACTGCTGGCGTGCGCTCCAACACCCGGCGGATCGCGGCTTCGACGGTCCCCTCGGTGTGCACATTGAAGCGTCGGCCTTTGCCAGTCAGGGTCAGCAGGATACGGCGCCCGTCGCGGGGATCAACCCGCCGTCGCAGCAACTGCCGGCGTTCCAGTCGCCCCAGGATTCCGGTCAGCGTGCTCGGGTGAACGTGTAGAAGGCGGGCCAGCTGTCCCGCCGGTAGACCAGAAATTTTTCCGACGATTCGAATCACCAGGCGCTGGGGACCGGTAATCCCCACCGACGCTGCCATGTGTTTCGAGGTTCGCTGCAGCGAATGATCCAGGCTCCAGATCAGCCGCATGAAGTCCAGGGCGCCACCCAGGGCGGGCAAAGCCGGTTTGGTGAGCGCGGAGGAAGCGGCGACGAGCTTGCCGCGCCAGCGCCTGCGTTCAGGGGCAACCTTCGTCGTCAAAGCGAGGGCCTTCACGGGCCCGTCACGTTACACGCCGGCTGACCCGGGTGCCAACGATCCGAGAAGACAGCGGTTCAAGACGGCATTCCGTTTGAGCACCAATTAAATTCTGCTACCGTGCGTTTCAGCAAAATGACCATTCTCTGTCCGGTGACATGCGTCCTCCCCGGCCCAGCCTGCTGACACGGCTCCGTGCGCGGTGGCCCAGCGGCGGCCGCAATTTCCTGCCAATCGTCTTTTCGGAAAGCGCCGCGCTGGATCTGGGCATCGTCGGAAAGACGCTCTTCCACGCCGCGCTGGTGGGAGCAGCCGCCGGCCTGGCCGGGGCTCTCTTTTTCGGTTGCCTTGAATACCTGCAGCGATTCCTGCTCGAAGATCTGGGCGGGTACACCTCCTTGCGGGCCCACGGCGAAACCTTCGCCGCCGGGGAAGCCGTTCACGTGTTTCGGCCGTGGATCTTGCTGGTTCTCCCCGCGGTAGGCGGATTGGCGACTGGACTTTTGACCCGTCTGGCGCCCGAAGCACGAGGCGGCGGCGGAGACGCCGTCATCGAGTCTTTTCATCATCAGGGTGGCATCATCCGCCGGCGGGTCATCTGGGTAAAAATGCTGGCGTCGTGGTGCACCCTGGGAACGGGCGGTGCCGGCGGACGCGAGGGACCGACCATGCAAATTGGCGGCGCCCTGGGATCCTTCGTTGCCCGGCTGCTGAGGGTCGACGCCCGCGAACGTCGAATTCTTTTGATCACCGGTGTGGCGGCCGGCATCGCCGCGGTTTTCCGCACGCCGCTCGGCGCCGCGCTGCTGGCCGTCGAGGTGCTCTACCGCGACGGCTACGAGTCTGATGCCTTCATTCCTTCGCTCCTGGGCAGCGTGGTGGCGTATTCGGTGGTCATCTCGATCTACGGCGAAAGCACGCTGTTTGCCCACGCACCCCGCTTCCCGTTCATCCCTCGCCACCTTCCGTTTTACGGCCTGCTGGCGCTTCTGGTAGCGGCGCTCGCCGCCAGCTTCGTTGCCGCGCTCAAACGCTCGAAGGACTTTTTCCGCGGCCTGCCGATCCCTGATTGGTGCCGTCCAGGATTGGGTGGACTGGCGTTGGGCGTGCTCTCCGTGCCGATCATTCTACTGGTCGGTTCGAAAGTCGGCACCGAGGGCCAAGGCCTGGGAATTCTGGGCGGCGGCTATGGCGCCGTGCAGATGGCCATCTCCGGCTCCACCTGGCTGCCCACCGGCTGGACGGCCGTTCAACTGCTGCTCCTCCTGTCCATCGCCAAGTTGGTCGCGGCGTCAATCACCATCGGCTCGGAGGGCAGTGCGGGAGACTTCGCTCCCTCGTTGGCCATTGGTGGACTTTTCGGCGGTGCGTTCGGAAGAACGCTGCAGCTGTTGCTTCCCCATTCACAGATCGATCCGGGGGCCTTTGCCTTGGTCGGAATGGGCGCTTTCTACGGAGGAATCGCCCACGTTCCACTCAGTGCGCTGGTGCTGGTTTGCGAGATGGCAGGAAACTACGACTTGCTGGTTCCGCTGATGCTCGCCCAGGGCATCGCGTTCATCGCCCTTCGCAATCGCGCGCTTTATGGTTCGCAGGTGGCCACCCAGCGCGACTCTCCCGTTCATCGAGAAACACTGCTGGTCGACGTGCTCAAGACCATTCGGGTGAAAGACCTCATGACCCGAGGGCGCCCGTTCATATCCTTTCGTCCGACCACCCCGACAACGGAAATGCTGATGCACTTGAGCCAAGCCACATGGCAGGACGTTTTCCCGGTCTTCGATGACAGCCGAAAAATGCTGGGGGTGATCAGCGCTGATTCGCTCCGCATTTTGACCACCGGGCACAGCAACATGCAGTGGGCCTTGGCTGTCGACATCATGCAGCCACCCTTGTCCGTCCATCCGAACGACGACGCGCGCATGGCCATCGAACGACTGGTGGCCAATGCCTTGCGCGAGATCCCGGTGATGGACGACAACGGGCTGATCGGCTTCCTGGACGAGCGCGAAGTGGCGAAGATCTACCTCAAAGGTGAAGCGCGACCGGAGGGCGCCGAGACGCCGCGACCAGAGATCGTGCCGAAAGCGCTCTGATCGCCAGAGCGTTCGAGGAACAGAACAAGAGCCAGCGGTCGTTACTGCGCGACGTGGTACAGGATTGAAAGTTCGATCCGGGCGTTCCTGGCGCGACCGCCCGCGGTCCCGTTGTCGGCGACCGGCTGCTCCCGGCCTTTCCCGTCGACGTTCAAGCGCTTCGGATCGATACCGCGCGTGACCAACGCCCAATAAACGGCGTTGGCCCGCGCCAGGGAGAGCGCCGCCAGATCCTTCGGCGCTCCCTGGTCGTCGGTGAAGCCCGCCACCTGGACCGGATAGCTCGGGTAATTGGCGAGAAGCTCTTTGACTGAATCAAGTGTCTTCGCGCCTTCCGGCAAAAGCACCGACTGCTTGTCGGCAAACAGTCCGCCGAGAACCACGACCAACCGCTGCAGATCCCCGTCTCGTTCAAGACGCAGCTTCACGCCAGAAAGAGCGCTGGCGTCGGCTTCCAACGCGGCGTCGCGCGCGCGATTGGCGACCAGCTCCGCGGTTCTCTCGTATTGCGGCCGGGCCACCGCGATGCCGCCATCTGCTTCCGACTGGGCAAGCGCGGTCCGCGCCAGCGCCTCATCCCAGCGACCGGCGTCGAACTCCTTGTGGGCCTCCTGCAACATGTTGGTGGCGGCGACGTACTTGACCTTGGCATAGCGGGGGGCCTGCACCGTCTCGGCGGTCCGCAGCGCCAGTTCGGCGCGACGGATTCCGTCCAGGGCCTCCGCCCGTCGCTGCTGCGATGACAGCTGGTCAGCGAGCTTCTGCCGTTCGGTCACGGCCTGTTGTTTGGCGCTGGCCATTTGTTCGCTCATCGTCTTCCGTTCCTGCGCGGCCGCTGCCTTCGTCGCCCGGAGCTTCTCCAGCAGGTCCACGCCCTCGCTGACGATCGCCAGCTGATCTTCCAGTCGGGCGTCCTCGTCCCTGACGATCGCCAGCTTCTCGTCAAGCTGTGCGCTTTGGCTCTGGGCATATTCGGCCTGCAAGATTGCCAGCGCCGTTTTCATCTTGATCTGCCCCATCAAGGCGTCTCGCCGGGCGGCGTACGCGTCTCGTCGATCCCACGCCGCGTGCGCGCGCAGCAAAAGATCGTCAGCTTCCGCCAGGAGGTCGAACGCACGGCGATCGGCGTCCCTCAACGTCGGATCGGCGCGCAATTTCTCCAGCGCCACCAATTCGGCCGGCCGGGAGCGTGCGGCGCAACTCAACATTGCCAGCGCCGGAATGGCCAGAACCAGCAGCGAACGCCTCTTTTCAAACATCCTGCGCGGCAGTTTACCTGAACCCGCTCAGCCTTCAGCGGCGCTGGAATGAACGCCTGTGGCGGTCCGCCCGGCGGCATTCACACCGCATTTACGCCCGGCGCCGCCAGCACCGCACCCGCCGAAAATCAGCGCAATTCCCCCGGTTTTTCGCGCTTCGGCCGGCGGTCAAAACAAAGTTACAAAGGTTTTTCGTGTGCGAAATCACCTGTTAACCAAAGCCCCCTAGAGTGGCTGCAACGAAATCGGAGGCCACCCATGTGGGAGCAGTACAAGAAAACGTTCGGCAGCATGCAGGCATTCATCGCCCTCGTAGCGATCGCTCTCTATTTCGGACTGGGCCGGTCCGTGGCCACGGCTTCGGGATTTTTCTTGATGATGCAGGTGGGCGCGGTGTTCGGGGCGATGTGGGCCGCCAGACTGAGGCGCCGATCCAATCCGCCAGCGTGGTGATGCGAGTGGTCCAACGTCAACCAACAGGTGAGAGGTAAAAAAGACATGTTCAAAATCCGTAACGTGAAACAACGACGCTGGCTGGCGGCCATGGTTTTGGCCGTGACGCTGGTCGGAGCGTCAGCCACCCAAGCGTTCGCTGACGACCCCGTGCCCGACAAGACCGGTGGGTTCCAGACCACGCCGACCGCTTTCTCGGTGCCTGGCTATACCAAGCCGGTGCCGGAGAAGGCGACCATCAAGGATCTGGCGGTCGCCGTCGACGCCGTGGCGCAATCGGCATCGCACAGCATCTACTCGATCAACTTCGTGTGGACGCTGGTGGCGGGCTTTCTGGTTATGTTCATGCAGGCCGGATTCGCCCTGGTCGAAACTGGCCTGATTCGGGCGAAGAACGCCTCCCACACGTTCTCGATGAACTTCATGGTGTACGGCCTGGGCATGCTCGGCTTCTTCGTTTGCGGCTTCGCCTTCATGTGCGGCGGCCTTAACGGAACGGCCATCGGCGGCCCGGTTACGCTGGGAGGAACGCCGACGCTGCATTCGATGATGACCATCGGATCGGCGATCAACGGTGACCACGGCTGGGGCCTCATCGGCACCACCGGGTTCTTCCTGACCGGGAACGGCTATGACGCCAGTGTCATCGTCCTGTTCTTGTTCATGATGGTCTTCATGGACACCACGGCCACCATCGTCACCGGCGCCTGCGCCGAGCGGTGGAGCTTCAAGAGCTTCTTCATCTTCAGCATCGTCGTCGGCGCGTTCATCTACCCGGTGTTCGGCTGTTGGGTGTGGGGCGGTGGCTGGCTGGCGCAGATCGGCTATCGGTTGGGCCTGGGCCACGGGGCGGTCGACTACGCCGGATCGGGCGTCGTGCACTTGCAAGGTGGCGCGCTGGCGTTCATCACGGCGCTGCTTATCGGGCCGCGCATCGGCAAGTACGACGCCGACGGCAAGGTCAACCCGATCCTTCCGCACGACATCCCGATGGTGCAGGTGGGCACGTTCATCCTGGCCTTCGGCTGGTTCGGCTTCAACGCCGGCAGCTCGCTGGCTGGTTCTGACGGCCGCATCGGCATCGTCGCCGCCAACACGATGATCGCCGGCATGTCGGCGACCATCTCGGGCGTCATATATATGTGGGCTCGCTATGGCAAGCCTGATCCCAGCATGATGTGCAACAGCATGCTGGCCGGTCTGGTGGCCATCACCTCGCCGTGCGCGTTCGTCACGCCGGTGGGCGCGTTCATCATCGGCGCCGTCGCCGGTGTGCTGGTCGTGGTCAGCGTGTTCTTCTTCGACAAGGTGAAGGTCGACGATCCGGTTGGCGCGATCAGCGTTCACGGCGTCAACGGCGCCTGGGGCCTTATCGCCGTCGGCTTGTTCTCTGACGGCAGCTACGGTCAGGGTTGGAACGGCGTCGGCGCCACCGACTACCTGGGTGTCGCCGGCCGCGGGGTCACGGGCCTCTTCTATGGCGATTCAAAACAATTGGTCGCCCAGCTGATCGAGACCGGCGTCGGTATCGCCTGGAACGTGGTGGTGGGCGGACTCGCCTTCTACGTCATCGGCAAGGTGCTGGGTTCGAACCGCGTCACCGCCGAGGTCGAGATCGCCGGTCTAGACATTCCGGAGATGGGTCTCGCCGGTTACCCGGAGTTCATGGACCACATGACCCCGGCCGACGTGCCCGCGCATCAGGTGGCTGCTGCGAAGAAGGCTGTCCCCTCGTTGGGCAGCACCTAGTTCACCGCGCAGAAGCCTTCTTCTAACCTTCGGGCTGGGCCTCGTTTGTGGCGGGGCCCAGCCTTTTTTTGTAGAAGCATCGACAAATGATGAAAGACGTCCTGGTCTGCTTGGAAGAGTCCGTCAGCACGGAGGCGGCGACGCTAACCGCGCTGCAGATTGCCAAGGCGCAGAACGCGCACCTGGTGGGGCTGGTCATCATCGACGAGCCACAGATTCGCGCCGGTGCTGCCACCGGCATCGGGGGCGCGAGTTACAAGCACGAACGCGACGAAGCACTGATGGCCGACGCAACAAAACACGCGGCCGCTTGGTTGGGCGCCTTCGATCGTCTTTGCCGGGAAGCAAAGATGGTGGGTGAAACCCGCCAGGTGGTCGGACGGGCGGCGGCCAGCATCCTGCGCGAGATGCAATCCTTCGATATCAGCGTGATGGGACGCGACGCCAACTTTCACTTCGAGACCGTGGCCGCCGATCCCGAGACGCGTAGTTATATTCTCCACCGTTCGCAAAAGCCGACTATCCTGGTACCGGCCACCGGGCGGCCGATCTGGAAGCGGGCGGTGATCGCCTACGACGGAAGCTCGGCGTCCAAACGAGCGGTGGCCGCCTTCGCGGACAGCGGCCTGGCCCACGGATTGGAACTGCACGTGGCCACCGTCGACGACGACGGGGCGACCGCCTGGGAGATGGCCGGGCGCGCGGTCGAGGACCTCAAACGACGGGGATTTCATGCGGCCTTGCACAACGTGGTTTCAGTCCTGCCCATCCCTGAAGCCTTGCTGGAGATCGCCGGCAAGCTGGACGGCGACGTGCTGGTGATGGGCGCCTATGCCGGCTCACGCATCCTCGAGCGGGTCTGGGGCTCGGTGACCACTGACATCATCGAAAAGACGACCATCTCGCTTTTCCTCCAGCACTGAAGGTCGACAAAAAATGCCCACCGTCCCAGCAGCCTTCGCTACGCCCCTGTGGGCGGTGCTGCCGTTTGCTTTCTACCTCCTCCTGATCGCCGTTCTGCCGCTGTTCTTCGGACATTTCTGGGAGAGCAACCGCAACAAGCTCCTGACCGGCTTGTTGCTGGGCGCGCCGGTGATTTTCTATCTTCTGTGGCGTCCCGATGGCGCCACCTTGCTGGCGCAGACGCTGATCGAATACGTCTCGTTCATTGCGCTATTGGGCGCGCTGTTCGTCATCTCGGGCGGCATCTACCTCCGGGGATCGCTGACCGGCACACCATTGGTGAACACCTTGTTCCTGGCCGTCGGCTCGCTGCTGGCCAGTGTGATCGGCACCACCGGTGCATCGGCGTTGCTGATTCGTCCTCTGCTGCGCGCCAACCAGGGACGCAGCAAGCTGACCCACCTTGTGGTGTTCTTCATCTTCATCGTCTCGAACGGCGCCGGCATGTTGACCCCGCTCGGCGATCCACCGCTGTTCTTGGGGTTCCTGCGCGGGGTTCCGTTCTTGTGGACCCTGCGGCTGGCACCGCCGTGGGCGATGGTGAACGGCTTGCTGCTGGTGTTGTTCTATGCGTTCGACTGGTGGACTTTCCGACGCCACGGCAAGGCCGAGCAACCGGCGCCGGCGCAAGGCGTGGGCAAAGAACGCCTGCGCATCGAAGGCCGCATCAACCTTTTGTGGCTGCTGGGGATCGTTCTCACCGTCTTTGCCGCCGGCACCTGGGGCCCGGCGGTGCTGCCGGACGTGCATGTCCGTTCGCTGGTCCAGATCTTGTGCATGGTGGCGCTAACGGGAGCTTCGTTGTGGACCACGCCGCGGACCATTCACGAGGCGAACCGGTTTTCATGGGCGCCCATCGTCGAAGTCGGCGTTGTGTTCATCGGGATCTTCGTGACCATGGTGCCGGCGCTGCTGTTCCTTGAAGAGCGTGGAGCCACGTTGGGCGTCACCAAGCCGTGGCAATTTTTCTGGGCCTCGGGCGCGCTGTCCAGCGTGCTCGACAACGCGCCCACCTATTTGACCTTCGCGTCGCTGGCCACCGGCGTGGCGGATCACGGCGCCGGCCTACTGTCCGCCGCCAACCTGGGAACCCTGGCCGCCCACCCCGTGGGCCAGCAATTGCTGGCGGCGGTGGCCTGCGGATCGGTGTTCATGGGCGCCAACACCTATATCGGCAACGGTCCCAACTTCATGGTCAAGGCCATCGCCGAACAGCACCACGTGCGCATGCCCAGTTTCTTCGGCTACACGCTGTGGTCGGGCGCCATCCTCATCCCGCTGTTCGGCCTGGTCGCGCTCTTTTTCTTCTGATCGCTTTGGGCGGCTACGTCTCTGATTGTTGGACCGTCTGGCGTACGAAAACTTTGAGGTCCTTCGTTCCCGCGAAGGCTGGCTTGTTCGGCGGGTCGGCCCGCAAGACGACATAGGTTTTGCCGGCCATCTTGAGTTGTTGTTCGGGCGCGAAGGTGGCCGGCAGGCGTTCTAACGGCATCCGAACCGTCGAGACGATCCTCTTCGAGTCCTCCTCTATGAAGGTGACTCTGATTATTCTTCTTCCAAAATTGAACATGATGGCGCGACGTCCGCATCGTCGGTGGAGCGGCCAGTGCCGTCAAGCTCGTCACGCACGCTGACGCGCGATCCAAGCGTCGAGGCGCGCCTCGAGGACATCGAGCGGTAGCGGGCCTTCGCGCAGGACCTCGTCGTGGAAGGCGCGCAGATCAAAGCGCGGCCCCAGCGTGCGGGCGGCGC
>DASXQB010000139.1:0-3600 GCA_036493295.1 Polyangia bacterium | reverse complement strand
GTGACCTGCCTGACCACCGCCATCGTGGTGCTGCCGGCGGTGCTGGTGCGCCTGGAGAGACGCCGTCGCCCGCCGCGGCAAGAATCAACGCCCGAAATCGCCGTTGCAGCCCGCAAATCACGGCCCGTCCTGGACACCACGGGGATGGGCGGGTAGCTTTCCCGACCAACATGAGCCGGCCCAACGATCCGTCCTCGCCCGCCGCGGTCTTGCGTTCGCTGCCGCGAGCGTGGGACGACCTGCCGATCTGGGCGCAGCTGAACATCACCTGGAAGTGCAACCTCGATTGCTCGTACTGCACCGAGTACGACAATTCGAAGGGACACGTGCCGTACGACGTGCTCTTGCATCGCATCGACAAGTGCAAGGAGCTGGGCACGCTGCACACCGATCTGATCGGCGGCGAGCCGCTCTTGCACCCGCAGGTCAAAGAGCTGATGGGCTACGTGGTCAAGCAGGGCATGACCACCGGCATGACCACCAACGCCTTTCTGCTGACCGAGGATCGCCTTAAAGAGCTGATGGACGTCGGCATGGGCCGCATCCAGATCTCGCTGGACGCGTTGAACCCGACGCCGGGCGCGCCGAAATCGCTGAAGACCCTGCGCAAGAAGATCGAGATGGTGGCGCGCCACCCGATCTGGTTCCGCGTCAACACCGTCATCTGCGATCAGACTATCGACGAGGTGCAAGAGGTCGCCGAGTTCTGCATGGGCCTGAACGTGCCGGTGAACTTCTCGGTCGTGCACGACCGCGGCCGCCTGACCCGCAGCCTGAACAACAAGGCCTACCTGGACAAGGTGCGCTGGCTGAAAGAACAGAAGCTGGCTGGCCGCCCCATCTCCAGTTTTTATTACCTGATCGACTATTACGAACAGGCCTTGCAGGGCAAGCCGATGGACTGGACCTGCCAGGCAGGCAGCAAGTGCTACTACGTCTCGCCGGAGGGCGACTTTCACTTTTGCTACCACGTGCCGCCGCAGATGAAGTTCGACGAGGTCACGCGCGACACGCTGGCGGGAAATCGCGGCAAAAAAGGCTGCGAAACCAACTGCGGCGTCGATTGCGTGCTGAACACGTCGCTGCCGTTTTCGAACCGCGCGCACGTGGCCGGCGTCGAGGCGCGCGACATGCTGGTGCAGCTGCGCACGCAACTGGGCGCGAAGCTCGGATTCAAGCGCGCGGCGGCGACCGGTTCGTAGCGAAGACCACGAAGTGGTTCAGCGGGTAGTTCCACCCGACCGCGACGATGCCGGCGACGATCAGCCTTGAGACCGGGTATGGGACGCCCAAAAAGCGGGTCAGCAGCCACACGCCCAGCGTGTTCAAGCCCGACGAGCCCGCCTGCACCAGCACGAAGCGCAGAAACTGATTGTGCGAGCGGACGGTCGAATCACCGAAGGCCCACTTGCGGTTGATGCTGAAGTTGGACAGCGAGCCGACCACCGTCCCCATCCACGTCGCCAGCACGTAGTTCACGCCGAATACCTGCACGGCGGTCACCAGGGTCAAAAAATCCAGGGCCGTCGTGAACAGCGAGGTCAGCGTGCTGCGCGAGAACCGGGCCGGCCAATGCCAGCGGCGCGCCGGCGGGTGGTTGTCTTCGGGCGCTTCCATCGCCGTCTCTACAACCAGCCCAGGCGGCGCGCGCCCAGGACCACCAGCGCGCCCCAGGCGCCGGCCACCACGTCATCGAACATCACACCCTGCCCGCCTGGTAGACGTTCGGCTCGGCGGGCTGGCCAGGGCTTGAACTGATCGAACAGACGAAACAAGACAAAGCCGACGATCAACCCGGCCGAGGTCGCCGGCGCCGCTACCCAGGTCAACAAGACGCCGGCCACCTCGTCGATGCAAACGATCTGCGGATCCTTCTTCGCTAGGCGGCGTTCGACGACGCCGGCCGCCCAGACGCCGAGGATCGTCACGACAACGGCGGCGGCGAAGACCGCCAGCGGACCGTGCGGGCGCAGCAGCAGGTACAACGGAATGGCGCCGACGGTGCCGGCGGTGCCGGGCGCCTTGGGAAAATGTCCGCAGCCGAACCACACCGCCAGGACATGCGCCAAACGTTCGCGCGCCGTCATTGTTGCGCTGGAGGGCGCCGTCGTTACGTCGACCACAGCTTCTCGCGCAGCACCAGATCGAACACCTCGCGCAGGATGGCGATGCCGTTTTTTGCCGTGGCCTCGTCGATGGTCAGCGCCGGCTGCAAGCGAAAGCTGGCGCTGTACGCCATCGTCAGAAGGCCGCGGCGCACGCATTCGGTGAAGATGCGCTCGGTGATCCGGCGCGGCAGCGGCTCCTTGGTCTGGCGATCCTTCACGAGCTCGATGCGCAGGAACAACCCCGCGCCCTGCACGAAGCCGACGAAGGGATAGCGTTCTGGCAAAGCCTCCAGCTCTCGCAGCATGACGGCGCCGACGGCGGCGGCGTTTTCGGTCAGGCGCTCTTCGTCGATGATCCGCAGGGCCGCCGCGCCGGCCGCCGCGCCCAGGGGGTTGCCGCCGTAGCTCGACGACGAACCGGAGGGATTGCCCCACGGCTTGGCGGCGGCGATGGCGTCGGTGGTCAGGATGCCGGTCAGCGGGAAGCCGCCGCCGAACGCCTTGCCGATGGTGACGATGTCCGGTTTGACGCCGGTGTGGTCGACGCCCCAGTAGCGCCCGGTGCGGCCAAACCCGGTGATCATCTCGTCGGCGATCAGCAGCGCGCCGGTGTCGTCGGCGATCGACCGCACCGCGGGCAGAAATTCAGGCGGTGGAATGACGTTGCCGGCGGTGCCTTGCATCGGCTCCACGATCACAGCGGCCAACGCGCCCGCCGACTGCAGCTTGATCTGCTTGCGGGCGACGTCGGCGCAGGCGACGCCGCAGCTGGGATACTGTAACCCGATCGGGCAGCGGTAGCAGTCCGCGTACGGCACCTGGTGCGAGCCCGGCGCCATCGGCCCCAGCTTGTCCTTGAACGTGGACCCCATCAGCGACAGCGCGCCCAAGGTTTTTCCGTGAAAGCCGCCCCAGAAGCTGACGAACTCGTATTTGCCGGTCGCGCACTTGGCCAGGCGCAAGGCGCTCTCGACGGCTTCCGCGCCGCTGGAATAAAGCTGCAGGCGGTGGACGCCGGGCGCGGGCGGGCGCGCCGCCACCCGTTCGGTCAATTCGACGCGCGCCTCCGACGTGAACGATCCGACCGACGCCTTGGCCACCTGTTTCTGCAGCGCCTCGACGAACACCGGGTGCGAATGCCCCAGGGCGTTGACGTTGATGCCGCCGATGAAGTCGATGAACGTGTTGCCGTCGACGTCGGTGACCGCGCTGCCGCGGGCTTCGTCGACGACCACGCCGGCCATCACGGCGTAGCCCTGCAGGCCGGGCGCCATGTGGGCGTCTTCGCGCGCGCGCAGGGCGACGCTCTTCGGGCCTGGAATGGGCGTGCGGAGAACCGCCTTCTGATCTTTCGGCTGCGACGGGTTCATGGAGGGAAGCGCCGCTCTACAGCGAGCCGGGCTGGTCCTTCGGGGCGGGCATGATACCCGCCGCCGGCGGATCCGACTCGACCGAACGCCGCAACGTGGCCGCTCGCTCCCGCAGCGTCTGG
>DASXQB010000138.1:0-7989 GCA_036493295.1 Polyangia bacterium | reverse complement strand
GCCCAAGGTGATCGAATTCGTGCGGCCGGATCTGACCCGGCGCGATCGCCAGTGAACAGTCGCGGCTTTAGAGCCGCACGGTGACGAAGTCGCTGGCCAGGCGCGAGAGCGCATGGAAGCTTCGCCGCTGCCAGGGCATCTCGGGGTTCGAAACCAGTACCAACCGGTAGCGGTCCAGCGCCGGTAGCTCCTGGATCTTGCTGATCCAATAAGTCATGCCCATCAAACACGACGAGCTCATGAACACCAAGCCGCGGAGATCCAGGATGGTTTCGCGCACGTGGTGGCTCATGGCGGAGGCGTGAACGCGAGAGAAGAAATCATCGAGCACCGGGCGCACGGCCATGTCGGCGGTGCCGACTACTTTGACGTTCATGCCGTCGTCGCCGCAAGAAGCCTCGGCGTTGAAATCGAACGCTTTAGCAGTGAGCACGTCTTCAGCCATGATTCACGTCCCCACCGGCGCGCGGGCCACGATGGTGGCGGTCCGGCCGTCGACCGACAACCCCAGGGTCATCTCGCCTTCGGCCAGGATGCGAGCCAGACCCAGGCCCGAAACGTCGGTGCGGCGGGCGTTCCGGCGCATCAGCTCGACGTACAACGAAAGTGGATCTCGGCAGGCGTCCAGCTCGGAGAAGATCTGGCGCAGGCGATCGATGTGAGCCGGCGTTGTATCGTTCGACAAGCGCAGAGTGACCTGGCTTTTGCCCCCGCTGCTGTCCAGCGAAACCGCCAGCTCGGCGTTGCGGTCGCGGGCGTACTTGGCGGCGTTCTCGAGCAGCTCATGGGCGGTCATCGCCACCCGCGAAATCAGATCGCGGTCGCTCACGAAACGCTTCAGGGCCTCTTCGATGAAGCGGCGGGTGACAGACACCAACACTGGATCGGCGTCCAGTCGGAGCTGTAACCGTAATCCACACACACTGGAAGGCATCTCCGTCATAAAACCATCGGCGCCGGGAAAGTGCACTTGAGCCGGGTGGGCATTTCGGCCTCAAGAGGCTGCAGCAGAATGCTGATGATGATAGTAAAGTAAACACCCCGCGAGTCATAGGAGACAGCTCATGGACACGACCAGCGCAGGCTCCCAATCAGCGGCCAGGAATTTCCTGTCCCGTCCCCAAATGAACATCATCGGCAAGGAGCGGTTGCCGGCGACGTCTGGGCGAACCATCAAGGTGTACGATCCAGCCACCGCCGAGGTGTTGACCAGCACGCCGCAAAGCGCGGCCGAAGACGTCAACCGCGCGGTGATGGCGGCGCGCAAGGCGTTCGATTCCGGCCCGTGGTCGAAGATGACGCCGTACGAACGCTGTCGGCTGATCCTGAAGCTGGCCGATCTGATCGAGAAGCACCAGGGCGAGCTGGCGGAGATCGAGACCCTGGATACCGGCAAACCGATCATGGCTTCGCGTTACGTCGACGTGCCGCTGACGCTGGGGCAGTTTCATTTCTTTGCCGGGCTGGCCACCAAAGTGCGCGGCAACACCATGACCATCTCTTGCCCGTACACGCCCGGGCAGCAGTACCACACGTACACCTCGCGCGAGCCGGTGGGCGTGGCGGGGCTGATCACGCCGTTCAATTTCCCGATGCTGCTGGGGGCGATGAAGATCGCGCCGGCCCTGGCCGCCGGTTGCACCATCGTGCTGAAACCCGACGAGCGCACGCCGGCCTCGTCGCTGCGCATGGCCGAGCTGGCCCTGGAAGCCGGTTTCCCCGAGGGCGTGTTCAACGTCGTCACCGGCGACGAAGAAGCGGGCGCCGCCCTGGCCGCCCACGAAGCGGTCGACAAGATCGCCTTCACCGGATCAACCGAGGCGGGCCGTTCGATCGTGCGCGCGGCTTCCGGAAACTTGAAGAAGGTGACGTTGGAGCTGGGCGGCAACTCGCCGAACATCGTTTACGACGACGCCGACGTGGCGGCCGCCGTGCAAGGCGCGGGCTTCGCCGCCTACGTCAACATGGGCGAATGCTGCGTGGCCGGCGCGCGGTTGTTCGTGCAGGAAAAAATCTACGACCAGGTGGTCGACGGCCTGGTGAAATACGCCGCCGATCTGAAAGTGGGTGCCGGCATTGAAGAGTCGACGCAGATGGGCCCGCTGATCACGCCCGAGCACCTGGACAAGGTGTGCGGGTACATCGAGTCCGGCCGCCACGGCGGCGCCAAGGTCATCACCGGCGGCGAGCGGGTGAAACGCCCCGGCTACTTCGTGCAGCCGACGGTCATCGCCAACGCCACGCCCGACATGAAGGTCGTCTCCGACGAGGTCTTCGGTCCGGTGGTGACGGTGGCGCGGTTCAAGGACGCAGACCAGGTGATCGCTGAAGCCAACAACACCATGTACGGCCTGGCCGCCGGCGTGTGGACCCGCGACATCAGCAAGGCGCACAAGACCGCCGCCGCGCTGAAGTCGGGCACGGTCTGGATCAACTGCTACAACATCTTCGACACCGCGCTGCCGTTCGGCGGGTACAAGCAATCGGGCTGGGGCCGCGAAAGCAGCCCGGAGACCATCGAGCTTTACACCCAGATCAAGGCGGTGTGCGTAGCGCTGTGACCACGTCCCCCACCCGAGGGGAGCTGCCGCCGCCGCCGACCGCCACGAATCTCGGCGGCTACGAGATCCACGAGCCGGTTGACGAAGGCGCACGCACGATCGCCTATCGCGGCGTGCGCCTTGGCGATCGTGCGCCCGTGGTCCTGAAGTTCCTGCGCGCCGAATATCCGACGCCCGATCAGATCGCCCGCCTGCGCAACGAATACGAGATCACCCAGCTCATCGATCATCCCTTCGTCGCGCGGGCCCTGGAATTTTCGCAGCAGAACCAGCGCCATTATCTGGTCTTCGACGAATACCCGGGCGTCCCGTTGCACGCCCTGCCGCGCGCCGACCCACCCAACCTGCAAAGCACGCTGTCCTTGTTCTTGCAGATATTGGAAGGCCTTGGCGCCATTCACCAGGAAGGGATCGTCCACAAGGATCTGAACCCCGGCAACATCCTGGTGGCGCCCGATCGGTCGTCAGTGAAGATCATCGACTTTGGAATCGCCTCGCGCGTGGGCCGCGAGACGCAGGACGTGGTGGCGCCGAACGCGCTGGAAGGAACGCTGGGCTACATCGCGCCGGAACAGACCGGGCGCATCAACCGGCCGGTCGATTACCGCAGCGATTTTTATTCACTGGGCGCGATCCTGTTCGAGGTGCTGATGGGCACGCCGGTGTTCGAGGCGCGCGATCCGCTGGAGCTGGTGTACGACCACATCGCGCGCCGGCCGCAGATTCCGCCTGATCGCCGGGCGCAGATCCCCGAATCGCTGTGCGCGATCGTCCTCAAGCTTTTGGCCAAGACGCCAGAAGAGCGCTACCAGAGCACCGGCGGCCTCAGCGCCGATCTGCGGCGCTGCCTGCAAGAGCTGCAGCACCTGGGGCGCATCTCCGTCTTCACGCCGGGCGAAAACGACGCTTCGGATCGCTTTCAACTTCCGCACCGGCTTTACGGCCGGCAGCGCGAGACCGAGATCATCCTCGGCTCGTTTGATCGGACCAGCGCCGGCGAAAAACGGGTGGTGCTGGTGTCGGGCCCGTCGGGCATCGGCAAGTCGGCGCTGGTGCAGGAGGTTCAAAAACCGATCGCGGCCACCCGGGGCTTTTTTGTGGCCGGCAAGTGCGAGGCGCTGAACCGCAACATCCCGTACGCGGCGTTCACCCAGGCCTTCCGCGATTTGATCCGCCAGCTGGAGAGCGAGAGCGCGGAAAGTCTGGCCCGCTGGCGGCAGTCGATCCTCGAGGCGGTGGGGCCGAACGCCCAGGTGATCATCGACATCGTGCCCGAGCTGGAATCGATCATCGGCCCGCAGCCGGCGGTGCCCACGCTGGACCCGGAGGAATCGCAGATCCGTTTCAACGCCACCTTCCGGCGGTTCGTGCGGCTGTTTTGCCGTTTCGGACAGCCCTTCGTGCTGTTCTTCGACGACGTGCAATGGATCGACGCCGCCGGTTTGCGCCTCTTGCGGGCCATTCTCCTCGACGGCCTCATCAGTAACCTTCTCTTCGTGTGGTCGTTTCGCGACGACGAGGTCGCCGGCAATCAACCGATGTCCCGCCTGGTCGACGAGGTCAAGCAAGTGGGTGTGCCGGTCGATCAGATCAAGGTCAGCCCGCTCGGCAAGGCCGACGTGCACCAGCTGATCTCCGACGGCCTGCGCGGACGGCACCAGGATCTGGCGGCGCTGGCCAGCATCGTGTGCGAGCGTTGCGACGGCAACCCGTTCTTCGTCAACCAGTACCTGGACCACCTCAGCCGCGAAGGGGTGATCCGCTTCGTGCACGGCCTTGGGTCGTGGACCTGGGATCCGGCGCGCCTGGGCGAAGGGCGCGTCACCGACGGCATCGCCGATCTGATGCGGGCCAAGATCTTGAAGGCGCCGCAGGCCGCGCGGGAGACGCTGCAGATCGCCGCCTGCATCGGGTCCAGCTTTGATCTGCGCATGCTCTCGATCGTCAGTGAAAAATCGCGCGCCGTGCTGGCGGCCGAGCTGCAATCGGCGCTGGCCGAAGGGTTTGTCACCCTGGTGGGGGCGTCGTACCGGTTGTTCGAAGCGTCGCTGCCGGAGGCGCACGTGGCCTTTCGGTTCGTCCACGATCGCGTGCAGCAGTCGGTGCACGACATGCTGGCCGACGACGCCCGCAAGCGCGTCCACTTGCGCATCGCCCGCTTGCTGATCCAGCGCGCCCATGAAGCACACGGGGAAGGCAACGATTACCTGTTCGAGATCGTCGACCACCTGAACCAGGCCTGGGATCTCATCACCGACACGGCCGAACGCGCCCAGGCGGTGACGCTGAACCTGCGCGCCGGCATTCGCGCCAAGGCCAACGTCGCGTATGACGTGGCGGCGCGGTCGTTGCGCCACGCCATGGCCAACCTGCCGCCGCGGGCCTGGAAAGATCAGTACGCCGAGACCAGCCAACTTTTTCTCGAATGCGCCGACTGCGAATATCTCTCGGGGAACTTCGACGTCGCCGAGCAGCTGCTGGACGAGGCGTCGATCCACCTGCGCACCAACGTCGAGCGAGCGGCCGTCTACGACATCAAGATCCCCATGCGCACCAACCGCGGGCGGCCCGCCGAAGCGATCCGCCTGGGCATCGAAGCCCTCGGCCTGTTCGACATCGAGCTTTCCGCCAAGCCGCCGCCGGCGGTGGTGACCGAAGCGATCATTGAAACCCGGCAGCGGTTGGGCGATCTCAGCACCGAGCAACTGCTGCGTCTGCCGCGCATGGCGGATCGCGAAAAGCTGGCCATCATGCGCGTCTTCAACCGTCTGGGTCCGCCGGCGTACTTCACCGACCAGGGCCTGTACGCGCTGATGCACTGCCTGGTCATCGAGCTGACCTTGCAGTACGGCCACGCCTCCGAATCGGTGCGCGGATATTCGGTGTACGGGATGATCCTGGGCTGGGAGTTTGGATCGTTCGAGGAGGGGGCGCGCTATGGCGAGCTGGCCATCTCGCTGTCCGACGAGCTGGGCAACGTGCAGATGTAAGGGGTCAGCCGGGTGCTTTACGGCTGCTTCATTGGGCACTGGACCCACGCGGCGGACGAATCGCTGGCGCACTTGCTTGACGGCCACCAGTACCTGCGCGAGGCCGGCAACGTGGTGCTGGGCAGCTTTGCCCTGTGTCTGCACACCGCCACGCTGTGGATCAAAGGCGAGGCGCTGGATCGCGTGCGCGCCGACGCCGCCAAGAGCCTGGCCTATCTGCGCCAGGCCAAGTACCGCGAGATGATCGACTTCATGGCCTGCGTGGATCGCGCGGTCATGGCGCTGGGCGGCCTCACCGCCGCGCCCACCAGCCTGGACGGCGACGACTTCGACGAGCAGACCACGGTGATCAACATGCGCGGCGTCGGCATCAAGACGCCGCTGCACTGGTACTACCTGGCCAAGGCGCAGCTTTTTTATCTGTTCGGCAAGCTGGACGAGGCGGCCGATATGGTCGCGCGGTCGGCGGAGATCTTGTCGCACTCGCAGGGATCGCTGCTGTTCGCCGAACACCACGCCTTGAACGCGCTCGTCGCCTTGGGCCGTGGCGAGCAGCCTCTGTCGCCCGACGCCGTTGACGGCGGCAACGAGCTGGCTACGTCGCGAAAGCTGCTGGCGCAATGGGCGACCCACTGTCCGGAAAACTTCCAGGCCAAACACCTGCTGGTCGAAGCAGAGTGCGCCCGGGTGGCCGGCGCGCAAGACGCCGCCGTTGATCTGTACGAACGCGCGGTGGCGGCGGCGCGCGAAGAGCGCAACCTGTTCGTCGAGGCGCTGGCCAACGAGTTGGGTGGGCGATACCACCTGGGCCGCCAGCGCCCGTTCATCGCCAGCTCGTACTTGAAGCAGGCGCGTTACACCTACTCGCGCTGGGGCGCGCCCGAAAAAGTCAGTCTTTTGGATCAAGAGTTCGGCGCCCTGCTGGGCCCGACCAACCGCCGGGCCGTCACCAGCGAGGGGCGCAAGTTCGAAGCGGTGCGCCTACCCAACGAATCGGCCGAGGGCCTGGACGTCGCCGCGATCATGAAGAGCGCCCGATCGATCGGCGAGGTGATCGTCCTCGATCGGCTGATCAAGAAGGTCACGCGCACGCTGGTCGAAAGCGCCGGCGCCCAGATCGGCGTCGTCCTGTTCGCCCGTGAGGATGGAACCCTGCGCGTGGTGGCCCGCCGCCACATCGACGACGCGGAGGACGCCGTCTCGATCGATCAGCCGCTGGAGTCGTACCCGGACATCGCCGCGCTGGTGGTGAAGAAGGCCGCCGCCAGTCAGAGCAGCGTTCTGTACGAAGACGCCGCCAAGAGCGCCGAGCTGAAAGCCGATCCGTACGTGCAGCGGACCCAGCCACGGTCGGTGCTGTGTTTTCCGGCCATGCACCAGGGTCGGGTCAGCTGCATCGTTTACCTGGAAAACAACCTGGCCCCCGGCATGTTCACCCGCGAACGGGTCGAGGTGCTGCGCATTCTTTCTTCGCAGGTCGCCATCTCCCTGGAGAACGCCCGGCTTTACTCCGGCCTGGAAGAGAAGATCCGCCAGCTGGAAGAGGCGCAGGAAGGTTTGAAAGAAAGGGAGCGCCTGATGCGCGAGATGGAGATCGCGCGGCGCATCCAGACGTCGATCCTGCCGCGCGTGCTGGACGTGCCGGGCCTGGAGATCTCCGCCACCATGCTGCCGGCGACAGAGGTCGGCGGCGACTACTACGACGTGGTGCCTGTTGAGAACGGCTGCTGGCTGGGCATCGGCGACGTCGCTGGCCACGGCCTCGGCTCGGGTTTGGTGATGCTGATGATCCAAAGCGGCCTGGCGGCGTTGACCCGCGAAGCGCCGGCAGCGTCACCGCGCGAGCTTTTGCGGGTGCTCAACCAGATGCTGTACGACAACGTTCGCAAACGCCTCAGCCAGCAAGAGCACGCCACGCTGTCCTTGTTGCGCTATGAGCGAAACGGGCAATTCACTTACGCCGGCGCGCACGAAGAATTCATCGTCTGGCGAGCCAAAGAAAAACACTGCGAACTCATCGCCACGCGCGGCATCTGGATGGCGGCCATTCCCAATATTCCCCGCAGCATGGTCGACGAACAATTTCGCCTGTACCCGGACGACGTGCTGGTGCTGTACACCGACGGGGTCATCGAAGCCGCCAATCAAGACCGCCAACAACTGGGCATTGATCGCCTATGCGCGGCGCTGGGCGACGTTCACGACCAACCGGTGGAAGCCATCCGCGATCACTTGATGACGACGGTGAAGACCTGGATGTTCCGTCAGGACGACGATATTACGTTCGTGGTTGTTCGTTATCGCGGCCCAGGGTAAGTGCGCAAGTAAGGTCCGGCACACTTTCGGCCATCCTGGTTGCTACTGCAAAGTTTGTAGCCCTATCTTCCCGCCGAAAGTCATGACAGGATTAATCTTCGCTCTCCTCGCGACTATTGGAC
>DASXQB010000137.1:0-5617 GCA_036493295.1 Polyangia bacterium | reverse complement strand
CGCCGGGTTCATGGCCATCGGCGCCTACGCTGGGTCGCTGCTGACCATGAACGCGGGCTGGCCGTTTCCGCTGGCGCTGGCGGCGGGCGCGCTGGCGCCGGCGTTGGTGGCGGTGCCTCTCGGTCTGCCGGTGCTGCGCCTGCGCGGCGTGTTTCTGGCCATCGCCACCATCGGCTTTGGCGAGGTGGTGCGTCTTGGCATCGTCAACTGGGACTACGTCAACGGCGCGCAAGGGATCGTGGCCATTCCACAGAAGGCCAGCGTCGGTCTGATCGCGCTTTGTCTTGGCGGCGCGCTGTTCGTGCTTGGGCGGCTGCGCGGGTCAAAGTGGGGCTTCGCGCTGGAAGCCATCCGCGAGGACGAACCGGCGGCCCGCACCATGGGCATCAACACCACGGCGTACAAGCTCGGCATGCTGGTGCTGGGCGCGGCGCTGGCCGGCGTTGCCGGCGGGCTGGAGGCCCACTTCACCTTCATGGTGGCGCCGAATGGTTTTTCCTTCGAACGCGTGGTCGACATGCTGGTGTTCGCGGTGGTGGGCGGCGCGCGCACGTTCTGGGGACCAGCGGTGGGCGCGGCGTTCTTGACGATGCTGCCCGAGGCGCTGCGCGATCTGGCGCCGCTGGTCGGCGTGGAACCCGGGCCGCTGCGGTTGCTGATCAACGGTGTCGTGCTGCTGGCGGTGATCTTGTTCTTGCCGAACGGGCTGGTGTCGCTGCCGGCGCGGGTTCAGCAGTGGCGTCGCGGGCGACGACCATCGCCACCGTCGCAACCGGAGAAGATCGCGTGACGCCGGCGCTGCTGCTCGACAATGTCCAGCGGGCGTTCGGTGGCGTGCGCGCCGTCGACGGCGCGGGCTTTCAGGTGGCGCCGGGGACGGTGCACGGGCTCATCGGGCCGAACGGTTCGGGCAAGACCACCGTGATCAATTTGATCTCCGGTCTTCTGCGCGCCGACGCCGGCGCCATCACGGTCGGCGGGACGGCGGTGGCGGGGCTGCCGCCTCATCGCATCGCCGCGCTGGGCGTGGCGCGCACGTTCCAGAACATTCGTCTGTTCGCCGAGCTGTCGGCGCGTCACAACGTGCTGGTCGGCCAGCACCTGCGTCGCCATCCGTCGCTGGCGGCGCGGCTTTTGTTGTTGCCGCGGGCGCGCGCCGAAGAACAACAAGCCGACGCCAGGGCCGACGCGCTGCTCGAACGCGTGGGCCTGGGCGGGCGCGCCGGTGAAAAAGCGCGCCACCTTTCTTATGGCGAGCAACGCCGGGTGGAGATCGCCCGCGCCCTGGCCGCCGAGCCGCGCGTGCTGTTGCTGGACGAACCGACCGCCGGCATGAACCCGGTCGAGGTCCAGGCGGTGGCGGCCCTGATTCGCCAGGTGGCCACCGACGGCCGCGCCGTGCTGCTGGTCGAGCACAACGTGCCGCTGGTGATGAAGGTCTGCGATCATCTGACGGTCCTGAACTTCGGCCGCGTTATCGCCGACGGTGTGCCCACCACGGTGGCGAAAGAGCCGGCGGTGATCGCTGCTTATCTTGGCGACGGGGAGGGCGGCGTCGCGTGACCGCGGGCGATCGACCGCTCTTGGAGGTGCGCGACCTGCGCGTGAGTTACGGACAGGTCGAGGCGGTGCGCGGCGTGTCGCTGTCGGTGGCGGCCGGGCAGCTGGTGACGTTGATCGGTCCCAACGGCGTCGGCAAGACGTCGATCCTTTCGGCGCTGTGCGGCCTGGTGCCGCCCTGCGGGGGCAGCGTGTTTCTGGACGGGCGCGCGCTCACCGGGCAACCCGCGCATGCGGTGGTGGCCGCCGGGCTGGCCCTAGTGCCGGAAGGTCGCGCCATCCTGGGCCGCATGACCGTCGAAGAGAACTTGATCCTGGGCGGCGAGCTTTCGCAACCCGCGGCGGCGTTACGCGCGGCGATCGAACAGCAATACGCGCGCTTTCCGATCCTGGGCGACCGCCGCCAGCAGCCGGCTGGTTCGCTGTCGGGTGGGCAGATGCAGATGCTGGCCTTCGCGCGCGCCTTGCTGGCCCGTCCGCGCGTGCTGCTGCTGGACGAGCCGTCGATGGGTCTGTCGCCGCTCCTGGTCAAGCAGGTGTTCGAGACCGTCGCCGAGATCCACCGCGGCGGAACGACGGTCCTGCTGGTGGAACAGAACGCGCGCCTGGCGCTGTCGGTGGCCGATCACGCCTACGTGCTGGAACGCGGCCAGGTGGTCTTGCACGGCGCGCCGGCCGCACTGCGCGACGACGAGCGAATCAAGGCTGTCTATCTGGGCGGCTGAGCGCCGCTGGGCGGCTCGCTTGGTTGCTGCTATACACAGCGCCGCCCATGGCGCTGTCGTCCACCGTCTACCATCTGCAGGTCAGTCTTTCGGACGTCGATCGCAACGTCTATGAAGAGCTGGATCTGCGCCTGGCTCGCCATCCGTCCGAGTCGATGCACCACCTTTTGACCCGGGTGCTGGCCTATTGCCTGTGCTACCAGGAGGGCATCGCGTTTTCCAAGGGCCTGTCCACCAGCGAGGAGCCGGCGGTGTGGGCGCGCGACCTACGCGGCGATCTGCAGCTGTGGATCGACGTCGGCACGCCGTCGGCCGAGCGCCTGCACAAGGCCAGCAAGGCGTCGCCGCGCGTGGTGGTCTTCACCTATCAAGATCCGTCGCTGCTGAGCAAAACCATCCGCGGCAAGACCATCTTTCGCGGCGACGAGATCGAAGTTTATCCAGTCAATCCAGAGTTTCTGCATCAGCTCGCGGCGGCCACCGATCGCAACACAAGCTGGTTGCTGGTGCGCACCGAAGGGATCGTCTACGTCACCATCGGCGAGACCAACGCATCGACGGTGATCGCGCGTTTTCCGCTGCTCAGCGAAGGCTGACGCCCGCCGCGGGAGGCTGAATCGGGCCGCGATTCGTCCAAAAAATTGGACAGCCCTTTTCGCCTACAGGCCTACAGATCGATATGGAAAGTCGGTGAAAAGCCCTGTCCGACGTGGTCTCGGGTGGGCATTTAAGTTATTGTCAAAAATGGTTTTCCTGTCGGCGTGCTGACTGCTCGGCCCCCGCCGACGACAGTTTCCAGGAAGAACCCGCGTGGATATCAGCGCTCCTCCAGAAAATTATTCGATTCTTGTGGTGGACGACGACGAGATGATCCGTCGGGTCATCCAGAACACCCTCACCAAGTTCGGCTATCGGGTTACCAGTGCGACCGACGGTACGTCGGCGCTAAAGCAGGCCACTGAGCTGCGTCCATCCGTGATCCTGGTGGACCTGCGCATGCCCGGCATCGACGGTCACACGATCATGCGCCGGGCGCGCGCCCAGGGAATCGACGCTGCCTTCGTGGTGATCAGCGGCTCGAAAGATCCTGAAGACATCATCGACGCCCTTCGCAACGGGGCCTGTGATTATTTGCCCAAACCATTCTCCGTCGCTGATCTGATGACGGCGATCGGACGGGCGGTGGACGCGTTTGAAAAAAGTCGCCAGCGACCCGAAGAAGAGATCGCGCCGCCGCCACCGGTGGCCGCCGGGCGTCCGGCCGCAACGGCCGCACCGTCTGCGCCCGCCGCGCCGACGGTAGTCGCGGCGCCGCCGCCAGTGCCTGCTCCCGGCCACCCGACGGTGACCGCCACCATGCCGGCCGGCGATCCGATCTTTTCGTCGATCCTTCGCCGCGTTCACGAGGGAGAGATCCTGATCCCGGCGGTGCCGACGGTGGTGCTGGAGCTGCGGCGGCTGCTCACTGCTCCGGAGACCACTCTCGAGCAAGTCACTGCGTTGATCGAACGCGATCAGCGCCTGTCCGCTCAGCTTTTGCGGATATCGAACACCACGCCGTATGCGCGCGGCGCCCAGAACGCCAGCATTCGCACGGCGGTCAGCCGGGTCGGTCTGCGCCAGATCCAAAGTCTGATCGAGACCATCTTCGCCCACAGTGCGTGCACGGTCCGCGATCCAGAACTGGCGCCGCTGCAAGCGTCGATCTGGCGCTTTTCAGTGGCCCGGGCGGTGGCGATGCGCGCGCTGGCTGAGGCGCACCCGGCGCCGCGTCCCGATGTCGAGCTGGCCTATCTGGCAGGCCTGTTTTGCGACGTGGGCGCTTCTTTTCTGCTCTGGATCGTCTCAGAAAGAAACGCCAGCGCGGCGACGAACCAGAAGCTGGGCCGCGATGCCTGCGTGCACTTCATCGGACAGAATCACCATTCGGTGGGCGCGGCGGTGCTGGCGCGCTGGTCGGTTGATCCGACGATGACGATGCTGGCGCGCCTGCACCACGCGAACACGCTGGCCAATCCGGTCAACGCGTACAGCGCGCTGGAGTGCGCGGCGGTTCCAGTGGCCGAAAAGCTGGCCGGCGGTCCGGACGTCACCGGCCCACCCCGCAGCGCCTCCCTGATCGAGGAATGCACCCGCCGTCTGAAGGTGCCGGCCACCGACGTTCTGCTCGCCAAGGTGCAGCCCACTTTCGAAGCCATCATCAACACTCTGGCGTAGACGCCGCCGTCTTGATTTTGCGACGGCCTTTATCCAAGGCGTCGGCCAAGACAGATTTATTACGCGGAGCGGCTCAAGAGCGCCGCTGTGTCCGCCGACTTATTTCGTAATGGCCGTTGCAACGCGACCTGTTTCCGGGTCCTTCGCCTCTCCTGCGCCCGGACCGCCGGCCGATCATCTTCATACCGGTGCCCTGGAGGCCAGTGCGTCGGCGCGTTCGCTGTCCCGCCTGCTGTTGCTAGTTGGCGGTTTCACCTACGCCGGCTGGCACTGGTTTCATATTCTGCTGGAACCGAACGCCGTCGATCCTCTGATTGAACGGCTGGGCTTTCTGGCCCTGACCGCGGTGCTGGTCCTGCTGTCGTATCGTCAGGCGTTCAAGCGTCATCTCATCAGCCTCAGTTACGTCGTCGTCGGCGTGGGCACCGCCCACTATTTCTCGCTGGTCGCGCGCAATGACATCTCGACACCTTATCTGGTCGGCGTCTTCGTGGTGCTGGGGGCGGTCAGCACGTTCATGCTCAGTCCACGCGCATCCATCATCTACGCGCTGGCCACCGCGCTGATGGCGGCGGCGGTGGCGGCCTTCGCGACCCACGCCCCGCTGGAGGACCGCATCGAGCTTCTGGCCGGCACCACCACCATTCAGCTTGGCCTTGCCGTCAGTGCTTGGCGCAACATGATCCTGCAAGGAACCGCGCGCGAGTTGGAAGCCGCGCGGCAGCAGCTGCGCCAGCTGCGCGGCCTTCTGCCCATCTGCATGCACTGCAACCGCATTCGCAATCAGGGCAACCGGTGGGAGCAGTTCGAGTCCTACGTGGAGGCGCACACCGACGCCTCGTTCACCCACAGCCTCTGCCGCGAGTGCGCCGACAAGCACTACCCGGGCGCGTGAACCGGAAGCGCCACGGCAGCGGCGCTCATCTTCAAGCGTACGCTTACTTCGGCGCCTCGACCGCGCTCGGCGCGACCCGTGCCTCCGGCGCCCACCTGCCCAGCACCGCCTGCGGACGCGCCTCGACCGGCAGAAAACGATTGAGCGCCCCTTCGTACCAGCGATAGCCGCCATAGATCAGCGCCGCCAGCAGCAGCAGTTTCTTCCAGGGAAATCCCTT
>DASXQB010000136.1:0-5163 GCA_036493295.1 Polyangia bacterium | reverse complement strand
GAAATGCTGGTCGACCAGCACCCGAACGTCCGGCGCCGCCACCAGCGCGGCGGCCACCACGGACGCCCGATCAACGCGCAAGATGCCACCAGCGCCCGTCGTCATGTCTCTTTTGCTTGCCTGCTGAAACGCGACCCTCGCCTTTGCAATGGCCGCTGGCCGGGCGATTGATCACCAGAAAGCGGCACCGAGACCAAGTTCCAGATTCGCCCCCACGGCCGGGGTCCGGTGAATGGTCGTGCGCGGATCATTGAAGACGAAAGTATCGCGCACCAGCGGCGCGAAGACCGCGCCGTCAAACGAAAACCAGACCACGCGCGTCAGCCGGACGGCTCCACGCGCGGCGATCGCCGGCGCGAACCACGGCCGCGTCGCCGTCCCCGGGCGATTGATGTTGCCTGTGCCCTGCACGACGCCGCCTTCCAGCGCCGCGCACGGCGACAGCACGATGCTGGGCGCCGCCAGAACGCCGCCGAACCAGCAGGATTCGAGACGTCCGAAGAAAGCGCGCAGCGAAGCCGAACCCGTGGGCAGCGTGATGGTCGGGGGCGCCACGGTGGACGCTGAAAATACGACGCTGAGCGCGGCGGTCGAACCCACGCCCCAGACCCGTTCGATGGACGCGCCCACGCCCAGCGCCGGGTCGGCGCCCAGCCCCGTCATCCCGCGGCCCGACGCGCCCACGAACCACGTCGGTCGCCTGGCGGCCACGCGCTCGACTGTCGGAGCGCGGCTGATTGATTCGTCAGCCGGCGCAGCCGGCGCAATCGGCGGGGCGGCGGCGGTGGCGTTCACGGCCAGCGCGGCGACCACCACCAGGGACAGCACGACCGCGCGACAGTCTCGGCCAGAAACCGCCTGCGACACGCTCGGCTTTCCCGACGCTGCATCCACATCCACGGTCAGCCGGCCGCCGAAGACATGCGCGTCCCGCGACGTCAGGTCGACCGCGATGCCGAGGCTGATCGGCGATCCCGCCGGTGTCACCCGCAGGCCGCGCGCAGCCAGTTCGTCGGCCACCATGGACGCCGAAGGGCAGCGGGCGGGCGCTTGATAGTACAGGCCGATCGGCACGTCGCCACCGGCCGGACCGGCGGCGGCCCAGCCGCGCAAGCCGGGGAGGCTGGCAGCTGCGGCCACCCACCAAAAGACGAAAAGATGGCGCCTGGAACACAAGAGAAACGACTGGATTATTGGCACATCTTTTTTCGTTTGGGTCCAACGGTTCAGCTCGAACGTCCCACCAACAAAAGGGAGTTTATCGTCGGACCACCCCTTCCCACCCGGACGTGCCGACCAGGCCTCGTGATGTTGACAAGGAGCCCGATGTTTGGAAACAGGTTCATCATGCCCTGCGGCCTTGGGCTGGCGCTCGGCTGGGCGGCTTGCGCGGGTCAAGTCGGCGACCCCAGCGCCGGCGGTTCGGGCGGCCCTGGATCCAACCCTCCGAAGAACAACGGCGCGGTCATTCCCAGCACCGGCAGCAGCAACAGCGCCGGCTGGTATGAAGCGCTGACCGCGGCCAATTGTTCGGCGGCGCCGGCCGCGTATCCTTCGTCGCGGGTCTGGCGGCTGTCAGCCGAGCAATGGAAAAACACGGCGGCGGCCGGCCTGGGCCTGGCGGCGCCCGACGTGTCGAGCTTCCCCGCCGATCCGATCGATCCGATCTCCGGTTTCAGCAACGACGCCACCGACACCAAGGTCTCGTTCGAACTGGCCAGTGCGTACCTGGACGCAAGCGATACGGTCGCCACCTCGGCGGCCAGCAAGGCGGTCACCGGATTGCCGTGTCTGGGCGCCGCGCCCATCACAGCGGCGTGTGGCGCGACGTTCGTCGCCGACTACGGCAAGCGGCTGTTCCGGCGCGCCCTCACCGACGCCGAGAAAACGTCGTACGCGAATTATCTGGCCAGCGAATCGACGCTGGATCCGCCGGCCACGGCGGTGGCGACGATCCTGAAGGCGATGATGATGTCGCCGAACTTTGTCTTTCGTACCGAGCTTGGTGACAGCAAGCCTGGCGTTGTTGATCTGACGCCAGCGGAGATCGCTTCGATGCTGTCGTACACCATCGCCGACAGTCCGCCCGACGATCAACTGATCGCCGCCGCCGAAAATGGGCAACTGTCCGACGCAGCCACGCGGCAAACCCAGGCCCTGCGGCTGGCGGCGCTGCCGGCGGCGAAAGAAAAGCTGGCCTCGTTCTGGCGCCAGTATCTGGCCCTGGGCACGGCGCCGACCATGCCCGGCATCGACGCTTCGATGTTCGCCGAGGCGCAGACCTTCTTCAGCCAGGTGGTGTGGGATCAAAACGGCACCTTCAAGGATTTGATGACGGCGCCGTACACCTTCGCCGACGCCACGGTGGCCGCCGTCTACGGCAGCGGTACCCCGGATGGCAGCGGGCGATTGGCCCTGGACCCGCAGCAGCGCGCCGGCTTTCTCACCAGCGCATCGATGCTGGTGCAGACCGCCGCCGCGTCGCAGGCGGCGACGGTCATTCATCGCGGCTTGCTGGTTCGCCAGCGCGCGCTGTGCGAGACGCCGCCGCCGCCGCCGCCCGACGTGCAGCGCGATCCAGCGCAGATCCAGACCGGCGGCGCCGACGCCACCGCGCGAGAGAATTACGACCTGTTCAAGATGTCCAAGCCCGGCTGCGACGCCTGCCATTCGACGTTTCAACCGCTGGGGCTGGCGTTCGAGGCGTACGACGGCGCCGGCACGTTCCGCACCACTTACCCCAGCGGCAAACCGATCGACACCACCGCCACGCTGGCCGGTGCCGGCGACGCCAACGGCGACTTCGCCACGGCGGTCGACCTGATCAAGGCCATCGGCGGCAGTCATATTGGCCAGTACTGTTTCACCGAGCAGTTCGCCCAGTTCGCCTTCGGCCGGCCCATCAACCTGGACGCCGAGGCGTGCACCATCCGCAGCATGGGCGATTTCGTGCGCGACAAAGGCGGGCAACTGACGCAGCTGTTTGGGTCCATCACCGCCGCGCCGACCGCGTTCCGGAGGTTTCACCAATGAGCCGTTCGTCTGACCTTCGCGCTGCCCGCAGCGTTCGTTTTTCGCGGCGCAGCCTGCTGCGGGGGATCGGCGCCGGTTCGGCGTTGCTGTCGCCGTTCGCCAGCCTGCGCAGCGGCCTGGCCCAGGACGCGGCGGCGGGCGGCAATCTGCTGATCTTCTTCACGCCCAACGGACACAAGCGCAGCCTGGCGGGCAGCACCGGCAACCGCGTCTGCTTCGACGCCAGCCTGACCGCCGGCGCGATGACCCTGGGCGAATCGTTGCAGCCGCTTTTGCCGTATCAAAGCGACGTCGCGGTGATCAAGGGCCTGAACAACAAGACGCCGACGTTCATCACCAGTCATCAAGACATCTGCCGCATCCTGACCTGCCAGGGTCAGCCGGGCGGCGAAACCGACGCGGGACAGTTCATCGGCTACGGCCCGTCGATCGATCAATCGATCGGCATCGCCATCAACCAGCGGCCGATCGTGGTCGCCGTCGATCCGTATCGCGACCAGCCGCACTGGCGCACGTATCTGTCATGGCGCGCGTCGGGTGTGAACGAACCGTTCGTGAAAAATTACCAGAGCGTGTTCGCCGATCTGTTCGGCAACCTGACCGGCGCCAGCACCATGCCCGATCAGGCCGCCGCCCTGGCCCGAACCCGGGCCCGCAACCAAAGCCTGCTGGATTTCATCAAGAACGACGTATCCACCTTCCGCCCGCGCGTCAGCAGCGCCGACCGATCGCAGCTGGACGCGTATCTGGATTCGTTGCGCTCGGTCGAGCAGAAGGTGACGCAGCTCGGATCGGCGACGACGTGCGCGACAGACGGCGTACAGACAGAGATAAGCGGGCTGCCGGCGAAGGCGCCGCTGCAAAACGACGACAAATCGCCGGACGGCGTCGTCGATCAAATGCAAAAGCGCGGCGAGGTGTGGATGGATCTGATCGCCACCGCGTTCGCCTGCGCGTCGCGCCGGGTGGCGGTCATCCAGTGGCAGGGCGCCTCCGAAGGCTACGACGTCGGCGCCAACACCGGCTCGCCCAACCACCACAGCGTCAGCCACTACGGGTTTGGCGCCAGCAGCGGCGATCGGTGGGTGGCCATCGACACCTGGTACGCCAGCCGGATGGCCTATCAGATCAACGCGCTGAAAAAACTGGGCGTGCTGGATAAGACCGTCATCGTCTGGGTCAGTGAAATCACTGAGGGTCACAACCAGCTGAACATGGTGACGGTGGTGGCGGGCGGAAAAGCGCTGGGCATGAAGCTGGGCCAATACATCGTTTACCCGTTCACCGGCCAAGAAGTGGAAGGCGCGGGCGCCATCGCTCAAGGACAGAACCCGGCCAATCGCGGGCTGAACGACCTGTGGATCACCGTTCAGCAGGCCCTGGGCGTCAAGCAGGCCACCTTCGGCGATCCCAAGTACTCCACCGGACCGCTGGCCGAGCTGCGCGGCTGATCGCCCCCTCCGCCTCGCGCTCGTCGGCTCGCTTTCTTAGAAGTTGGATGCAAGAACGGCGAGCACGAATGATCAGGCGTGGTTAAAATCCCGCTTCGATTGCGGCCGTGACGCGCGACTGTGGCCGCGACGGAGGGGGATCCGATGGCGAACACGTCCAAACATTCAAACGGTAACACCGCAAAACCCGGCCGCCTGGAACCGCCGCCGCCCCCGCCCCCCGATGGCCCTGGCAAACCCGGAGAGCCAGTCACCCCCACGACTTTCTCGCGCGAGCTGCTGGTGGCGTTGCTGCGGTTCAAAGACGGCGACTTCACCTCGCGGCTGCCGGCAGACCTAGGCGGCATCGAAGGCAAGATCGCCGACGTCTTCAACGACATTCTCGCGGTCAGCGCGCGGCGCACGGCGGAAACCAGCCGGGTGTGCCGCGTGGTCGGCAAAGAAGGAAAACTGAAAGAGCGCATGCGCGTGCCGGGCGCCGTCGGTGGCTGGGCCGACGAGATCACCGCGCTGAACACCCTGATCGACGATCTGGTGTGGCCGACGACCGAGGTGACCCGCGCCGTCGGCGCCGTGGCCAAGGGCGATCTATCGCAGGCAATGGCCCTGGACGTCGACGGACGGCCGCTGGAGGGCGAGTTCCTGCGCTCGGCGCAGCTGGTGAACAAGATGATCGATC
>DASXQB010000135.1:0-1838 GCA_036493295.1 Polyangia bacterium | reverse complement strand
GCTTTGGGCTGCAAACCGGAAACAGACGCTCCGAATAAAGCCGCTGCACATCGAGCCCCGGCCAGTTCCCGTCGCCATGTCGGATCGAGATATCGACATCGTCGCGTGCGAAATCGACATAGTGCGTCGTGGCCGAAACGCGTAAATCCACGTTGGAACACTTCTCGGCGAAGCGGCTCAGCCGGTTGACTAGCCATTTCGCGGCGAAGTCGGGCGAAGTGCTGACGGTGAGAGCGCCGCTCTCCTGACGCTGCAACAGCCGTTCGGTGCCGACGGCGATCTGGTCCAGTGCAAGGCGGATGACGCTCAAGTAATCGCGTCCAGCTTCGGTGAGGATCAGCCGTTGGCGTTCGCGACGGAACAGCTTGAGCCCAAGTGTATCTTCGAGCGCTTTCACCTGATGGCTGACGGCGCCCTGCGTGACGTTCAACTCCTTGGCGGCGCGTGTGAAGCTTTCGCTCCGGGCCGCTGCCTCGAAAGCTTTCAGACTATTCAGCGGCGGGAGACGACGCGCCATCGGCCCAATCTCCCATGAGGAAATCTAATCGAGAATACAGCGTACCGGCGATAGTACAACGCATCGGTCAATCAACCTGCCCCAGTTAATGAGATTTTCTCATGTATTCCTGAGAAAAGATGCGTTGCGGATAATTGCAAATGTGCAGATATGTCTCTCGCTTCATTCAAAGCGGTCGGGCTCTCCAAGCAGCCGCCCGACGCGCAAGCGAGACGGTTTCGTCCAAGCGCTGCTCCAGACCCCTTCGGGGGCGAAGGAGCGCCTTATGAACGACCGAAGCGCAACAATCTCCCTACCACCCTTATCGATGATCGTTCCAGCGGCCCCAGCACCTACCAAGCCGGGGGGCGCGGCGCGCACCAAGCTGATGCTGGAAGGACCGATCCTGCCGACGTTGTTGCGGTTGTCGACACCCAACGTCCTCAACTTCCTTGCCTTTGTGGGCATGATCACGTTCGACGGCTTTTTTCTGGGCCGCCTCGGCACCGATGTGCTCGCCGGTGCGTCGTTGGCATTTCCATTCGTCATGCTCGTCCTGCAGGCGACCAACAGTGGCATGGGGAACGGTGTGTCGTCCGCAATAGCGCGCGCGCTCGGTGGCGGGAAGCGCGACCGCGCCGATGCGCTCGTCTTTCATGCGGTCCTGCTGGCGCTGGGCCTTGGCGCGATCTTCGCTTGTGCGTTTCTGTTCGGCGGACCATTGCTGTTTCGCGGGATGGGTGGCCAGGACGACATGCTTGCGGCCGCGCTCGCCTATGCGAACGTGGCGCTCGGCGGCGCCGTCTGCATCTGCGTGCTCAATTTCCTCGGGAACGCCGTGCGCGGTACCGGCAACATGACGCTGCCTGCATCCGTGCTGGTCGGCTGCGTGGTCGCCCACATCGCACTGGCGCCGTTGCTGATCTTCGGCGCCGGGCCGGTCCCGGCGCTCGGCCCGGCCGGTGCCGCGTGGGGGCTGGTGCTGCCGTTCGCGGTCGGCAGCATTGGTTTGATCTGGTACCTGCGGTCGGGGCGGTCATCGGTCCAGCTCAACTTTCGCGGCGTGACTCCGCGCTGGGAGCTGTTCGCCGACATCCTCAAAGTTGGCGTGCCCGGCCTGGTCAACATCGCGGTTACCAATCTCTCGGTCATGGCGCTGACCGCCGTCGCCGCACGGCTGGGTCGTGACGCCGCCCTCGGCTACGCGATGGGCGCCCGTCTCGAATACGTCCTGCAGCCGATCGCGTTCGGCGTTGGCACCACGATCGTCGCCATGGTCGGTACGAACTGGGGGGCGCGCCAGTATCGCCGCGCCCGCGCGATCGCGTGGACCGGTGCCGCC
>DASXQB010000134.1:0-5876 GCA_036493295.1 Polyangia bacterium | reverse complement strand
AGGCCGCTGAGCGCTGTCGGGGCCGGCCGCGCGCGGCGCGAGCGTTCGTCGGAACGCTGGCTCAGGCTTTGTTGCGGGTCACGTTCGAATAAACTTCGGCGTGGATCCCCGCCAGGGCTTCGCGTTCCTCCGGCGTGAAGCGCGGCCCGAATTTGGCCTGAACGGTCTCGATCGACGACAGCAGCAGGGCCCAGCCGTCGGCCATCCCGTTCATGTATTTGAAGCCTTGCTTCAGCTCGGCGATGGCATCTTCGTGCCCGCTGGCCCGCAGACGGGTCATCAGTTCTTTTACCGCGTGAAGAAATTCTTCAGATGATTGGAAGGGGGCCATCGCGCGTCACCGTGAGGCAATTTTAGCGCGATCGCCGTCGTCGCAGCAAGGTCACGGTCAGGATCGTCAGGGCAACGATGGTGACGGCGGCCGGACGCCCGCCCGGCATGGAAGCGGTTGCCTCGAAAAGGTCGCGAGCCAGGATCGCCAGGCCGCGAATCGCTACCCCGCCGATCCGGAAAACCAGCGGGATGATCAGCAGCAAGGCGACGCCCGCGATCAGGCGTTTGGCCGTTCGAGGATCGGGGACGGGCACGGGCCCCGGACGCGCGCTGGAGCCGGCGTCGTAGGCGGCCCGGCGGGTCTGGTCGGAGAGGATCTCGTAGGCGCGGTTGATTTCGGCCAGGCGCGCGCTGGCCAGGTCTTCCAGCGGATTCCCTTGATGATGATCAGGGTGGTACTTGAGCACCAGCACCTGGTACGCGGCGCGGATTTCGCTTTGGGTCGCCGTTCGCGACACGTTCAACACCTCGTACGGATCAGGTCCACCCGCAGACATCAACGCTTGGTCGTGCGCGCGGTGGCCGCGCCACTGGTTGATTGCAGGTACCGGAAGACGTCCGCGTCGGTGGACAGCACCAACCAGCTATTCTTGTCGATGGTGGTGCGGTAGGTGTCCATGGTGCGCAAGAAGCGATAAAGATCGCGATCGCGGTTATAGGCGCTGGCGTAGATCTCCGTGGCCTCGGCGTCGCCGCGGCCCATGATTTCCTGGGTCTTGCGGTAGGCCTCCGATTCGATGACCTTCAGCTCGCGCTCTTTCTTGCCGCGGATCTCGGCGCTTTTGCCCTGGCCCTCGGAACGGTGGCGGTCGGCGATGCGCTTGCGCTCGGAGATCATCCGCTCGAAGACCTTGGCCTGCACGGTCTCGATATAGTTGACGCGCTGGATCTGGACGTCCACCAGCTCGATGCCGTAGTCGGGCATGACCTTGGACGCGCGTTCAAGGATGAGGCGGGTGATCTTGTCGCGCCCGAGCTCGACCTGGCGCATGGCCTCCGCTTCCATCACGTCCTCGACGTCTTCCGCGCGCTCGAAGGCACGGTTGCTGACCCGCACCACTTCGATCAGGTTGTGATTGGCGATGACGTTGCGGGTGTCGCCGTCGATGATGTCGTCAAGGCGCGACTGGGCGCCGCGCTCGTCGCGCAGGCGCTGGAAGAACAGCAGCGGGTTGGCGATTCGCCAGCGGGCGTAGGTCTCGACCCAGATGTACTTCTTGTCGCGCGTGGGGATCTGATTCGGGTTGCCGGTCCATTCCAGCCAGCGCTTGTCGAAGACGTTCACGTCCTGGGCGAAAGGAACCTTGACGTGCAGCCCGGCGGCGGTGACGGCCTGGCCTATGGGCTCGCCAAATTGCGTGATCACCACCTGTTCGGTTTCGGACACCGAATAAAAGGTGGAGACCAGCGTGGCCACCACGACGATCAGCACGGCGCCGCCGATCAGCCAGCCGCGAATACCCGACCAGCCGTTCATTGCGTCGGCTCCTTGGCGGCGGCGTCCTGGGTGGTGCCCAGCGGGAACAGCGGCAGGATGCCCTTCGCTTTCTCATCGAAGATCAGCTTTTTTCCGGCGGTGGGCAGCACCGCCGCCATCGTCTCAAGGTAAAGGCGGGTGCGCGTTACCTCGGGCGCCTTCCGATATTGCTCCTGCAGCGCAACGAACCGCTGGGCGTCGCCCTTGGCGCGATTGACCCGGTCGACGGCGTAGCCTTCCGACGCTTCGATCTTTTGTTCCGCCAGACCACGCGCGCGCGGAATCTCCTGGTTGTATTCGGCCCATGCCTCGTTGATGGCCCGTTCACGTTCCTGAATGGCCTGGTTGACGGCGTTGAACGAAGGTTTGACCGACTCCGGCGGATCCACGTCCTGCAGCACCAGTTGTTGAACGGAGATCCCGTTGTCGTAGCGCTTGCACAGCTCCGAGAGCAGCTCCTTGGCCTTGGCGGCGATCGACTCGCGGCCCACGGTCAGAAGCTCGGTCACGCTGTGATCGCCGACCACCGTGCGCATCGCCGCCTCCGACATCAGGCGGAAGGTCTGGTCGACGTCGCGCAGTTTGAAAAGGTACTTGTACGGATCGGAGATCTTGTACTGGACGATCCACTCCACCGTCGCCACGTTCAGGTCACCGGTCAGCATCAGCGACTCGGCCGCCGTCTTCTCGTCCTTGCGAAACGTGCTTTCAATGTCGGCGCGGACCGTGCGAAAGCCGAACTCTTGCTTGAGCTGCCTTTCGACCGGGACCTTCTGCACCTTTTCGATCCCGAACGGGAACTTGCCGTGCGGACCGGGACTGGCCGTGCGCACGAAGCGCCCGAAGCGGGTCACCATTCCCACCTCGTCCGGTTCGACCTGGTAGTACGAATCGACCAGGATAAAAAGCGCCAGCACCGTCGAGAGCACCGCCAGGACCAGCCGGCGCGAGCCCCACACCCGGCCCCAAAGGTCAGCTACCAGGCGCTGAAGTTGTTCCGGGTCGAATTCCTGTCCGCCGTTTGCCATGGCACCCTTCTTTCAGAGTCGGGCGTGGAACTCAACCTCGGCCGGATGGTCACTTCTTCTTTTGGGCCACCTGTTTGGCGGCAATTGCCACCTGCTTCCTCCGGTTGTCTTCGGTGGTCTTGGTTTGATTTTGATCGGCCCGCTTGCGCATCGATTTCGGAGACTTGTCACCCATGGTCGGCTCACCATGCGCGCTTGGTGCACACAACGCAATTCGGATGACCTTCCTTGCTAATGAAGGTCCAGCAGAGTAAGGACAAGCTACTGAAGCTCTTTCGCGGAGTGAGCTGCAGCGATCGGCCAGCCTAGCGACTTGGTGGACCCCGCAACGGGAGGACACCATGGAACGAGTAGTCGGCTCGAGCGCCGAAGGCGGTATTCAGCGTCATCTGGACACCATCTGGTTGGCGCTGGTGCCGCTGTCAGAGATGGCCAAATCAGCCGGCGCCACGCTGCCGGGGCCCATCGTCGGCTGTTGATGCCGACCGCAACCGTCTGCGGCTTTTGTCGGCGCAGACGCGACGAACCGGCGACCGCCGGCGCAGCAACGCAAAGTAGTTGTTCTCCGTTCAAAGCAATCAGCTCCAGGAAGGCAGTCGAAAGATGTCAGCCAAGACCATCGTCTTTTCAGAAAATGCCCGCCATCGCATCGGCCGTGGCCTCGATATTTTAGCCAATACCGTCAAAGTGACTTTGGGGCCGCGCGGCCGCAACGTCATCATTCAAAAGTCGTGGGGTTCGCCCACTGTGACCAAAGACGGCGTCACCGTCGCCAAAGAGATCGACCTGGAAGATCGCCTGGCGAATCTGGGCGCGCAAATGGTCAAAGAGGTGGCGTCAAAGACCTCTGACGTGGCCGGCGATGGCACCACCACCGCGACCGTGTTGGCCCAGGCCATCTATGCCGAGGGCAGCCGGCTGGTCTCGGCCGGACACAACCCGATGGATTTGAAGCGCGGCATCGACGCGGCGGTGATCAAGATCGTCGAGAACCTGAAGGCGCAGGCCAAACCAACCCGCGGCAAGAAGGAGATCGCGCAAGTCGGCACCATCAGCGCCAACGGCGACACGGTGATCGGTGACATCCTGGCCCAGGCCATGGAACGGGTCGGCAAGGAAGGCGTCGTCACCGTCGAGGAGGCGACGTCCATGGAGACGACGCTGGAGGTGGTGGAAGGCATGCAGTTCGACCGTGGCTATCTGTCGCCTTACTTCGTCACCGACGCCGAGCGAATGGAAGCGGTGCTGGACGACTGTTTTGTGCTGGTGTACGAGAAGCGACTTTCCAGCCTGCAAGAGATCTTGCCGCTGCTCGAGCTGGTGGCCAAGTCGGGCAAGCCGTTGCTGCTGATCGCCGAAGACATCGACGGCGAAGCGCTGGCGACTTTGGTGGTGAACAAACTTCGCGGCACGGTCAACGTCTGCGCGGTCAAGGCACCCGGCTTCGGAGATCGCCGCAAGGAAGTGTTGCACGACATCGCGGCGTTGACCGGGGGCCAGGCCTTCACTGAAGATCTGGGCCTCAAGATCGAAGGCATCACGCTGGCCAGCCTGGGCCGGGCCAAGCGAGTGACGGTCAGCAAAGACAACACGGTCATCGTGGAAGGGGCCGGCAAGAAAGCGGAGATCGCCGCCCGGGTGGCCCAGATGCGCGTTCAGCTGGAAGATAGCACCTCCGACTATGACAAGGAGAAGCTGCAAGAACGACTGGCCAAGCTGGTCGGCGGCGTGGCGATCGTCAAAGTCGGCGCCGCCACCGAGTCGGAGATGAAAGAAAAAAAGGCCCGGGTGGAGGACGCGCTGCACGCTACCCGCGCCGCCATCGAAGAGGGCATCGTTCCGGGCGGCGGCGTGGCCTTGATTCGCGCGCTGTCGTCGCTGGCCAGTCTGAAATTCGACGACGATCGGCGCCTTGGCGTCAGCGTTATTCGCCGGGCTGTTGAAGAACCGTTGCGGCAGATCGCCCGCAACGCCGGCGTCGAAGGGGCCATCGTGATCGAGAAGGTCAAGAATGGCAGCGGCGCCTTCGGCTTCAACGCTGCCACGGAGGAATACGAAGATCTGGTCAAGGCCGGGGTCATTGATCCGACGAAGGTGGTGCGGGTGGCGCTGCAGAACGCGGCGTCGGTGGCGTCGTTGATGCTGACCACCGAGGCGTTGATCGCCGAACGGCAGACCGACGAGTCAACTGAAGGAGCCGGCAACAATTAGGTCGGCGTGATGGCGGGACAGTGAACGAAACGCCGCAACCAGCAGCGCTGGCTTCCGCTCGTCAGCCGGAGCGGCCGGCCTTTTACTGGCTGGCCACGGTGGCGTTGATCGTCACGATCCTGGCCCGCGCGCAGACGATCCTGATTCCGGTGGCCTTGGCGGTGGTCGTCGCCTTCGCTCTTGGGCCGGCGGTCAAATGGCTTGAACGCAGGGTGGGGCGGGGCGCCGCTGTCGCCATGGTCGCCGTTCTCACGTTGACCGCTGTGGCGGCGTTCGGCTATCTGCTGGAACGCCAGGTGGTCGATCTGTCGGCGCAGATGACCAAGTATTCCGATTCCATCAGCAAGAAGGTTGTGGCCCTGCGTGGCTCGGCCGGGGGCGGTTTGTCCGGTTTGTCCCAAAGTGTGGACCGAGTGGTCCGCAATCTGGATGAACAGGTGGCGGCCAATCAAGGCGCGCGGCCGGTCCGCGTGGTGCCCGCCGAAGCCACCGCGATGGAGCGCATCCAGGCCGTGCTGGCGCCCATCGCCGAGCCAGCCGGACGCGCCGGGATCGTCCTGGTGCTGGTGATTTTCCTGCTGGTCAAACGCGAAGACATCAGAGACCGGTTCATTCGTTTGATCGGGCGTGGCCACGTGACCCTGACGACGCGCACGCTGGACGAAGCCGGACAACGGATCAGCCGGTATCTGACCCACCAATCGGCGATCAACGGCGCTTACGGGGCGGTGATCGCGCTGGGTTTGTTTGGCATCGGGATCCCCTACGCGCCGTTGTGGGGATTCCTGGCGGCGGTCCTGCGCTTTGTTCCGTTCGTTGGCACCCTG
>DASXQB010000133.1:0-14439 GCA_036493295.1 Polyangia bacterium | reverse complement strand
GTCGAGACCCACGCCTCGGAAGAGCTGGCGCCCGGTATCGACGGCAGCAATCCCGTCGATGCCGAGGCAGAACCATTGCCGCGCGCTGTCGGCGGTCTGCTGGCCAGCCCGACTTACGACGAACAGCTCGACGCCGGTGAAGATGGCGACACCTTGGTCGAGGCGCGGCTGGACGACGACACGCTGGATCCGGCTCAGATCGTCGACATTCAGATGGCGGGGCGCCTGCCGGGGCGGCGGCGCTGAAAAGCGCCGGCACCTGTGGATGAGCGGAGCCCACGAAGAAGATCGCGGCGACGATCGTTGGTTTCCGTCGGCGGCGCGCCGGCTGTCCGTCGGCGCCGAGGTGGCCGTCGGTGGTGTTCACTTTCGCGTCTGGGCACCCGAGCGCCGGCGCGTGGCGGTGGTGGTGGAGAGCGGGCCCATCATCGAGCTGCAGCGCGAAAACGGTGGCTTCTGGTCAGGCCTGGGCGCGAATCTGAAGGCCGGCGTTCTTTATCGTTATCGCCTGGACGACGACGAGGTGCCGCTGCCTGATCCAGCGTCGCGCTTTCAGCCGCGCGGCCCGCACGGACCGTCGGAGGTGATCGATCCCGGACGTTACGCCTGGCGCGATCGCGGGTGGGCCGGGCTGCCGCTGGCGGGACAGGTGCTCTACGAGCTGCACGTCGGCACGCTGAGTCCCGCCGGCACCTGGGCCGCCGCCGCCGAGAAGCTGCCGGCGCTGAAAGATCTGGGCGTGACCACGGTGGAGGTGATGCCGGTAGCCGAATTTCCCGGCGCGTTCGGCTGGGGCTATGACGGCGTTCAGCTGTTCGCGCCTTATCATCAATACGGCCGCCCCGACGATTTTCGTCAGTTCGTCGATGATGCGCACGCGCTGGGATTGGCGGTGATCCTGGACGTCGTCTACAACCACTTTGGTCCCGACGGGAATTACCTGCCCGCCTTTTCGCCGCACTATCTGGCGAAAACGGCGACCGAATGGGGCAACGCCATCAACTTCGACGGCCCCGGTTGCGGTCCGGTGCGCCAGCTGGTGATCGAAAACGCCGGCTACTGGATCGACGAATTTCATCTGGACGGTTTGCGCCTGGACGCCACGCAGACCATCTGCGATCAATCCGACGACCACGTCATAGCGGCTCTGACCCGGCGCGCCCGCGCCGCGGCCGGCGCGCGCACCGTGATCGTGGTGGCCGAAAACGAACCGCAGGAGACGCGCCTGGTCCGGTCGCCCGAAGACGGCGGCTTTGGCGTCGACGGATTGTGGAACGACGATTTGCACCACACCGCCCTGGTGGCCCTGACCGGCCGGCGCGAGGCGTATTACACCGACTATCTGGGGTCGCCGCAGGAGTTCATCTCGGCGGCGAAGTACGGCTATCTTTTTGCCGGCCAACGCTATCGCTGGCAGAAGAAACGGCGGGGAACGTCGACGGCGCGATTGCCGGCGCGCGCCTTCATCGCGTTTCTGGAGAACCACGATCAAGTGGCGAACTCGGCCAGCGGGCAGCGCCTGGGTGACATCAGCGCGCCTGGCATGCGGCGGGCGCTGACCACGCTGCTGCTGCTGGGGCCGTGGACGCCGATGCTGTTTCAGGGACAAGAATGGGCCTCCTCGCGGCGGTTTCGGTACTTCGCCGATCATCATCCCGAGCTGGCGGCGCTGGTGCGCAAGGGCCGCGCCGAATTCATGGCCCAGTTTCCCAGCGCGGCATCGCCGGCGGTGCAAAGCTTGCTGCCGGATCCGGCCGCGCGCGGCACGTTCGAATCGTCGTGGCTGGACTGGGGCGAGCGCGACGGTGAACGCGGCCGGCAATCGCTGGCCCTACACAGCGCGCTGCTGCGCCTGCGGGCGGCCGATCCGCTGATCCGGGCGGTGAACGCGGGAGCGGCCCGGTTCGACGGCGCCGTGCTGGGGCCGCAGTGTTTTCTGCTGCGCTATTTCGCGGTCGAGCCAAAAGCCGACCACAGCGGCGCCGGCGATCGCCTGCTGCTGGTCAACTGCGGCGGCGAAGCCGAGCTGGCCGTGGCGCCCGAACCGTTGCTGGCGCCGCCGCACGCGCGTCGCTGGCAAATCATCCTGGGCAGCGAAGATCCGAGTTTTGGTGGCGCCGGCAATCCGGCGCTGGAGTCCGACGACGAAGGGTGGCGCATCCCAGGCGCCGCCGCATTTTTCTTGGAGGCCGTTTGATGGCAGCAACACCGCGCGAGATCTGGCCGGGCAGGGCGTTCCCCAGGGGCGCCACCTTCGACGGCGCCGGCGTCAACTTTGCGGTTTACTCGCGCGTCGCCAGCCGGGTCGAGGTGTGTCTGTACGATCCGGCCAATCCAACCAGCGAGACCGGCCGCTTTGATCTGCTGGAGGCCAACGATTTCGTCTGGCACGGCTATGTCCCGGGACTAGAGCCGGGCGCGCTTTACGGCCTGCGCGTTCACGGCCCGTATCAGCCGGAGCAGGGCCATCGCTGCAACCCGCACAAGCTGCTGGTGGATCCTTACGCCAAGGCCATCCACGGCGACGTCGACTGGAAGGCGCCGGTGCAAGGCTATACGCCGGATGATCCGGCGGCCGATCTGTCGTTCGACAAGCGCGACAGCGCCGCCGGCGTGCCGAAGGGCGTGGTGATCAGCGACTTCTTCGACTGGGGCAAGGACCATGCGCCCGACGTGCCGTGGAGCCGCACCGTCATCTACGAGCTGCACGTCAAAGGATTCACCAAGCTGCACCCGGAGATCCCCGACGAGCTGCGCGGCACGTACGCCGGCCTCGGTCACCCGTCGGCGATTGGACATTTGCAGCGCCTGGGCGTCACCGCGGTCGAGCTGTTGCCGGTGCACGAGGCGGTCGACGAAGGGTTCCTGCACGACAAGGGCCTGCGCAACTACTGGGGCTACAGCACGCTGGGATACCTCGCGCCTTCGCAGCAGTACGGCAGCCGGCGCGCCCCCGGCGCCCAGGTCAGCGAGTTCAAGGCGATGGTCAAGGCGTTGCACGGCGCCGGAATCGAAGTCATCCTGGACGTCGTTTACAACCACACCGCCGAGGGCAACCACCTGGGCCCGACGCTGAGCCTGCGCGGGATCGACAACGCGTCTTATTACTGGCTGATGCCGGATGCGCGGTACTGCCTGGATTTCACCGGCGCCGGCAACAGCGTCAACGCTTCGAACCCGGAGGCGGCGCGCTTGATCGTCGATTCGCTGCGCTACTGGGTGAGTGAAATGCGGGTCGACGGCTTCCGCTTCGATCTGGCCAGCACCATCGGCCGCGGCCGCCAGGGCGAGTTCGATCGCCACGCGCCCATCTTCCAGATCATCAATCAGGACCCGGAGCTGTCGCGGGTCAAGCTGATCGCCGAGCCGTGGGATCTGGGCATGGGCGGCTATCAGGTGGGAAATTTCCCGGCCCCGTGGCGCGAGTGGAACGATCGCTTTCGCAATTCGCTGCGCCGGTACTGGAAAGGCGACCACAACCTGGCGTCGGAGGTCGGCTATCGGCTGGCCGGGTCGGCGGATCTGTACCAGGGCGAGCGCCGGCAGCCGCAGGCGGGGATCAACTTTGTCACCTGCCACGACGGCTTCACCCTGCACGATCTGGTGACGTACGGGGGCAAGCACAACGAAGCCAACGGCGAGGAGAACCGCGACGGCAACGACGACAACCAGTCATGGAACCACGGCGCCGAAGGCGAGACCGACGACGCGGCCATCAACGAGCTGCGCGATCGGCAAAAACGAAATCTCCTGACCACGGTGTTCATGGCGCAGGGCGTGCCGATGCTGCTGGCCGGCGACGAGATGGGCCGCAGCCAGCGCGGCAACAACAACGCTTACTGCCAGGACAACGAGATCTCCTGGGTCGACTGGAAGCTGGACGATCGCCGGCGCAAGCTGCTGGCCTTCACGCGCAAGCTGATCGAGCTGCGCCAGAAGCTGCCGGTGTTGCAACGCTGGCGGTTTTTCCAGGGCGATCGGGTGTGGGAGTCGCTGTCAAAGGATCTGACGTGGCTGCGGCCCGACGGGTCGGAGATGCGCCCGCGCGACTGGCAGCGGCCGTGGTTGCGATCGCTGGGATTCATGCTGGGCGGCGACGCCATCGCGGTGGTCGACGAGCGGGGCAACCGGCAGATCGGCGACAGCCTGCTGGTGCTGATGAACGCCCATCACGAACCGATGCTGTTCAAGCTGCCGGAAGGTCAGGCGGGCGGCCAGTGGCTGGTCGAGCTGGACACCACGCGCGACCCGCCGGCCGGCGACCCTCCGTCGGTGTCGGGCGAGTACCAGGTGGCCGCGCGCGGGATGGTGGTCCTGCGCCAGCCGCTGTCGGCGGAGGCGACGCGCGCCCTGCCGGCGCCGGATCGCGTGGCGGCCATGCGCGCGCCGACCTCGCCGTGGGGCGGCACCAGCGGCTTTGCTCTGGGCGAGGCGCGCCGGCGGGCCGGCGTGGTGATGCCGCTGTTTTCTTTGCGGCGCAAGGACAACTGGGGCATCGGGGAGATCGCCGATCTGCCCGATTTTGCCGGGTGGGCGCGCGGGGCCGGTTTTTCGGTGGTGCAACTGTTGCCGGTGAACGTCACCACCTCTGCCGACGCCAGCCCGTACGCGGCGGCCTCGGCGTTCGCGCTGGATCCGGTGTATCTGTCGCTGGACGCTTGCGAGGATTTTGTGGCGGCGGGTGGACGGCAGGCGCTGCCATCCGATGTGCAGCGACGATTGACCGAACTTGGCCGGGCGCCAGCGGTCGACTGGGCCGAGGTGCGCAAGGTGAAGGCCGCGGCGATCAGCCTGGGCTTCGATCGATTCGTCGAGGAGCACTGGAGCAAGCGCACCAACCGGCGCGACGAGCTGGCCAGGTTCGTGCGCGAGCAGCGCACCTGGTTGGATGACTTCGCGTTGTTCGCCACCGTGCACGACCAGCAGAAGAAATCCTGGACCGATTGGCCGTCCGGCCTGCGCAACCGCACCCCCGACGCGATGGCCGAGCTGCGGCGCAAGAACGAACGGCCTCTGTTGCAAGTGGCGTGGGTGCAGTGGCAGCTGGACAAGCAGTGGCGCAAGGCCCGCCGCGACGCGAGCCACGCCGGCGTCGAGTTGATGGGCGATCTGCCGTTCACCGTGGCGTTGGATTCTGCCGACGTCTGGGCCAACGGCTCGATCTTCCGCACCGACCTGCGGGTGGGCGCGCCGGCGGTCGAACCCGGCGGCGAGGCGCAGGATTGGGGGCTGCCGGCATACGAATGGGAGGCTCTGCGCCGATCGGATTTTCGCTGGCTGCGGGCGCGGGCCGAACGCGCCGGCGCGCTGTTCAGCTTGCTGCGCATCGATCACGTGGCCGGATACTTCCGCACCTACGTTCGCTCGCCGGACAGCAAGGAGGGCGGCTTTTCACCGGCCGATCCCGATTCCCAGCTGCGCCTGGGCGAGACCATCATGCGGATGTTCCGCCATTTCGGCGAGGTGGTGGCCGAGGACCTGGGCAGCCTGCCGGATTTCCTCCGTCCGTCGCTGGATCGCCAGGGAATTCCGGGCTACCGCGTGCTGCGCTGGGAAAAAGAAAAAGGCCATTTTCGCGATCCGGCCGGCTGGCCGGCGCTGTCGGTGGCCACCAATTCGACGCACGACACGGACAGCAACGCCGACTGGTGGGATCACCTGCCGCCCGAAGAACGCGCCGATCTGATCGCCAACGTGCCGGCGCTTCACGGACTGGACGCGCAGAAGCCGTTCGACGATGGCGTGCGCGACGCCGTGCTGGCCGCCGTCGCGACGGCCGGTTCCGTGCTGTCGCTGGTGTCGTTTCAAAACGCGCTGGGGGCGCGCGAGCGGATCAACGTGCCGGGAAAGATCGATCCCAACAACTGGCGTTACCGCATGCCGATGGACATCGAAGCGCTGCGCGCCGACAGCGCCACCACCGACCGTCTGGCCCGCATCATGGCCGAGGCCAAACGCGTGACGGGGAACGGCGAAGACTGAGCGTTCGGACCACGTCACTACCCGCAGGTCCGGCCTAGCGACGTCGTGGACGCACACGTCAAGGGTGGAGTCATGGATGGATCTCTGCCTGAGTGGAATTCACGGATGGTCCGAGACAGAGATCGCCGCTGATCACTGGGTCGACACCAGAACCACCACTGGGATCGCCATCCCAGAGGAGGAACGTAACGGCTCCGTGAGCATCGCCGGCGATGCCGAATACGACCTTGGAATCGGTTCCCTGACGGTCGTACTGGGCCACGAAGGCCACGCCGTTCTTGAAAGACGTGACCACGCAGGCGTCGACAGACGATGCATCACCGCCGAGGGCGGCGTGGCCACAGTCCGTTGCGCCACTCCCCGCGCGCGCGCTCAGTCCGGCGTTCAGCTCACATTTCGTCGAGCAGCCGGCCCCCATGATCACCACGGAGACCAATAGGAACCACCGCGCCATGTCGTCTGCCGAATGCTCTGTCATTCAGCGGCCTGAGTCCGAGCGTGGCTTGGCGGTGTTGATCGCCAATTGCGCGGCGAACGCCCGCTGGTAGGCGGGGCGGGCTTCGCCACGGGCGACATAGGCTGCCAGCTTCGGAAATTCGTCGAGAAAGCCCGATGGTTTCAACCTGAGCAGCACCGAGACCATCATCAGGTCGCCCGCGCTGAAGGCACCATCGAGCCAGTCGCCACCGCCGAGACGCGTGGAAAGTGGAGTCAGCCGGCCGCGGACGCGATCCTGAACCAAAGGCAGGCGTTCCTCGTACCAGGGCTTGTCGCGCTCCATCAGCCTGGCGTTTGAAAATTCAAGGATCGGCGGCTCCACCGTGTTGAGCGCGGCGAACATCCATGTGATCGCGCGCGCCCGAGCATTGGCATCGGGCGGAAGCAAGCCCCCATATCGTTCTGCGACGTGAAGCACGATCCCCCCCGTCTCGAACAGCACCAGTTCGCCTTCTTCATAGGTCGGAATTGAGCCGAAAGGATGAAGCGCCAGATGCGCCGGCTCCTTCATCGCCCGAAACGAAACAAGGCGCACCTCGTACGGTTGGCCCACTTCCTCGAGGGCCCAGCGAACGCGCGTATCACGCGCCAGTCCCTTGCCCCCATCGGGCGAGCGTTCAAAGGCCGTGATGGTGATGGTCATCGAAAGACTCCTCCTCGCCCAAAAACATCGTGTGCGACGCAGACCTTTGCAAGGCCTTCCGCATCAGCCTGCGAATGCGCCAGGCGTTCAGCAGCGGGCGAGGCGCCCGTCCACTGCAACGCCTTTAGGCGTCACGACGCTTTCTTCCGATCTCTCCGGATCTGCTCCGAGAGGTACATTTTCATCAGCGACTGGTAGGGCACGTCGCGCTTGTTAGCGAGAGCCTTCAGTTCATCAAGCATCGAAACCGGCAGTCGAAGAGAGATTGATTCAGTAGACGGCTTCAGGCTTGGGAAGGCCGGCTGAGCGACTCGCCCCCAGTCGAAGAAATCAGCTGCGTCGTGAGTCGCCCAAAACTTCCGTTCCTCATCTTCGTTCGCGAATGCGGGAACCCTCCCGGTTTTATTTTTTGATGTTCGTTTCTTCATAGATCCTCCTTTCACGCCTGCTCATGTTTCGCGCCGAAATCACCCGCACAAGACTGCCGCGGATGGTGAACACGATCGTGAGTCCGCGACCGCTGTTCGTCCTCCCGAGGGCAGCGTAGCGCTTCTCTTTCTGCGAGTGGTCGGCATCGGGCGCGACCAGAATCGGTCGATTGAAGAACACTTCCTCCGCCTCGCCCCGCGATACCTCATGGAGGGTCCAATTCTTATCCGCATTCCCGTCGTTCCACTCAAAACCGGTACAAAGCGCGAGCTCATCCGGAAAACCAGCCACTCACTGTGTATATGGCAGATATATACGCGTGGCAAGGCCATGTCGTGTCAAGTCCTGACGCCGCCGCGATTTTGTCCTCTTTGCCGAACTGCCGGGCGCGGGGCCGGTCTTCTCGTCGAGGCTCCTGGCTGCGTTCGGCGAACAACGCGATCGCTACACCGATGCCGCCGCCTTCCAGAAGTACGTCGGCATCGCTCCCGTCACCGAGCGCAGCGGCAACAAGCACTGGGTCCATTGGCGCTGGTCCTGCCCGACCTTTCTCCGCCAGACCTTCGTGGAGTGGGTCGCCAGTTCGATCCCACACTCATTTTGGGCGCGCGCCTTTTACGAAAGCCACAAGGCCAAGGGCGCTTCCCACAATGCGACTATTCGAGCGCTCGCCTTCAAGTGGATCCGAATCCTTTTTCGCTGCTGGGTCGACCGCACACCGTACGACGAATCCCGCTACCTCTGCGCCCTGCAGAAACGCCAGTCACCCCCGCTCAAATTCGCCGCCCAGCTCCCTTCATGATTCGCTTGCCGTCCGCCTCAGGGCGCGAGTTAGACAGGCGGCCGTCGAGCTCCTAGAGTCCATGCACGCCGCAAGTTTGCCGAGGCCTTGGCCAAGTCGAATTCAAAGTTGGATGGAGACCCCGACTGTGACCGCCGATAGCTTGCCCCTCCTCGAATACGTGCCCGACCTCGTCTGGGTCAAGGAGCATCAGTTGAGCATCATGGGCGGGGCCATACGAACGCGCATGACGGTGCTCCGCCTCGACGGTGGTCTGTGCCTGCACTCCCCGGTGGTGATCGACCACTCGACCCGAGAGGAGATCGAAAAGCTCGGCGAGGTGATCGCGGTTGTGGCCCCGAGCAACTGCCATCACCTCTACTTCACGAGTGCCCAGCAGGCGTTCCCCCGCGCGCGGACCTTCGGCACCATGGACGTCCAGCGCAAGCGCAAGGATCTCCGGCTCGACGAGATCATCGGCGAGGAGCCGCCCTCGTGCTGGGCCGGCCAGATGGATCAGGTGTTCATCGGCAACCGCGTCATGCGGGAGGTCGACTTCCTGCACCGGGCCAGCCGAACCCTGGTAGCGGTGGACTTGGTGGAGAACTTCAGCGACCAGACGTCGGGCACCAACGGCGTGCTGCGGGCGATGCTGATGATGTTGGGAATGTGGGGCCGGCCGCGTCCAGCGCCGGAGCTGCGCTGGTTCACGCGCGATCGCGAGAGCGCGCGCAACGCCATCGAGCGCATCCTCGCCTGGGACTTCGACCGCGCCGTGATCGCCCACGGCGACCTGCTAAATCGGTCTCCGCACGACGCAATTCGCGAAGCGTGGCGATGGGCGCTCCGACCGTGACGGCGCCGTGTCCGATCACCGGTCTGCCCAACCAGTATTCTACAGCGACGCTTCGCCGGGACGATTGTTATCCCAGCAACGATGCAACCCCCGCGCCCGAGCGTTGGCATTGACTCTATTCGCGACAAACTTGTTATGCAGCAGAGCAGCGCAGCGCAGAACAGAGCGGCGCCGACCCTCAGCCTGGCCCTTTCACGGCGCTGGGCAGCCGATCTTGCTCGTCCCGAGCGCCAGATCGTCGAACCACACGCTGAAGCCGTTGGCGGCGCCGTAGACGGCGAATCCCAACTCGAGCTCGTTGAACGTGGGCGCGTTCCAGACGCCGGCGGTGCCGTTGTTGACGCAGCCGTCGCCCTTGCTGATCACGTGCGCCTTGGTGTCCTCGGCGCCGTCGATCCACAGCTCCAGCTCGTTGGTGGCGCCCTTGAAATGCCACTCCATGCAGGACCACTTGGACAGTGGGATGGTGCCGCCGTCTTTCCAGCAGTCGCTGGAGACACCCTGGGTATCATAGTTGGCGATCAACATCTTGCCGGTGCCGCCGTAGGTGTACTCCGACGTGAACGTCATCCCGGGCACGGGGCCGCGTGAGCGCACGAACGTCCAGTGCGAGCTGGGCACGCTGTCGACCCAGAACATCACCCGGCCGTAGTACTCGTTGTTGGTGGTGGGCAAGATGCTGGGTTTGATCATGGCGAAGGCGTTGTCGCCGCCGGCCGTGACGTGCAACGAATTCTTGCCGCTGACCGCGCGCGTGGCGTCCAGCGTTCCCTGGCCGGTCCAGGGCGCGCCGGGTTTCGCGCCGGCGGTGCCGTTTTCAAAATCGAAGCACAGTTGACCGGCACCGCAGCCGCCCGCCGGCGCGTCGTTGCCGCTGCTGGCTTCGGCGGCGGCGTCCTTCGGCGCGGCGTCCGGATTGGCGAGGGCGCCGCCGCTGCCGACGGCTGTTGAGCCGCCGCTGCCGGCGGTTGTCGCGCCACCGCTGCCCGCGTTGGCGCCGCCGCTGCCACCACCGCTGGCACCTCCCGAACCGCTGGCGCCACCCGAGCCGGCGCTCGTCGAACCGCCCGAGCCCATCGACGCCGGCGGAGAATCAGAAGACGCGCAGCCGATCGCGAACAGCGGCGCGGCGACGAACAGGGCAGCCGAACAGAACCAGGACGCGACGGAAGTCCGTACAACCATGGGAGCCTCCAGATGATGCGGGGCGATCCGGTCCAGCTATTGTGCCGAAAAGCGCCGACGTCGGGAAGCGCGATATCAGGTGTGCGCGCCTGATGGTGGCGCGGCGGCGTGGACTTTCTCCGCGACTTTGGCCTTGTCGCTGGCGCCCACCGGCATGGCGCTGGGGCGTTCTTCGGGTGGCGGCGGGGCCTCGCCCTCGGCGCGCGCGCCGGCGTTTTTGCCGCCCAGCGAGGCGTGTTCAAGGATGGCGTTCAGTTCGCCGCCGATCAGGAAAAGAAAGCCGGCGATATAAAACCAGGTCAGCAGGATGATCATGCCGCCGATCGATCCGTACGTGACGCTGTAGTTGGCAAAGTGGGTGACGTACTCGCCGAAGGCCCAGGTGGCCAGCAACCACAGCAGCGTGCCCACCACCGATCCCGGCGTGATGTACTTGAACTGCTGCTTGACGTCGGGAAGTAAAAAATAAGCCAGCGCCGCCGCCAGCATGATCAGCGCGGCGGTGATCGGCCAGCGCAACCATTTCCAGGCGAAGACGTAGACGTCGGCGATGCCCGCGTGCTTGGCCAGCCAGAAGCCCGCGCTGCCGCCCGCCACCAGCGCGGCGATTCCCACTAGCACCAGAACGGCGCCGCCGATGGTCATGCCGAAGGCGATCATCTCGGTCTTCCAGACCGGCCGCGATTCCTTGACGTCGTAGGCCAGGTTCAGCGCCTTGCGAACCGCGTCCACGCCGCGAGACGCGCCGTAAAGCGCGGTCAGCAGGCCCAACGTCAGCAGCTTGGGATGCGTGCGCGAGACCAGCGCGTGTGCTTGCTGATCGACGACGCTCATGGCGTCGCCGGGAACCAGCGGCCGCACGCGATCGAGGAAGGTCCACAGCCAGCTGGCGGCGAATGGCGCGAAAGCCGCCAAGGTGGCAATGCAAAACAGCAGCGGGAAGATCGCGAAGATAAAGTAGTAGCTCAGGGCCGCGGCGCTGTCGGCCAGGCCGTCATTGTCGTACTCCTCGTACAGACGCTTGAGCAGCGTCTTGAAAGGCATCTGGCCACCGCCGGGCAATCGCATCATCAGGGACCTCCTGCCAAGAAACTAAGAAGACCGAAGGCGCTGGCAAGGCGTACCATGATCATCTATCAGGCGCGCCGATCGAGACGTTACGAACCAGTGACGAATCACCGTGCGGTGACGCTGGCGGCGCGCCGGCCATCGTGCGGGGGTGCTGATTCCGGCGTCATCGGTTGTCTGCTGGCAACGTCGCCGCTGGCACGGTTCTGGTATCTCCAGGCCCAGCGATGGTGAGGGATGAAAACGACTGAACCGACGATTCCTGTCGCCACCTATCGCTTGCAGCTGCACAAAGAATTTCCGCTGGTACGCGCGCAAGAGTTGGTGCCGTACCTGGCGGCGCTTGGGATCAGCCACCTTTATGTGTCGCCCTTGCTGGCCGCGCGCGCCGGCAGCGCACATGGCTATGACGTCGTCGACCACAGCCGCCTGAACCCGGAGCTGGGAACGGAAGCCGATCTTGAGGCGCTGGCCAACGCACTGAAGGCGCGTGGGATGGGCCTGATTGTCGACGTGGTTCCGAATCACATGTGCATCTCCGACGCTGCCAACACGCGCTGGCAGGACGTCCTCGAGAACGGACCGGGGGCCGCGGCCAATGAATTTTTCGACATCGACTGGGGACCGCCCAAGCCTGAGCTGGCCGGCAAGGTGCTGCTGCCGATCCTGGGTGAACAGTTCGGGCGCGAGCTTGAGCGCGGCGCCTTGAGCGTGCGTTTCGTTGGCGGCGCCTTCATCCTCGCGTACGGCGAACAACTTCTGCCGCTGTGTCCACGCACGTGGCGATTGCTGTTGGTGCCGCTGTGGCGGCGGGTCTCGCAGCGCCTGGGATCGGAAGCAGCGGATGCGGTCGAGCTGGAAAGCATCCTGCGCGCCCTCGAGCACTGGCCGGCAGCGCCGGCCGAGCACCGCGCCCGCCGCCACGAGCGCGAGGCGCTGGTGCGGCGGACCGCTCAATTGACGGCGAATCCGGCCGTCCAGGACGATCTTGATCGGGTGTTGACGGTGTTCAACGGCACCGTCGGCCAGCCGCCGACGTTCGACGGATTGGAACGGTTGGCGCAAGGGCAGGCTTATCGCCTGGCGCACTGGCGGGTGGCGGCGCACGAGATCAACTATCGTCGTTTCTTCGACGTCAACGATCTGGCCGCCATCCGCGTCGAACGCCAGGACGTCTTCACCGTCGTTCATCAGCTGCCGGCGCGCTGGCTGGCCGACGGATGGGTGACTGGCCTTCGCGTCGATCACGTCGACGGGCTGCTGGAACCGGCGCGGTACCTGGAACGATTGTCGGCGCTGGGCAGCGGCGAAACCAAACCGTTCGTGGTGGTGGAGAAGATCTTGGCCGCCGCCGAACGGCTGCCCGACGAGTGGACCGCCGCCGGCACCACCGGATACGAGCACGCCGCCGCCACCGCCGGGGTGCTGGTCGACGCCGAGAACGCGCCCCTTCTGCGCGACACCTGGAACAAGCTCACCGGCGGCGGCCAGACCTTCGCCGACGTCGCCTACGCCTGCAAGCGGCTGATTCTGTCGACGGCCTTGTCGGCCGAGCTGACCGTGCTGGCGCGCCGGCTGGCCGCGATTTCCGAGCAGCACCGTTACACGCGCGACTTCACCTTTGCCAGCCTGGCCGGTGGCCTGCGCGAGGTTCTGGCTTGTTTCCCCGTGTACCGGACCTATGTCACCCGCGAAGCGCAGGAAGTGGTGCCGCGCGATCAGCAGGTCATCACCCGCGCCGTGCGCGAGGCGACCTGGCGCAACCCGGTGATCAACCGATCGCTGTTTCGTTTTCTGGAAGATGTCCTTTTGTTGCGCGATCCGGATGGCCTGACCGCCGAACAAAAAAACGCCCGGCGCGATTTCGTCCTGCGGGTTCAACAGTTGACCGGGCCGGTGATGGCCAAGGGCGTGGAGGACACCGCGTTTTACCGCTATTTCCCGCTGCTCTCGCTGTCCGAGGTGGGCGGCGATCCGGATCGTCTGGGTGCCAGCGTGACCGATTATCACCAGTTCAATCGCGCCCGCGCCGCCAGCCAGCCGCACGGGCTGTCCGCCACCGCCACCCACGACACCAAGCGCGGCGAGGATCTGCGCGCCCGGCTGCACGTGCTGTCCGAGATTCCGAAGGAATGGACCCAGCTGGTGTCGCGCTGGCGCGAGGAGAACCAAGGTTTGCGCTCTGACGCCGCCGGGGCCGAACAGGTCGACGCGGCGATCGAGCTTTTCATCTATCAGTCGCTGGTCGGCGCCTGGCAGACGGCTGACGACGCGCTGCCGGCGCCGGGGTTTCAACAGCGGTTCCAGGCCTACGTTCGCAAGGCGATGGCCGAAGCGAAGCTGCGCACAAGCTGGATCAACCCCGACGCCGAGTACGAAGAGGCGGTGGCCGGGTTCGTGGACGGGCTGCTCAATCCCGCGCACAGCGGAACGTTCCTGCGATCGCTGAACGATTTTGTCCGCCGCATCGACCAGCCGGGGGTGTGGAATTCGTTGGTGCAGACGCTGCTCAAGGTGACCGCGCCGGGAATCCCCGACGTCTACAACGGCGCCGAGCTGTGGGATTTTTCCCTCACCGATCCGGACAACCGGCGGCCGGTGGATTTCCAGCGACGACAAGACCTGCTGTCGGCGATCACCGAGCGGGCCCACGACGATCCGGCGGCGACGGCGCAGGCGCTGCTGGCCGCGCCGGGCAGCGGGGCGATCAAGCTTTTCGTCCTGCAACGGGCGCTGCACGCTCGCCGCCAGCACGCGGCGGTCTTCGCTGGTTCGACGTACGAGCCGTGCCTGGCCAGCGGCCGGCGCGAGCGAATGGTGGTGGCGTTCGCGCGTGGCGAGCGCGGCCAGCGCGTGTTGACGGTGACCGGCCGGCTGTTCAGCCAGCTGGTGCGCGCCGGAGAAAAACCGATCGGGACGGTCTGGTACGACACGCGGGTGGCCTTGCCCGAGATGCCACCCGGCGCTCGTTATCGCGAGGTCTTGACCGATCGCTGG
>DASXQB010000132.1:0-7268 GCA_036493295.1 Polyangia bacterium | reverse complement strand
TCGGTGGGCGTGGTGGCCTTGGCCGCCGGAATCTCGTCGCGCGCGCAGGCCGCCCCGACCAAGAAACAGTGCGTGGACGACAACGCCACCGCGCAAGAATTGCAACGCGACGGTCACTTCGCCTCCGCCAGCGAACGCTTGAACCACTGCGCGGTTCGGTCCTGTCCGGCCATCGTCAGCGAGGACTGCGCGCGTCGGCTCAACGATCTCAAAATGGTGCAACCGACGCTGGTGCTCGACGTGAAGACCCCGGCCGGGACGAGCATCGTTTCGGTACGCGTCTCGATGGACGGCGAGCTTCTGACCGAGCACCTTGACGGGACGCCGTTGCCGATCGATCCCGGGGCGCATGTGTTCACTTTTGAAGTCGACGGTCAGCGGCCGGCGACCGATCAATTGATCGTGCGCGAAGGCGAGACAGCCCGTCACGAGCGCGTGGTGATCGGCGAGCCGCCGCCGGCTGCACCGACGGTGGTGGCACCACTGCTGCCGCCGCCGTCGACCGACGTACCCATCCCGGGACTGGGCACCCGACGGGTGCTCGGGTTGTCGGCGGCTGGCCTCGGGGTGGTGGCGGTCGTGGTGGGGACAGTCTCCGGGTTGCTGGCGCGCTCGGCCTGGAGCGAGGCCAAGGCGGCGTGCGGCGGCGATCCCAGCCATTGCACCACCAGCAACGTGGATGACGCCAGCACTCACCGCAGCAAGGCGGTGAGCGACGGCAATCTGTCGACCGCGGCCTTCGTCGCCGGCGGCGTATTGATCGCGGGCGGCGCTTTCCTGGCCCTCACCGGCGGCGCGCACGACGAGCCGAAGGCCCATCGCATGGCCGTCGTTCCAGGCGTGGGCCGACAAGGTGTCGCCCTGCTGGTGCAGGGAGGCTTCTGATGCGCCGACGACGGGCAGGTTCAGCCGTCGCGATCGCTGCGCTCTGGATGGGAATGGTGAGCGGCTGCACCCAGCTGCTCGGCGTCGCCGACATCACCGGCCAGGACGGTGCGGTCAATGTGATGTCGGGGTCGGACGGCGGTAACGACGGAAGCCCGGGGGTCGACGTCCCGTTCGGTAGCGCGGACAGCGGGCCGGCTTCGGACGGTGGCGACGCCGGAACGTGCGTTGACGACCTTTCCTATGCTTACATGGCCGGATTTTACATTTCATTTACAATGCAGACGCGCCAGCCCGACGGCGTCATCGCTCTTCTCAACCAGCGGGACAAATGCGCGCTCGAGACCTTTTGGGATCTGCAGCTGGTTAAGCACGTCCTTTATTTCGAGATGGCCGACCCGGTGCTGGGAGATGCCGACGTCATCAGCACGGGAGCGCCGCTCAACGACGACGTCCCACATGACATCCTGATAACCCGCGACAAAAATGGTTTGGTGCAACTGAAGATTGGCGGCGTTCTCTCGGGCACAGCCACTTTGCACCAGTCGCTTAGTGGGCAGCTGCCGATTCTGCAAATCGGGACCAGCGTCTGCGTGGGCGAGGATCCCAACGTCCAATTCCACGGAACCATCAGCAACGTTTGCGTGCGTCTGCAGTAAGCGCCGCGCACCGACCGCGGACGCCGCGCCCCTTCCCCCGCCGCCGCCCCGCCTTACCTTGGTAGAGGGAGGCCCGTCATGCGAGCACTGAGATGGGGATTGAGGGTGGTGGCCGTATTGGCCGCTTTGAGCGCAACCGACACGGCGCGCGCCGACGACGAGGCGCCTGCCCGCAGTGGCACCTTGCATTTCCGCAACGACGCCGGCTCCCGTTTTCAGCTCCTGGAAGCGCACTTCGTGGTTGATGGACAGCCGGTGCCGACGGTGCTGACCAGCGCCGAACGCGGCCGAGACTACGTCGTCGTATCCGAGCCGCTGTCAGCGGGGCGCCACGTGGTGACCGCCGACCTGCTTTACCGCGCCAAGGTGCGCAAGGTCTTCACCTACGTGAACGGGTATCGGTTCAACGTCCGCTCCGACGAGGTGGTCACCGCCTTGCCCGATCATTCGGCGACCTTCACCATCGTCGGCGTCGACAAACACGGCATCAATACGCCGGTGGAAAAAGCGCTGACCGTGAAGGTCGAGACCGAAGTCTCGACCCCCGGCGATCTGCACTCCGAGCTGCCCTGAATCTAGCTGACCGAAATATCCACGCTGGGGCGCAGCTCGCAGCAAACGTTCATCACCTTGTGGATGACGTTGCTCTTCAGCGAGGCGATCAGCGACGGGTCGCCGGCCTTGCCTTCGTCGATGCTCACGTAGGCGATCTGCGTGAGGAGGTAATCAAACCGCGGGGCCCACTTCCGCGACCCCAGGCGTGCCGTGGTCGAACAGTTGTCGACCATGTACGCCACGCCGCGCGCGTGCATGTACGGGTTCAGCGAATCCACCGATTCGATGATCGATTCGTTCGCCGCCTCTGAGTACGGATGACCCTTGGCCAGCAGGATGTCGATCTGGGCCATCATGGTGGCTACATAGACGCCGGCGGTGAACGGGTGAACGGGGATCTTGTCTTCCACCCGCTTGGCGCGCACGGCGGCGCCGACCTTCCAGGTTTCGGTGCCATCGATCTTGCCCATGGGCATGGTCTTCAAGCGCGCGCCGGCCAGAACCACGCCGCGGATCTCGTTGCCGGTCGAGACCTCGTCGTAGATCTCGGCCAGCACCTCGCGCGCCGCCGGGTACGCCGCGACGTACGCCTTCTCGAACTCCGCCTTGCCGGCGGCGTTCAACCCTTCGTACACCGCCATGATCCCGCGCTTGGAGATGGTCTTCGAGATCGGGCCGGTGATCGACTCGGCCGAATTCAAGAAGGCGTCTTCCTTGCTCATGCCCTGGGCGACGTATCGGCGGTACAGGCTCTCGATGAGGCCGTGCACGGCGCCGAGGAGAATGCCGCGCTCGCCGTAGATGTCCGACTTGTACTCGGACTCCAGCGTGGTCTGGAAGGTGTACGGCGAACCCAGCGCCACCGACCAACCCAGCGCGTAGTCGGTCGCCTTGCCGTCGATGTCCTGGTGGACGGCGAAGCTGGCGTTGATGCCGGCGCCGTTCACTTCCTTGCCCTGCACATAAAGCCGCCGCACCGACGGTCCCATGCCCTTCGGGCACACGGCGATGACGTTGATGTTTGCGGGAAACTTGGCGCCCACGTTGCGCAGGTGCCCCAGCAAGAAACCGTGCGACAGGCCGAGGGTGGCGCCCGGACGCAGGTTCTCGAACACCTGGCCGAACAATTCGGCCTGGGCCGCGTCGGCGATCAGCAGCAACACCAGATCGGATTCGCGCACCACCGCCAGCATGTCGCCCAGCGTGCCGGTCTCCTCGGAGAAGCCGGCCTTGCGCGCCTCGGCCATCGAGCTTGAGCCGCCGCGCAGACCGATCTTCACCTTGATGCCGGTGCCCTCCAGCGAATCACGCAGGTTCTGCGCCTGCGCCGGCCCTTGCGAGCCCCAGCCGATGACGCCGATCTGTTTCACCCCGGCGAACGCCTTGGGCAAAAGCGGGAACAGGTGACGGCCGCCTTTGACGATCTGCTCGGTGCGCTCGCCCATCTGCACGGTGTCCACCTGGAAAATCCTCGACGAAAAGCTCATTGAGTCGGCCATGGGTCCCTCCGCGCTGCGGCGTTTGCTGGTTGATTGAGGCCTCCGAACTTAGCGGCTGGCGCCCGTTGCGTAAAATGATTTAAACTCAACTCACTGTTTCGATTTTCGCAACAGAAACAGCCCCCCACACCCCCCTCACTCACCACCCACCTTGGACTACGACGCCCTTCGGCTTTTCCTGCACCTGTCGCAAACCTTGCACTTTCTGCGCACCAGCCGGGCCTGCCACGTCAGCCCGTCGGCGCTGTCGCGGGCCATCCAGCGCCTCGAGCGCGAGGCCGGCTGGCCACTGTTCGAACGCGACCGGCGCACCGTGCGCCTGACCGCCGAAGGCGCCCGCTTCGCCGACCACGCTCGCGATACGCTGGCCTCATGGGAGCGCCTGCGCCGCGACCTGCGCGGAAAGTCCGAGACACTGTCGGGAACGATCGCCCTGTTCGCCTCGGTGACCGCCACGCAAAGCTTCCTGCCGCAGATGCTGACCGGGTTCCGCGAACGTTATCCCGGCATTCACATCAAGCTTGAGACCGGCTACGCCGCCGACGCCCTGGCCATGCTGGAGCACGGCTCCATCGACGTCACGGTGGCGGCGCTGCCGGATCGCATTCCGGCCGCGCTGGTGGCCCGGGTGGTGACGAACACGCCGCTGGTCTTCATCGCGCCGGCAACGGCCTGCCCGGTGCAGCGCCTGGCCGCGCAGCGGCCGGTGCCGTGGGCCGACGTCCCGGTGGTGCTACCGGCGTCGGGTCTGGCGCGCACGCTGGCCGATCGCTGGTTCAAGCGCAAACGCGTGACCCCGCGCCTTTACAGCGAGGTGCCGGGCAGCGAAGCGACCATGGCGCTCTGCAGCCTGGGCGCCGCCGTCGGCATCGTGCCGCGCCTGGTGATGGATAAAAGCCCGTTGCGCACGCAGGTGCGCGCGCTGACCGTCGATCCCGATTTGGGCGAATTCCGTGTCGGCTTCTGCACGCAGCGACGAAAGCTGGCCTCGCCGCTGGTGCAGGCCTTCTGGCAGTGGATCGATCGCCCCACCCCTGGCTAGCGCGGCCGGAGGCCCAGCGGCCCCGCCGCCAGCGCACCTTCTGACGCCGACGACACCGTGGCGGCGTATCGCGCCTGCACGCCGGTCGAAAAACGCGGGGCCGGTTTTTGCCAGCCGTCGTTGAAACGCCGGGCGTTCAGATCTTCCCTCACGTCCAGCGTGCGCCGGCCAAGGTCGATGGTGATGGTGTCGCCGTCGCGCACGAAGGCCAGCGGCCCGCCGACGAACGCCTCCGGCGTCACCTGCCCCACCGTCGGGCCGGCCGCGCGCGCGGCGATACGCCCGTCGGTCACCAGCGCCACCGGATTTTCCAACGACAGGCGGGCCAGCGCGGCGGTGATCGCTTGCGTCTGCGGCAGACCGGGACCGCCCCTCGGTCCCTGGTACCGCAACACCAGCACGTCGCCGGCGTGAACCTGATGCGCGCCGATGGCAGCCAGGCAGGCCTCGGCCGAATCGAACACCCGCGCCGGTCCCGCGAAGGTTGGTTTTTCTGGCACCACCGCGGCCACGCACCCATCGGGCGCCAGCGAGCCGCGCAGGACGGCGAACGATCCGGCCCGCGCGAGCGGGCGGTCAGCGGCGCGGACCAGCGTTTGGCCAGACGTCTCGTCGGCGCGGCGCGCTTCTTCGAACAACGAAGCACCGCTGACGGTGGCGGTGTCGCGCAAAAGCTTCGCGTCCATCAATCGCCGCGCCAGCAAGCGGGTGCCGCCGCAGCGATCGAATTCAGCCGGCGAAAAGCCGTCCGGCGCCGCGTCCAACAGCACGGGTGTCTGCGCGGCCAGCGCGTCGATGTCAGCCAGCGCCAGCGGCACACCCGCTTCGCGCGCCAGCGCCAGCAGGTGCACCGCCGCGCCGCCGCCCCCGACGGTGGCGGCCATGCCCAACACGGCGTTCTCGAACGCCGCTCGATTCAGCAGTTCCCGCGGGCGCCGATCGCGCGCCAGCAGTTTCAACGCCAGCTCGCCGCAGCGAACGGCGGCGATGTCCTTGCGCGCGTCGCCGGCGGCGATGTCGCCGAAGCCCAGCGGCGACAGCCCCAGCAGCTGCAGCGCGATGGCCATGACGGTGGCGGTCGCTTCTTCCCCGCACGCGGGCGCGCCCAGGCGCCCGGCGTCCTCGGGCGAGCCGCCGTACAAGATCAATCCCGGCAGATCCAACCGCGCCAGCGCGATGGCCATGGCGGGCAGGGCATTGCCACAGCCGGCCACCGCCACCACACCGGCGCAGCCAGCGGCGCGAACCGCCAGCTCGATGGCATCGGCGCCCACGTCACGCCCGATCAGGGACGACGCCGGCCCCGGTTCACAGACGATGCTGGACCCGATCGCCACCGGCGTCCCACCGGCGACCCGCACGCCGTCCTTCACCTTGTCGGCCAGGCGCCGCAGGTAAAGATTGCAAGGCGTGGCGTCGGTCCACGAATCGACCACCGCGACGCGCGGATGCTCGCCGTCAGCGAACACCCGCGCCCCCTCCCCGCCCACGTTCGTCTGGCCGGCTAGACGGCCGGCGCCTTCTGCACCGGCGGGTGACCCTTCGCTCCGTACCACGCGATGAAGAGATAGCAGATCACCGGGATGATGAAGCAGTGATGAATGCCGATGCTGTCGGCCAGCACGCCCTGCAAGGGCGGAATCAGCGCGCCACCGACGATGGCCATGCACAAGATGCCCGACCCCTGGCTGGTGTGCTTGCCCAGGCCGTCGATGGCGATGGTGAAGATGGTCGGGAACATGATCGAGTTGAAAAGTCCGACGGCGATCACCGACCACATTGCCACGCTGCCGGTGGCCAGCATGGTCAGGACGACCAGCGCGGCGGCGCCGAGCGCGTGCAACGCCAGCACCTTGCCGGGGCGAAACATGCGCAGGGTCAGCGTGCCGATGAACCGTCCGATCATCGCACCGCCCCAGTAGAACGAAACGTATTTGGCGCCCTGGGCCTCGGGCAGATTCCCGATCGACGCCTCTTTGAAGTAATTCACCAGCACGCTGCCGATGGCCACTTCCGCGCCGACGTAGACGAAGATGGCGACCGCACCCAGCACCAGGTGGCGATAGCCCCAGGCGCTTTTGTGCTGCGCTTCACCGACGGCGTGGTCAGTGTCGATGTTGGCGTCGATCTTGGGCAGGCGAAAGACACCGATGAAGACCGCCAGCACGAACAGCGCCACCGCCAGACCGATGTACGGCGTCTGCACCGAGCTGGCCTCGGCCGCGCGGTACGCCTCGGCGGCCGCCGGGGTCATCTGCTTGATCTGGTCGGCGCTCTTCACCGCGGTCGACAAGATCAGCACCGACCCGAACAGCGGCGCGATGGTGGTTCCCAGCGAGTTCAATGCCTGGGTCAAAGTCAGCCGGCTGGACGCCGTCTCAGGCTTGCCCAGCACGGCGACGAACGGATTCGCCGCCACCTGCAAAAGCGTGATGCCGGCGGCCAACACGAACAACGCCAGCAGGAACAGCACGTACGACCGCGCGCCCGCCGCCGGATAGAACATCAAGCAACCCACGCCGGCCGTGCACAGGCCGATGATGATGCCGTTCTTGTAGCCCAGCTTGGTGACGATGGTGCCTGATGGCAGCGAGACGATGAAGTACGCGGCGAAGAAGGCGAACTGGA
>DASXQB010000131.1:0-25167 GCA_036493295.1 Polyangia bacterium | reverse complement strand
GTGTGGTGCCGATGGTCGAACTGGATCGGCTGTTCGATCGGATCCTGCATCCCGCGTGCGTAGGGTGTCCGCACGTAAAGGAGCAACCCGCCCACCGTTCCCAATGCGCCCGCCGCGAGCACGAACAAAGAGATGTTCGCGAGTGTGTTGTGCCTAGGCCGAAAGAGAGGATTCATCCTCGTTGGCGCAGCATATAGGCGCAGCTTTGGTGTGGCGTCAAGACCTGTGTTGTCGCGCGTTTCGAATCGTCCGAGCGAGCAACGTCGCGTGAGGTGCCGAGAGGTGGGACACCGGATCCAAACGTCAGCGAGCGCGCGGGATCATCGACCGCTGGAACGACGATCGCGCCGGCGTCCGCGCCGCAGCGCCAGCACGACGATCGCCACCACCAGAAACCGCGCGCGCGCGACCGACCCGTGGTTGATCCTGGCGCTGTCGCCGCCGGCGATCGCGCAGCCGTACGCCGATCCCTGCAGCTCGCCCGGATAGACGGCCACCGCCGGCAGCGTTCCTTTGACGGTGTCGAGGAACGGATCCGGCTTGCCGCCGCCCGGCCACAAGCCCAGCCGATCGCGCATGGCCTGAAACGAGTTCTGGGTGATCCGGTTACAAACGCTGTTCGCCACCGGGTTCTCTTTGTCTTCGAATCCATCACTGGTGGACGAGACGTAGACGTACATCGCATCGGTCGGACTGTTGGTGTGTTCCAGGCCGACAAGGTGGGCCTGTTCCTGGGCGATGATGGTGGCGCACGTCTTCGCGTCGTGGCCGCACTGGAACGCGTAGCAGGTGCCGTCTTCAAGAATGTGTTCGCAGGAAATCGGCGCCACGCCGCCCACGCGCTGGTCGTAACCGGGGTTGCACCAGTCGCCGCCCAAGGCGGTGACGATCACCGTGAAGAATTGTCCGCTGGTCGGTTTGTTATAGGTGAAGACGACGTTCAGATCGGCATACCAGTCGTTCAGGTACGCCTGCACCTGGTGTTTGCAGTCGTCGATGTCGGTGCCGAAAGTGCACGAATAGGCGGGCGGCAGCTTGCCGGCGCAGGCGCTTTCGGACGGGGCCGGGCTGCCGTCGGCATACCAGATGTAGACGACCGACGGCCCAGCGGTCAGACCGGGACTGGGACTGGCGCTGGGGCCGGGCTCATGGCTGCTGCCGGCAATGGCCGGGGCCGCAGTCAGAGCTATGGCCACCAAGGACCGCAAAAAAGCGCGCAACATGGGGCCCAAGGGCAACGACCGAACCCTAACACGAGCCTGGGGACAAAAGCACCAGGCTCGGCCCCAGTGGATCTCCTGAGGGCGGATTCCTGAAACGATTGATCGCCGATCAGAGCGCGGCGGTGGCCAAGAGGCCGTGCTTGAGCAGCCAGGTCACCAGAGCCTTTGCCCGCCAGCCCTCGCCCGCCGGCCAGTTGCCGGAGACAGCGGCGATCACCTGGTCAAGCGGCGTCGGGGATTCCGCGGCGGCCAGCGCGACCAGAACGTCGCTGCCGGCGAACACGTGGCGCAATTCTGGATAAACGAAATAACCGTTCTCGGTTCCACACAGCACGCGGCTGAGCTTCGTCCGGCTGACCACCCGACTGTCGTCAATGGTCTCCGTCGGGTAATGGGCGAACACCGAACCAAAGCGCAGGCCGGCCGGGTGATGCGGTGGCGTCTCGGCGCGCGGGACGAACGGCGCGGCGCCAAGCGCATTCCACACGGTTTCATATTCGCGCACCACCGGTTTCCAATCGTAAAGCCGGCGCGCCCGCGCCGCCGCCCCGGCGCCCAGGCGCGCCCGCCGGTCGTCGTCGGCGCACAGCGTGCCCAAGGCTTGGGTGAACGCCGCCAGATCCACCTCGACCGACTGACCGAGCAGCAGGTGCAGCGGACGCGCGTACAGGATCGGTCCCAGATCCGACAGGCGATCAAGATTGGTGTTCAGGCGCGTCGGGACGCGCACGCCAGCGTCGGGCGAAACGGTGTCTTTGTAGCCGTCAAAATCAGAGACCACCGCCGGCAGTCCGGCGGCCATCGCCTCGATCACCGACAGGCCGAAGGTCTCTTGCACGTTGTCGCAGGGCGAGACGAAGACGTCCGACGCCGCCAGCAGGTCGGGTTTCTCCGCCTCGGGAAAATCGACGTGCAGCGTGACGGCGGCGGACAGGCCCAGCGCCTGCGCCCACAGCTCGACCATCTTTGGCGTCTGGGTGCCTTGGCGCGCGCCCGCCAGCAGCAAACGCACAGGCGGCGCGCCGGGCGGACGCTGGGCGACCACGCCTTGAAAGATATGCAGCAGCGGAAACAGATCCATCTTGTCGTACTCGCTGAAGCGGCCGAGACACAAGATGACGATCTCGTCGGCGGCGATGCGCAGACGCGCGCGGGTGGCAGCACGATCGCCGCTGCGCATGCGCTCGACGTCCACGCCCAGCGGCACCAGCGGCGTCGCGAAGGCAGCGGCGGGCGGCGTGGCACCGAGCCGTTGCAACGCCGCTCGCGCATCGTCGAGCGATCGCTGCAACACCAGGTGCCCAGCCACGCTGGAACAGAAGATCGCGTCGTGCGGCCCGGGCGGATGCAACAGCGCGCGCAGGTAATCCTTCATCAGGTCGGGATAGCTGAGCGAATGAATCTGGCCGGTCACCGGGATCGCCGGATGGTTCGGCGAGGCGAAGCGATCGCGCAACCAGACCAGATCCAAAAACCGTTCGACGTGCGAAGCATGGTGGACCACGCTGACGTCGCCGTCACCGAACGAGCGCGGCAGATCCAGCAAGTGGCGGACCAGCAGGCGGTCGCCGCCCGCGCTCGCAGTCAGGCCGCAGAGAACGGCCAGGCGATCGATCTCGTCGCGATCACCGTTTTCGCCGATGAAAAAACAGAAGCGATCGAAGCTGCCGTGGCGAACCAGCGCCTTCAAGAATTCGGTGTTCGCCACCAACCGCCCTGCCGGCGGCGTCGCCGCCGCGCTGGCGAACGTCCCCGGCACCGAGAGCATCGCGAAGGTCTTCTTCATGGCGCGGGCACGAACACGTTAACACGAGCGGGACCGCACTCCTGTTCTGCGGCTAGCCCGCTAGCCCCCTTGCGGCAGTCGCAGCAGCTTGTTTTGCAGGGCGAACATCACCCGGGCCTGGGCCGGTCGGTGATGGTCGTGGCCGAACAGGTGACACAGTCCGTGCACGGCCAGGCGTTCCAGCTCGCGGCCAAGCTTGCGGCCGGGAAATCGCCGGCGCGCTGTCTCGACCGAGATGACGATGTCGCCCAGATTGAAACCGCGCGCCGCTGCCGCCGGATCGTCCTCGCCTTGCAGTTGCTGCAGATGAAAGCTCAGCACGTCGGTCGCGCGGTCGTGCTTGCGGTAGGTACGGTTCAAGGTGCGGATCTCCTGGTCGTCGGTGAAAACCAGCGTCACGGTGACCCCGCGCCGCTGCAGCGCCCGCAAGGCCAGCCGCAGGCGCGCGGTCGCCGCCCGGCGATCGTCGGGCTTCAGCGTGGCCGCCGCCCGGCCGCGCACCAACGTCGTCACCGCCACGGTCAGAAGGCTTTCTTGTAGACCTCGGCCTCGACGAAGACGCGGAACAGATCGGCGTCGCAGCGTCCGTTCTTCACCTCGGCCTCGATGATGTGGAGCGCGCGATCGGTCGGGACGGCTTTCTTGTACGGGCGGTCCGACGCCGTCAACGCGTCGAAGATGTCGGCGATGGTCATCATGCGCGTCTCCACGCAGATGTCCGGCGCACCCAGGTGGCGCGGATAGCCGGCGCCGTTCAGGTATTCGTGGTGCGAGCCGGCGATGCGCGGGATGGCCGCCAGGTCCTTGCCCCACGGGATCCTGTTCAAGAAGTTGAACGTGTGCACCACGTGGCTCTCGATCTCCACCCGCTCGACGGCGGTCAGGCTGCCGCGCCTGACCTCCAGCGCCGCCAGCTCGTCGCGTTCCAGGTACGGCCGCAGCTCGCCGGTGGGATCGAGATAACGCTCGTTGGCGATCATCGCCAGCCGGGCCACGCCGCCCTCTTCCATCAGCGTCGGCTCGTTGACCTGGTTGATGAACGCCCAGTGTCCGTCCAGCTCGGCCAGGCGGCGCTGAAGGTCGGCGTCCAGCTCGGCGGCGCGGCCGGCGAACTCGGCGCGCGAAAATTCCAGGGCCACGCGCAGCTTGCGCTCGGCGATGTCCGCCTCCAGTGACTTGCGGATGTACGCGAAGCGCAGGCCGATGGCCTGCCGATCGGCCTCGTACAGCTTCTTCGCTTTGACCAGCACGTTCTCGCGCACGCCGACCTTGCCAAAATCGTGCAGCATGCCGGCGTATTCGATCTGCTTGAGCGCCGTGGCCGTGAAATGCACGTCGCGTAGCGGACCGTCCGGCGTGGCGTCCACCTTCTGCGCCAGCGCCACCGACAGCGTGGCCACCCGCCGCGAATGGCCCGAGGTGGTCGGATCGCGCGACTCGATCGCCGTCACGCTGGCGTCGACAAAGCCTTCGAACAGGTTTTTGATCTCGTCGTACAGGATGGCGTTCTCCAGCGAGAGCCCCGCCTGCGAAGCCAGCGCCAGCGCCAGCTCCTCTGCCGGCTGATCGAACGGCACCACCTCGTTGGCGAAATCAGCCGGATCCAGCAGGCGCCGCTCGCGGTGGTGCTTGCGGTTGATAAGCTGCACCACGCCGATCACCTCGCCCTGCGCCGACAGCATCGGCACCGTCAGCATCGATCGGGTCTGGTAGCCGGTCTTGTCGTCGAAGGTGCGGTTGTGGCGAAAGCCCCACGGGTTCTTGCCGGTCTCGCCCAGCGCCGCCAGATCGGGAATGTTGATCGGCTGCGCGTCCAGCACCGCCTTGCCGACGATGGATTTCTCGTCGACGCCCAGGGTGAATTCCTGCAGATCGATGGCCAGCGAATCGTTCTGCGAAAGCATGAAGTGCAGGCGCTTGTCCGCCGGACGTCCCTCACCTTCCAGGACGTACACGCTGCCGGCGTCGGCGCCGGTGACCTGGCGGCACTTCTCCAAGATCAGCGCCAGCAACTTGCGGATGTCGCGCTCCGAGGACAGCGCGCGCGACGTGGCCAGCAGCTCGCCCAGCTCGTAACGAAAGCGAGCCGCCGCCGCGCGAAAATCGTCCGGGGCGTCCACGCGCTGAGAGTATCAAGGATCCGGACGGGCGGCTGAGGTGTTCAGCGGCGCTCGCCGGGCGGCCGGTCGGCGGGCTGGCGGTCATAGGCCTTGATGATCTTCTGCACCAGCGGGTGGCGCACCACGTCCACCTCGGTGAAATAACGAAAGGCGATCCCTTCGATGCCCGACAGCAGCGTCTCGGCCTCGGTCAGGCCGGAGCGGCGGTTGTCGGGCAGATCGATCTGCGTGACGTCGCCGGTGATCACCGCCTTCGATTCAAAACCAAGACGGGTCAGGAACATCTTCATCTGTTCGCTGGTGGTGTTCTGCGCTTCGTCCAGGATGACGAAGGCGTCGTTCAACGTGCGACCGCGCATGAAAGCGATGGGCGCCACTTCGATCAGGCCCCGGGCCAGCAGTTGATCGGCTTTTTCGAAGTCCATCATGTCGTGAAGGGCGTCGTAAAGCGGTCGTAAATAGGGCGAGATTTTTTCTTCCATGCTGCCGGGAAGAAAACCCAGGCGCTCGCCCGCCTCGACCGCCGGGCGGGTGAGGATGATGCGCTTGACCTGTTTTTCCATCAGGGCGCGGATGGCCAGCGCCATGGCCAGATACGTCTTGCCGGTGCCGGCGGGGCCGATGCCAAAGACGATGTCAAAGTCGCGGATGGCGTCGACGTACCGTTTTTGCGCCAGGCCCTTGGGAGCGATCGGCCGGGCACGGCCGGCCACCAAGATGGTGTCGCTGAAGACCTCGCGCAGATCCACGCCGCGGTCGGCGCGCAAGGCAATGGCGGCGCGCCCGATGTCTTCGGGGCTGATCGGTGATCCGCCGCGCGCCATGCTGTAAAGCTGTTCGATCAAACGGCGCGCGATGGCGACGTCGTCAGGGAGGCCGACGATGGTCAGCTCGTTGCCGCGGGCGTGAAGCTGGCCGCCGGTGTGGCGCTCGACGATTTTCAGGTTGGCGTTGCGCTCGCCGTATAGGGCCAGGGCCACCCGGTTGTCGTCCAGCACCAGCCGTTCGGTGATCGGGCGCGGCCCGGGAGCGGCGGTGGTATCGGACGCGGCGCCACCGCTCACTGGATTAGCCGGTGTGGCGGACGTGGCAGAGGTCGCAGGCGTAGCTCGATTGCTGCTCAAATGCGCGGCTCCCGTTGTGGATAGCACGCGAGGCGGGCTGGTTCAACGTGTAGACTCCCGCCGTGTCCACGCCACCGACGACAAATCCCCTGCCCGACTTGACGCCGCTGCCCGGCAAGCAAACCGGCGCCGAGGTGAGCAAGCTGGTCGGCCTGATGCAACGACTGCTGGCCCCCGGCGGCTGCCCCTGGGATCGCGAACAGACGCTGGCCACGCTGGTCCCGTACCTGGTCGAAGAGACCTACGAGGTGGTCGACGCCATCGCCTCGGGCAACGTCGCCGATCACGGCGAAGAGCTGGGCGATCTGCTGCTGCAGATCGTCTTCCAATCAGAGCTGCGCCACGCCGAGGGCGCCTTCGGAATCGACGACGTCGCCCGCGGCATCGTCACCAAGCTGGTGCGCCGCCACCCGCACGTCTTCGGCGAAGTGGTCGCCAAAAACGCCGACGATGTGCTGGCGAACTGGGCCAAGCTGAAGGCCGCCGAAAAAGCCGAGAAAGGAAAGCACGGCGCCCTGGACGGCATTCCGCGCAGCGCCCCGGCGTTGTTGCGCGCCACGCGGGCCGCCGAAAAAGCCGGCGCGGTCGGTTTCGACTGGCCCGACGCCGCCGGACCGCGCGCCAAGATCGACGAAGAGCTGAGCGAGCTGGACGAAGCGTGGCGGGCCGGCGATCGCGCCGCTATGGAGCACGAGCTGGGTGACGTGCTCTTGGCCGTCGCCAACTTGTCCCGCAAGCTGAACATCGACGCTGAATCGGCGCTGCGCGCGGCGACCGATCGCTTCGCCGCTCGTTTCGGGCACATCGAAAAAGCGCTGGCCGCACAGGGCCGCGCGGTCGCCGACGCCTCCGCGGAGGAACAAGACCGTCTGTGGGACGCCGCCAAGCTGGCCCTGCAATCGCCGAAGTTATCGGGTTGAAATAGCAGCCGCCCGCGACGAACAGAGATACAGTGCCGCCATGCCGGCATTCGATTGGATGGAACCCAAGCGCAACCCGGAGCACGCCCGCACGCTGAAGGCCAAGCGCGAGGCGATGTACCTCAGCGAGCTGGAAGACCGCGCTGGTCTCTTGCATCGCCTGGGACACGGGCGCGACGCCGTGCGGGCGCGATTGAACGCGCAGCTCGGCTGGGATTTTGAAGACGGCGGAAACCCCATCGCCGCCCGCCAGCTGGACGCCATCCTGGATCGCGTCTACGGCGCCGGCGCCGCCCGCAACATGACCCGGACCAGCGGAAAAGGAGCAGCGAAATGATCACGTGGATCCCCCGTTCCCCCACCTTGTTCTTGCCGGCCGTGGCGCTGGCTCTCGGCATCAGCGCCGGCGCTTGCGGCGTCGACAAGGAGGTCTACAACGCCGCCTTGCGCGACCGCGACGAGCAGAAGCAAAAGCTGTCCGAGACGCAAAACGCCCTGGAAAGAGAGAAGAACGACCACGCCAAGGACTCGGACACGCGCGACGCCCGCATCTCGGTGCTGTCGAAGAAGCTCGAGTCGCTGGGCCAGGACGTCTCGCGTCTGGAGAACGAGCGCGGCACGATGGGCGGCGAGCTCGAGCAGGCGCGCAAGCGCATGGAAGAGCTGCGCAAGGCGCAGGCGCTGGCCGAAGCGCGGGCCGCGCAGTTCCGCAAGCTGGTGGCTCAGTTCAAGAGCCTGACCGACGCCGGAAAGTTGCAGGTCGAGTTGCGCGACAACCGGATGATCGTGCGGCTGGGCGATCAGATCTTGTTCGACCCCGGCAAGACCGAGCTCAAGAAAGAAGGCCAGGACGCCCTTCGCCAGGTCACGGTTGTGCTGAAGGACATTCCCAACCGGAATTTCCAGGTCGCCGGCCACACCGACAACATTCCGATCAAATCGGCCAGGTTCCGTTCGAACTGGGATCTGTCGACGGCGCGCGCGGTGGAGGTGGTGAACTTCATGATCGGCAGCGGCATGGAGCCCAAGCGTCTGTCGGCGGCCGGCTACGCTGATCAATCACCGGTGGCGGCCAACGACACGGCCGTGAACAAGGCGAAGAATCGCCGTATCGAGATCACGCTGGTGCCGAACCTGGATGATCTGCCGCCCATCGACGACGCGCTGAAGGAGACGCCGCCGGTGGCGACGGGCGCGGCGGCGGTGCCGAAGAGCTAGGACCTCTCGCAGGGATGGTGAAGGGTGGTTTCCGCGCACTCTCGTCAGGAAAAAAGAGCGGACCGCAGGGTGATGCCGCGCTGGACGGCTTTCGCCTTCAATCCAGCGCTTGCCGCGGCATCACCCGAGGACCGCATGGCGCGGCGGATCGGTTCGATCACCACGCACCACCGCCCCGCGCCACGCACCGCCGGGCCTCGCGCTCCGAAGCCTCTCGCACCGTTGCTTCTCGCACCGGTGATCCCCGGTCGGCGCGGATCGCAGGGTCCGCGCTCGGCGAGGACTCTGGGCCGCACCGTGCGGTCCTCGGGTGATGCCGCGCGAAAGCTCGCCTGCCGACGGATGGGACCAGCGCGGCATCACCCTGCGGTCCGCTCGTGTCCGGACGAAAGTGTGCGGGAACCAACCGCTCACAATCCCTGACGAGCTACTAGGACGACAACGGCAGATCCCGCGCGCCGATCAGTCGAACCGCAGCAGCAGCTTGCCGACGCCGTCGTCGTAGCGTTCGATCAGGGCGAAGGCGGCGGCCACGTCTTCGACTGAGCGGTTGTGCGTGACCAGCGGCGCGAACAGGCGGCTGTGCTGGGCCAGCAGATCGCGGGCGGCGGGCATCTCGTCGTTGGAACGGCGCACTTGCCAGATGGCCAGTTCTTTGCGCCGCCACAGGTGCACGTCGAAGCTGACGCGCAATTCGGAGGGGATGCCGGTCAACACCACCCGGCCGCCGGGGGCGGCGGCGCGCAGGCTGTGATCGGTGGTGTCGGCTTTCGTGGCGCAGTCGTAGACCATGCTCACGCCCAGGCCGCCCGCCTCGCGGGCGATCGTCGCGCCGGGATCAACGGCGGTTGGATCGATCACCGCGTCGGCGCCGAGCGCGGTGGCCAGCGCCCGTCGGTGGGCCAGCGGTTCGACGGCCCACACCCGGCGCACGCCGGCCAGTTTCAGCGCGGCGATGGTCAAAAGGCCGATCGGGCCGGCCCCGAACACGGCGGCGGTCTCGCCCAGCACCGGCGAGGCCAGCTTCATGGCGTGCAGGGCGATCGACAGCGGTTCCACCAGCGCGCCCTCGACGACGGTCAGCGGCTTGGGTAGCGGGAGCAGATTCGCTGCGGGCAAATTCACCCGGTCGCGAAAAAATCCCGGCTCGCCACCTGGCGTGCTGAGGAAACGCATCTCGGTGCACAGGTTCTGCCGGCCACCCAGGCAGTAGGGACAGTGATAGCAAAACAGCGATGGCTCAAAGGCGGCCCGATCACCGACGCTCCAGCCAGAAACACCCGCACCCAGCTTGGCCACTACACCGGCCGGCTCGTGACCCAGCACCGTGGGATACAGCACCGGCACATCGCCGATGCCGCCTTCGGAGTAGGAATGCATGTCGGAGCCGCAGACGCCCACCGCTTGCACTTGCACCTGGATCTCGCCGGGCGCCGGCTCGGACGGCGTCCCGTCGATCAGGCGAAACTGGCGGACGCCGACCAACTGGGCGATGCGCATCGGACGACTGTAGCACCGGCCGCGCTCAAAGCCGCTCGCCCAGCATGCGCGCGACCTCGTCGGAGAAACGCTGCCCGCCGGCGCCGTGCCCATGGATGATCAGCGGCGCCTCGGTGACCACCGCCTGCGGCGCCGTCCGCCGCGCCTCGATCAGCACGCGGGTGGCGGGGCCGTCGGCGTGCGGATGAACCAGACGCATCCGGGTCGGGTGCAGGCCGTGCGCGCTCAATTGCGCCCGCAATTCGTCGCAGCGCTCGGCAGCGAAGATCGCCGCCACCCGCCCTTCGGCGTGCACCGCCCGGGCAGCGATGGCGGTCCACTCGACCAGGGTCAAGGTGATCTCGTGGTGAGCGCGCGCCCGCTCGCCGTCGGGCGAGGTGTGGCCGCTGCTGGGCAGCCGAAACGGCGGGTTGGTGGCCACCAGATCGAACGACGCCGGCGGCAACCGCTGGCCGCCCAGCGCGCGCACGTCGCCCTCGATAATTTCCAGGCGCGGCGCAAATCCGTTGCGGACCGCCGCTGCCCGCGCCAGCGACGCCAGGCGCGGCTGCAGCTCGACGCCCACGCCGGTCGCCGCGTCGTCGGCCGACATCAACAAGAACGCCACCGCGCCGGTGCCGCAGCCGATGTCCAGCACCCGACCAAACGGCGGCGCCACGAACGCCGCCAACAACACGGGATCCAAACTGGAGCGAAACCCGCGCGCCGGCTGTAGCAGCGTGATCCGACCGCGCAACAGCGTGTCGGTGGTGTATTCGCCGGGCGGAAGACCGTCAGGCGCCGGCGACGTCAGCATCGGGGTTGATCCGGTTCATCACCAGGCCGGTGGCCAGCTTGGGCTGAAAATAGGTCGATTTCTGCGGCAAGATCGACCCTTCTTCGCACACCTGCAGGACGTCTTCGACCTTGGTGGCATTCATGAAGAACGCGCCTTGGGCCTGGCGGGTCGACAGCGCGGCCAGCGCCTCGGCGGTGCTGTGCGTGTACCCGAGGTAGGCCTGGTTGGCCATCGCTGAAGCGTCGACGCCCAGAAGCGGCGCCAGCAGCACGCTGTGCAGCACGGTCACGTCCAGCTCGCGCAGGGCCGGCGAACCCAGCGCCGACAGATCGACGCCGTCCTTCAAACCAAGCCAGGTGGTCTGCTTTTCGCCGGCGGCCCGCACGGCGAAGGTCACGCGCCGTTCACCCTCGCGTCGCAGGCGATCTTCAATCGCGGCGACGTCGGCCTCGTCGGACTGCTTGATCTCGAAGGCCGGCGCCGCGCCGGCGCGCAAGGCGCCGAGGTCGAACGCCGGCAGGTTGCGCACCAGGCGATGGGTGGGCAACACCAGCAGGCCGGGATCTTCGGCGCGCGACAGGAACACCGCGCCCCAGTCCGCCGCCGAATGTCCGGGCGGGCGATCCTTCGGCCGCAGCTGGGCGCGCAGGTTCAGCATCGTTTCGTACCGGTGATGGCCGTCGGCGATCAGGATCTGCCGGCCGCGCAGCGCCTCGGCCACGCGGGCGATGCGTTCGCCATCGGTCAGCATCCACAGACGGTGGCGGCAGCCGTCGGGCGTGGTGGCGTCCAGCACCGGCGCCGCCGTCTCGGCAAAGGCCAGCGGCTCTTCGGTGACGCCGCTGGGATCGCGGTAAAGGCCGAACACCTGCGAGATGTGCGTGCGCGTGGCGGCCAGCAGCTTGCGCCGATCTTCCTTCGGCCCCGACAGCGTCTGCTCGTGCGGCAGCACCACCCGGGCCTCGAACGGCTCGAGGCGCAGCAGGCAGAAAAACCCCTTGCGGACGTATCTCCGTCCCCCCTCTGGCGGCCAGGCGAATTGCTGTTCGTACCGGTACAGCGCCGGCTGGCTGTCCTGGCGCAGGATCCCTTCGGCGATCCAGGTGTCCAGCAGACCGGCGGCGTTGGCGTATCGCGCGTCGCCCTCCCCGCGCGGCAGTTCGACGCGCACCACGTTCTGTCCGTGACGCGCCTCCAGATCCAGCCGTTCCGTCTCGCTGATGACGTCGTATGGCGGGGCCAGGATGCGCGCGGCGTCGCCGACGCGATCAAGGTTGTAACGAAATCCGGCGAACGGAGCGATCTCGGCCATGGCTGCTTCTCCTGAAAATTACGATTCCAGCTCGCTGTCGGAGATGGGCAGGACGCCCTTGCGCAAAATCTCCAGCCGGCTGCCGCGCACCCTCACGATGGTGCTGGGCGCGCCGCCCGCGGTGGCGCCGCCGTGCAAGACGCGGCAGCGCCCTTCAAAAACCTCGTCCACGGCTTCCGGCGTGGTGGCGGGCGCGCCGCCGGCCAGGTTGGCGCTGGTGGCGGTGATCGGCCCGCCGAACGCGGCCACCAGCGCGCGCGCCGTCGGGTGCGGCGATTCGCGCACCGCCACGAAACCGTTCGCCACCAGCGGCGACGGCAACCCGCGCCGCGCCGGCAGCACCAGCGTCAGCGGCCCCGGCCAGTACTTGTCCATCAGCCGCTGCGCCGCCACCGGCACGGTCTTGCACAACGAATCGATCATCGTGCCCAACGCATCGCCGCCGACCAGCACCGACATCGCCTTGTCGCCGCGTCCTTTCAGCAGGCGCAGCCGGGCCAGCGCCAGTTCATCCAGCGCGTTGACGCCCAGGCCATAGAAGGTCTCCGTCGGGTAGGCGACGATTTCTCCTCGCCGCAGCGCCGCCGCGGCGAAGACAATCTCTTCAGCAAATGCGTGGGCCACGGTGGGATCTCAGCCGACGTTGGGCTTGCCTCCGCCAAAACCGCCGCGCACCTCGGCGTCGCTCTCCAGCACCTTGCGCCGGCGCGACTCGCGCTCGGCGGCGACCGCTTTGGCCACCGTCGGATTGGCGAGCGCGATGATCTGCGCCGCCAGCAAACCGGCGTTCTCGGCGCCGCCCACCGCCACCGTGGCGACCGGCATCCCGGGCGGCATCATCACCGTCGACAGCAGCGAATCGAATCCCTGCAACGCGCCCGAAGCGAGGGGCACGCCGATCACCGGCACCAGGGTGTGCGCGGCGACGGCGCCCGCCAGGTGAGCCGCCCCGCCCGCGCCGCAGATGAACACCTTCGTTCCGCCAGCGGTCGCCTCGCGCACGAAGGCCGCGGCGTGCTCGGGCGTGCGGTGCGCGGACAGCACGCGCACGTCAACCGTCAACCCCAGCGCCTGCAGAATCTTCGCCGCCGGTCGCATGGTCTCGAGATCGGACTTCGACCCCATCATGATCGCAACGTCACTCATGGATTCCCTCGCATCCCGATGTCAGTTCGAAAGTGCATACCAGAGAAATGAATCTGCTTGATCGCCTGATAAACGCGCGCCCGCGCCGTGGTCAGATCGCCGCCGTGCCCGGTGACGCCCAGAACGCGGCCACCAGCGGTCAGCAGGCGGCCACCCACGGTGGCATCGCCCGGACCGTCGCGGCGCGTGCCGGCGTGAAAGGCCACCACGTCGTCGCCCGGCAGCGGCAACCCTTCGATGACATCCCCGCCGCGCACCTTGCCAGGATAGCCAGCCGCCGCCAGCACCACGCACACCGCGGCGCTGGGCCGCCAGCGCAGCGCGCCCGCCGGCAATCGTTCGTTGGCCGCGCCCAGCAACCAGGGATACAGATCGTCATCGAGGCGCATCAGCACCGACTGCGTCTCTGGATCGCCGAAGCGACAGTTCCATTCGATCACCATCGGCCCGCGGTCTGGCGTCAGCATCAAGCCGCCGTACAGCAAGCCGACAAAGCGTCGCCCGTCGGCGGCCAGCGCCCGCACCGTCGGCAAGAAGATCGTCTCCACGATGCGCGCCGCTTGCGCGTCGCTGACCAGCGGCGAAGGTGAATACGTCCCCATGCCGCCGGTGTTCGGGCCGACGTCGCCGTCACCGACTGCCTTGTGATCCTCCGACGATGCCAGCAACTGCAAGCGCTCGCCGTCGCACAGGGCCATCATCGATACCTCGCGACCGCTGAGGCGCTCCTCGATCACCACGCGCGCGCCGGCTTCGCCGAAGGCGCGATCGGCCATCAGCAAGCGTACGGCCGCCTTTGCCTCGGCGGCGTTGCTGGTGACCACGACGCCTTTGCCGGCGCACAGACCGTCGGCTTTCACCACCACGGCGCCGCGCTGCTGATCGATGAACGTCTCGGCGGCGGCGACGTCATCGAAGACGCCGAAGGCCGCGGTGGGCACGCCGGCGCCGGCCATCAGCCGCTTGGCGTAGGCCTTCGAGCCTTCGATCTCGGCGGCGGCGCGCGACGGGCCAAAGAAGGCAATACCGGCGGCGCGCATGGCATCGCCCAAACCCGCCACCAGCGCCGACTCGGGCCCGCACACCACCAGATCGATCCGTTCGCTGACGGCGAAGGCAGTCAACTCGGCGACGGCCTCGGCGCTGATCGGCAAGCAGGTGGTCTTCGGCACGCCGGCGATGCCGGGATTGCCGGGCGCGGCCACGATGCGCGCCACCTGCGGGCTTTGCGCCAGCTTCCAGGCCAAGGCGTGTTCCCGCCCGCCGCCACCGACGAGAAGGACACTGGCCGGTTTGGTTGTCGCCTGGGGCATACCGCTAGTGTTTGAAGTGTCTTTCGCCGGTCAGAACGACGGCCATGTTGTGCTCGTCGGCGGCGGCCAGCACCTCGTCGTCGCGCACCGAACCACCCGGTTGAATGACGGCGGTGACGCCGGCACGCGCCGCTTCGTCGACGCCGTCGCGGAACGGAAAGAAAGCGTCCGACGCCAACACCGCGCCACCCAGCGACGATCGCGCCTTCGAGATGGCGATGCGCACCGAATCCACGCGCGACATCTGCCCGGCGCCGATGCCCAGGGTGTGGCCGCTGCCGGCGAAGACGATGGCGTTCGACTTGACGTGCTTGGCCACCCGCCAGGCGAAATCGAGATCGGCAAGCTCGGTGGCGGTGGGCGCGCGCTTCGACGCCACCTTGCCGTCGGCCGCGGCCGACGTGGTGGTGTCGCGCGTCTGGACCAGGAAGCCGCCCGCAATGCTGCGCAGGTCGAACCCCGGCGACTGGTCACCGCGAAAATCGAAGGCCAGCAGGCGCAGGTTCTTCTTCGACGACAGCGTGGTCAACGCCTCGGGCGAATAGCTGGGCGCGATCACGCACTCAAGGAAGGTCTCGGCCAGCTCGCGGCCCAGCGCCGCGTCGACCGGACGATTGACGGCCACGATGCCGCCGAAGGCCGACACCGGATCGGTCTCGCGGGCGCGGCGATAGGCGTGGGCCACGCCTTCATCGCTGACCGCCACGCCGCACGGGTTGGTGTGCTTGATGATCGCCGCCGCCGGGCGAGAAAACTCCCCCGCCAGCCGCATCGCCGCGTCCAGATCCAGCAGGTTATTGTACGAAAGCTCCTTGCCTTGCAGGATCTCCGCGCACGCCAGCGACGGGCCGGGCGCATTGTCCAGCGCGTAGAACGCCGCCTTCTGGTGCGGGTTTTCGCCATACCGCAAGGCCCGCACCAGCGACGCCGACAGGTGCATGGTGTCCGAAAAATCCGCCGGCGCGGCGTCGGGCGTGGCCAGCCTGCCAAGGTGCGAGGCGATCGCGCCGTCATACGCAGCGGTGTGAGCGAACGCCTTGCGCGCCAGCTCATAGCGCAGGCTGTCCGTGATCTCGCCGCCGTCGCGCAGCTGTTCCAGCACGCGCGGATAGTCGCTCGGCTCGACGACCACGGTGACGCGTTCGTGGTTCTTCGCCGCCGAACGGATCATCGCCGGGCCGCCGATGTCGATGTTCTCGATGACCTCATCGAAGGCGGCGCCGCGGGCCACCGTCTCGCGGAACGGGTACAGGTTGACGACCACCAGATCGATGTTCACCAGGCCGGCCTGCTGCATCTCTTGCCGGTGCTTGTCCGTCGGACGGCCCAGGATGCCGCCGTGCACGCGCGGGTGCAGCGTTTTCACGCGGCCGTCCAGAATCTCCGGCGCGCCGGTGAACTCGCTGACCTCGCGCACGGGGACGCCGCCCTCCAGCAGGGCCTTCGCCGTGCCGCCGGTGGACAGGATCTCCACGCCTTCCTTCAAGAGGCCGCGCGCGAAATCCAGGAGGCCTGCCTTGTTCGAAACCGAGATCAACGCCCGTGCGATTCTAGCCACGCGAAAGTTTTATCACTGTCCGCCCCGCCGAGAAGCGGAAACGTCCGCCGGCGCGCCCGGCGCGTGACGCGTCAGGCTTCGAGGCCGGCGCGACGCCGCAGATCGGCCACTTCAACCTTCGTCAGATCGCGCCAGCCACCCATCGGCAAACCTTCAAACGACAGGCCGCCCAGCCGCACGCGCGAGATCTTCAACAGCGTGTGGCGAATCAACTCGCCCGCCGCCTTCAGCGCGCGCGGCCGCGTCTCGTCGACCACCATCTCCAGCCACATGTTCTTGTCGGTGGCGGCCAGCGCGTCGATCGCTTGCGGCCTGATCAAGCGGCCTTCCCAGCGCCAGCCGCGCAGCAAGCGCGTGATCTCGTCGTCGTTGAGCTTGCCCTGCAGCTTGAGGTGATAGGTCATCGGGATCCCCGGCCCGCGTCGTGGCTTGGCCACTCGTTCGGCCAGCTCGCCGTCGTTGGTCAGCAGGACCAGACCTTCGGCGGGAAAATCCAGCGGCGCCACCACCTGCAGGCCGGGCTCGGCGTCGCGCAGGTAACGGGCCAGCGTCGGGCGGTCGGCGGTCGGCTTCAGCGTGGCCAGGCAGGCGCGCGGCTTCAGCATCAGCCGATAAATCGGCCGCTCGGGGTAGACGCGACGGCCGTCGACCTCGACCTTATCGTCGCGGCCAACCAGCGTGCCCGGCGCGGTGACCGCCGCGCCATTCACCTTCACCGAGCCGCCGGCGATGAGCTGCTCCGCCGATCGGCGCGAAGCCACGCCGGCCTGGGCCAGGAATCTTTGCAACCGCATGTCAGCCCTCGGGTGTATCGGACGCCGCCGCCGGCGCGGCTGACTCGACGCCCGCTGATTCGTCTGCTGGCGGTGCGTCGCCAGCCTCGCGCGCCTTGCTGGCCTTGCTGGCGGCGTTGGTGGCGTCCTCCAGTTCGGACAGCAGCGCGTCTTCCTCGTCGGGATCGGCGGCCGACAGTTCGGTGGGCGGCGGCATCGCCGGCGCCGCCACGACCGGCGCGACCGCAGCATCACCAGCGCCACCGCCCGACGGACGCGGCGCTTCGGCGTCGACCTTGGCCATCTCCGCCACGCCCAGCTCGTGGAACTCGCGCAGCGTCGGCAGCTCAGTGAGATCGCGCAGGCTGAACGTCCGCAGGAACTCCGGCGTGGTGCCGTACAAGATCGGCCGGCCGACGTCTTCCTTCTTCCCGATCATTCGCACCATCCCTCGATCCAGCAGCGTCTTTAGCACCGGACCGCAGTCGACACCGCGGATCTCGTCGATCTCCGGTCGGGTGATCGGCTGCCGGTAAGCGACGATGGACAGCGTCTCAAGCATGGCGCGCGACAGCCGCGCCGGTTTGCCCGACAGCAACTTGCCTACCCACGGGCTATTTTCTGGATTGGTGCGGAACTGCCAGCCGCCCGCCACGCCCAGCAGCTGAATGCCGGTGTCCTGGTGCCGCGCCTTCAGCGTCTCCAGCGCCGCGGTGAGCTTCTTGGCGTCGCGTTCGTTCACCAGCCGTTTGAGTTCATTGAGACCAAGCGGTTTGTCCGACGCGAAGATCAGGCTCTCGATGATCATCTCCAGCCGGCTGGTCGATTCGACCGGGGGCGCTTCGTTTTCGGCCGGCGCCTCGGCCGTCGGCTCGGCGATCTCGCCCACCGGCGTGCCGGCCCCGTCGCCGGGATGCCCCTCGCCCAGCTCCGGGCGCGCCGAGCGCGCCACCAACTCGGCCACCTCGTCCAACCCCGCCACCGCCGTCGGCCCGTCCCAGGCGTCGGGCGCGTCGATGGGCGGCATCACCACCTCGGTCGGCGACTGATGGGTGGTCTCGGGCGCTCCCTCGAGGTGCACATCGATGGCCACGTCCAGCGGATCATCGGTGGCATCCTCTGCCCCGCCGCGCGCCTGCTCGGGCACCGGCGCGTCGTTCACCTGGGTCGGCTCCTCGGACGCATCCACCACCTCCACCACGGCGCCGCTATCCGGCCCGGGCGTGACGGCGTCTCCTGCTTCGCTGGCGGAGTCTGCTGCTTCGCTGGCTACCCCTGCTGCTTCAGTTGTCGCGTCGCCCTTTTTCTTACGTTTCTTCATTCTTCTCCCCGGAAGCAGGGTTTGCTTCCGACTTTTCGTCCCCATCGCTGGTTTCGTCGCTCACTTCGTGCGCGGACGTCACCTCGGCTTGGCGGGCGTCGGCCAGCGCCGCGCCTTGCACCTGGGCGATGAACAGCGTCTCGCTGTCGGGCGCGGCCAGCACGCGAATCACCTTCAATCGCGCCAATTCAAGGATCGCCAGCAGCGTCACCACCACCTGGTTGCGCAGCTCGTCTTCCGGCAACTGCAGATCGAAACAAGCATCGAACCGAAACGACCCGCCGCCCGATTCGATGCGATCGATCAGCTGGTTGATGCGCTCGCTGATCGACATGCGATCGACGACCACGTCATGGTGGGCCAGCTTGGCTCCGGCTTTGTCCAGCAGCTTGCCGAACGACTCGATCAGCTTCCACACCGAGTGCTCGGCCAGCGGGCTTTGCTCGTCGCCACCTTCAAGCTCGGCGCCGCGCCCAAAAACGTTGCGGCCTTCGATGGGCCGCGCGCCCAGTTTTTCGGCGGCGTCCTTGTACTTTTGATACTGGAGCAGGCGGCGAATTAATTCTTCGCGCGGATCTAAGACCTCGCCTTCCTCTTCAGGCACCACCTCCAGCGGTTCCGGCGACGGCACCAGCTCGCGTGATTTCAGATAGGCCAGCGTGGCCGCCATGACCAGATAGTCGGCGGCCATGTCCACCGGCATCGACTGCATCACTTCAAGGTACTCAAGATACTTCTCGGTGATGAAGGCGATCGGGATGTTCACGATCTCGATCTCGTGCGTCTTGCAGAGGTGCAGCAACAGATCCAGCGGCCCCTCGAACTCGGGCAGCGCGACGCGATAGGGAGCGTTGCCGGCGTCGGCGTTCACGCCCGCTCCTTCGCGGGCAGCGCGATGCGCGCCGTGCTGGCGTGACCAATTGGGAAATTCATGGGGGTAAAAAGCGCGACCCGGCAGCGCCGCATGCGCCGCCCGCTCTCGTATACCTGACGCGATCGCGCCCGGTCAACGTCAGGCGCGCGGGTGGAACTTGTCGTACACGGCGCGCAGGTGGCGCCGCGACAGGTGGGTGTAAATCTCCGTCGTGCCGATGTCGGCGTGTCCCAGCATGGCCTGCACGGCGCGCAGATCGGCGCCGCGCTCCACCAGATGCGTGGCGAACGAATGCCGCAGCTTGTGCGGCGAGATGCGCTTGCGAATGCCGGCCGCGACCGCATAGCGCCCGAGCAGCTTCCAGAACCCCTGCCGGGTCATCGTCCGGCCGTGATGAGTCAAGAAGACCGCGTCGATGGCCCGCCCGTTGGTGAAATCGGCTCGTACGCTCTCGATGTAGCTGCGCAGGCCGCCCAGCGCCACCTCGCCGATGGGGACCAGCCGTTCCTTGCGGCCCTTGCCGAACGTCATCAGGTACCCGGCGTCAAAGTTGATATCGCGCAGCCGCACCTTGACCAGCTCGGACACGCGCAGGCCGGTGGCGTACAGCGTCTCCAGCATCGCCGCGTCGCGGACTCCACGCGCAGTGGCGCGGTTGGGCGCGGCCAGCAACTGATCCACTTCCTCGACGGTGAGAAAGTCGGGCAGCTTGCGCCCGAAGCGCGGCAGGTCGACGTCTTCCGTTGGATTGCCGGCGCAGATGTTTTCCGCCTTCAGGAACTTGAACATCTGCCGCATGGCGATCAGCCGGCGCGCCTGCGATCGCGCCGACAGTTTTTGCTCGGTCAGCCGCGCCAGATAATCCAGCACGTCGATGCCTTTGATTGCCCCGACGGCGGCAACTTTCCGCCCGCTGACGAACCGGGCAAAGTCGGTCAGGTCGCGCCCGTATGCCGCCACCGTGGCCGGCGTCAGCTCGCGCTCGACGCGGACGTGATCCAAAAACTGCTGAATCGCCGCATCCAGCGTGGTCGCCTTCACCCGGCGATCGTCGGCCGAAATCGGCAGCGACGCAAATTCGAGCCTCGCCCAGCTATCCGCGTATGCCGCGCTGGCGCAGCAGATCCGTCATTTCTTTTTGGGCGGTCGGCACGTCGATGACGGTCAGGTCGGTCAGGATGCCGGGTTGGACTTCTTCGCTTTCGTGGATGACCAAATCCAGCGCACGCCGCGCCGGGATGCCGGTGCTTTCACCCCGCCCCGGCAGGGCCATCGCCACGCGCTGAAGGCCCAGGCCGCGCATGGTCTTGACGATGCGATGGACCACGGCGCGAAATTTTTTCTCGGTGAAATCGGCGCGTCGGCCCAGACCCGCCACCAGCACCAGCTTCCACGGCAGGCGGCCGCCGCTGGGAAACAGCGTCTGCTCGCCGTCGGTGCCGACCACCTTGCCGGAAGCGATCCAGGCCGACAGCTTGCCGCACAGGCGCCAGTCCAAAAGCCCGGGCGCGCCGCGCAGCGGACGAACGTCGCTCCAGAAACCGACCGTCAACAGCTCGCCGGGCTTGGCCTGATCCCAGCGGGCGAGCTCGACCGGCAGAAACCCGATCTGCATGGTTCCTACGGACGGATGCCCAGCTCGGTCACGGCTCGATCCAACATGCCGTTGACGAACCCCGCCCCCTCGGCGGTGCCGAAACGCTTGGCCAGCTCGATCGCTTCGTTGATGACGACGTTGATCGGCACGCTCTGGTTGTATTTCAGTTCGTACAGGCCCAGGCGGATGACGTTGCGGTCCACCGGCGACATCCGTTCCACCCGCCAGTTGCGCGACAGGCCGGCCAAAAGTTCGTCCAGCTCGCCGCGGTGCTGGGCGAACCCGCGCACCAACTCTTCGATCAGCGGCTGCTCCACCGACGGCGGCAGGTTGCCGTCTTCGTCCCAGTCGTGGGCGGTGGCATCGGGCCACAGGTTGTCGAAGTAGGCGCGCAAGGCGGCGCCGACTTCCATCTCGGGGGACAGATCCATCTGATGAATGATCTGCAGCGCGACCTCGCGCGATCTTCTGCGCGTTCCAACCATCAGTGCATCACTTGCTGCGTCGGCCGATCGAAGGCGGCGCCTGGCGATCGACGTCGGCGTCGCCGCCAACCCCAACATCCACCGGGGCGCGCATCTGCGCGTAGAGGTCTGCCATCTCCAACGCCACCATGGCCGCGTCATAGCCGCGGTTGCCGGCCTTGGTACCGGCGCGCTCGACCGCTTGTTCGATGTTCTCGCAGGCCAGGACGCCGTAAGCGATGGCGGCGCGCGCGTCGGCGGCGATGCGTGCCACGCCTGCGGTCGCCTCGCCCACCACCAGATCAAAGTGTGGCGTGGCCCCGCGGATCACTGCGCCCAGGCAGATGATGCCGTCAAAGCGATCACTGTCGGCCACGCGCCGGACCAGCCCCGGCAGCTCCATCGCGCCCGGGCAGCGGAAGATCTCGATGTCGCCGTCGGCGGCGCCGGTGCGGCGCAGGGCGTCCAGCGCGCCGTCGATCAGCTTCTCGACGATGAAATCGTTGAAGCGAGCGGCCACCACCGCGAACCGCCGACCTTGCGCGGTCAGCATGCCCTCGTGAATCTTGCCGCTGAATTTGTCTCGCAGGTTCGACATGGTCAGCCTTGGTTCTCTCTTTCTCGCAGAGGTACCACTTTCGCGGCGCCCCGAATAGGCAAGCATTCGACGATCTGCAAACCATACCCGCCCACGCCCACGATGTGCCGCGGGTGATTGGTGAGCAGCCGGATGGTTCGCACGCCCAGATGGGCCAGCACCTGTGCGCCCAGGCCGAAGTCACGCAGGCGCGATTCGCTGGCCGCCGCCGCCAGCGCCGCCGTGTCGACGGCGCCGGTCTGAGCCGCGAAATCGTCCAGCATGCTGGCCCGCCCGCGTGGATAGACGTAAAGCAAGATCCCCTCGCCCGCTTCTTCGATCATGCGCAGGGGCAGCGTGGCTGGCGTGCCGTCCGCCCCCGGCGTCACCCCGAACACGTCGCGCAGGACGCTGGCGCTTTGCACGCGCACCAGGACCGGGTGGTCAGGCGCCGGGTTGCCCAGCACCAGGGCCAGGTACTCGGTGTCTTCGACGTCGGTGGTGTAAACGTAGGCGCGAAATTCGGCGCTGACGCCGCCCAGGCGCGGCCGCACCAGCGCCTCCGACGTGCGGTGCACCAGGTTCTCTTGCGACAGGCGGTATTCGATCAGATCGGCGATGGTCACCACCGGCAGGTTGTGCTGGCGGGCGAACGCCTGCAGATCAGGCATGCGGGCCATCTCGCCGTCGTCGCGCATGATCTCGCAGATGACCCCGGCCGGCTCGTGTCCGGCCAGGCGCGCCAGATCGACCGAGCCTTCGGTGTGGCCGGAACGCACCAGCACGCCGCCACGGCGCGCGCGCAGCGGAAAGATGTGGCCAGGCGTGAGGATGTCGTCGGGACCGGCGCTGGCCGCCACCGCCACCCGCACCGTCTCGGCCCGTTCGCGCGCCGAGATGCCGGTGGTCAGCCCGCGGCGGGCGTCGATGCTGACCGTGAACGCCGTCGATCGCGGCGAGCGGTTGTCGGCTGCCATCATCGGCAAGGCCAGCTGCTTGACGCGCTCCTCGGTCAGCGACAGGCAGATCAAACCGCGGCCGTGGCGAGCCATGAAGTTGATCGCCTCGGGCGTGATCAGCTCGGCGGCCATCACCAGATCGCCCTCGTTCTCGCGATCCTCGTCGTCGACCAGGACCACCATGCCGCCGGCGCGGACGGCGTCGATGGCGCGCTGGACGGCGCGCACGCGATCGGCCACCGCCGGATCCGGATTGCCGCTAGACGAAACCATGCTTCCTCAACGTTTCAAGCGACAAACCTTCGCGCGCCGGCTCGTCTTTGGCTTCGCCGTTCGCCGCCACGGCCGCTCCCAGCCGCGCCCGGACCAGCCGGTCGACGTGCTTGGCGATCAGATCGCCTTCCAGGTTCACCCGCGCCCCTACCATTTTCTCCCCCAACGTCGTCACCGCCAGCGTGTGCGGAATCAGCGTGACAGAAAATTGATCGCTGTCGACCTTGTTCACCGTCAGGCTGACGCCATCTACGGTGATCGACCCCTTCGGCACCAGCGTGGGCACCACCGCCGGCGGCGCGGTCACCTGCAACTCCAGCGCGTCGCCCAGCGGCCGGCGCGCCACGATGGTTCCCACGCCGTCGACGTGCCCGGCGACCAGGTGACCGCCCAGCGCATCGCCGAGGCGCAACGGGCGTTCCAGATGAACGCGCGCCCCGACGGAAAACGCGTCCAGCGTCGTGCAGGCCAAAGTCTCCGGACCCAAGTCAGCGGCGAATCGACCGGGACCGCGTTCGACCACGGTCAAACAGACGCCGTCGACGGCGATGCTGGCCCCCAGCGGCAGCTCGTGCACAGGAAGCGTGGTGGTCACCGCCAGCCGCACGCCACCCGACGGCTGGCGATCGAATGCGGCGACCAGGCCGGTCGCTTCGATGATTCCGGTAAACATGAGGCTGGGCTTTCGCCGCAATTTGCCGGCGATTGGGCGGCCATTATAGCACCCAGGTCACGGTCCGCCTGGGACGCGCGCGATGACGTCGGCGGTCAGCAAAAGATCGTCTCCGACGGAGCGCACCGCGATCGGCCCCAGGCGCAGGCTGTCGGAGATCGCCGCCCCCACGCCCGCCGCCAGCGGCACACCGCCGCCCAGCAAGCGCGGCGCGACGAAAATCGCCACCCGATCGACCAGGCGCGCGTCGATGAAGGCGCCCAGCACGTCGGCACCACCCTCAACCAGCACTGATTGAATGTCGCGCGCGGCCAGCCAGCGCAGCAGACCAAGCAAGGGCACGCGACCGGCGCGCGCCCGCAGCAGCGCCACCGTCGCTCCCGCCCGCGCCAACCCTCGCGCTCGGACTGCCGGCGCGCCCACCGCGCCCACCACCACTGTCGCGGCGCCCGCGGCGCTGCCAGCCAGCACACGCGCTCGCGGCGACGTGCGCAGCCGGCCGTCGAGAACGATGCGCAAGGGCTGTCCCGCGCGTGGCCGTTTGCGGGACGCCAGGCGCACGGTCAGCAAGGGATCGTCCGCCGCCACCGTGCCCGCGCCGACCAGCACCGCGTCGTGCTGGCCGCGCAATTCATGAGCGACCCGGCGCGCGTCGTCGCCGGTCAGCCACACAGGCGCCCGCCGCTTGGGCCGCACCCGCGGCGCGATGAAACCGTCCAGCGTCGCCGCCGCCTTCACCGTGACCAGCGGTCTGCGCCGCGTGATCCACACGAAGAACGCCCGATTGGCGGCCAGCGCCTGCGCGGCCAAGCAACCGACGTCCACGCTGACACCGGCCCGGCGCAACGCCCGCAAGCCGCGCCCGTTCACCTGGGGATTTGGATCGCGACAGGCGACGACCACGCGGGCGAAGCCGGCGGCGATGATCGCGTCGCTGCAAGGCCCGGTACGGCCGACGTGACAGCACGGCTCGAGGTTCACGTACAACGTGGCTCCGCGCGCGTCGCCGCCAGCACGCTGCAACGCCGTCAGCGCTTCGATCTCGGCGTGCGGGGCGCCGGCCCGGCGATGAAAGCCGGCCGCCAGCAGGCGCCCGGCGCGAACGATCACCGCGCCGACCACCGGGTTCGGCCGCGTGCTGCCCCGCCCGCGTTCAGCCAGGGCCAACGCCCGGCGCATGAACCGTTGGTCGGCGGCGTCCGCCGGCGAACGCGGCCCAGGCCGCCGCCCGCCCCTCACCGCCGGCTCCCGCCTTTGGTCTCGACCAGGCTCTTGAGCTCGGTCATCAGCTCGTTGACGTCGCGAAACGATCGATAGACCGAGGCGAAGCGCACGTACGCCACCTCGTCGATGTCCCGCAGCGCCGCCATCACCGCGTCGCCGATGCGCGACGAAAGAATTTCTTTTTCGCCCGACTCTTCCAACGTGCGTTCGATCTTGTCGACCGCCGCCTCCAGTGTCTCCAGCGCTACCGGTCGCTTCGAGCACGCCTTCTTCAATCCGCTCAGGATCTTTGATCGGTCGAACGACTCGCGGCGATCGTCCTTCTTGATCACCAAGGGCAAGATCTCGTCGATGCGTTCATAGGTGGTGAAGCGCCGGCTGCAGCCGATGCACTCGCGGCGACGGCGAATCACCTGGTCGTTGTCCGACGGGCG
>DASXQB010000130.1:0-2822 GCA_036493295.1 Polyangia bacterium | reverse complement strand
GCCCGTCATCGCCTCGCCGTTGGCGCGCGGGGTGATCACCGGCCAGCTGAGCGACCGCATCGCCGACGCGCAGACCATCGCCCTGGCCGTCACGTTCGGCGGCAAGCTGTTCACCAAACCCGAGGCGCGCACCGAAAACGTCGGCATCCTCTCGACCGGCGCGCAGTGGCGGGCGCGGCTTGGCGATGATTACAACCTGGGATTGAGCGGCGCGTACTACGAAGCCTTCCAAAGCGCCTCCGCTGCCAGCGTCAGCAGCGCCGCCGATCAGCGCGGCGACTTTCGTTCGCTGGCCCCGACAGCGCGGCTGGCGCGCGTCTTAGGCGCCGGTGCGGACGTCGCCCTCAGCGGCGGCTACCGCTGGCTGGTGTTCAAGCCCAATCCCGATTACACCTTCGCAGGCCCCACGGCCGCGCTGGATGTGCGTTGGCTAAGCGAAGATCCCGACGCAGGCGTCGACTGGGAGCTGAGCGGCGGCGTCGGCTACGAACGGCGCCAGTTCGACGGCCGGGCGCTGATCAAGGGCACATGCACCGGCGCCACCTCCGGCCTGATGTGTCCGCCGATGCCCAACGTCGTCGGCACCACCAGGCTCGACGACCTTTACACCAGCCACGCCGAGGTCACCCGCACCGGCGCCGTCTTGCTGGGTCTGGGTTACGTCCTGCAGTGGAACCAGTCAAACAGCATCGGCGAGACCTTGCAGCGGCATTTTCTTTCGTTGCGCCTGGCCGCCGCGCTGCCGCTGGGACTGTACGTCGCCGCCCGCGGCGAGCTTTTGGTCGCCCGCTATGCCGACCCGGTCGTGCTGGCCGCCGGCACCGGCACGCAGTCGTACTACCCGGACATCGATCGCGAAAACCGCAGCAGCCTGCGCGTCGAGCTCAGCCGCAGCCTCGCCAACAACCTGCAGCTCATCGCTCGCTATACGGTCTACGTCAACGAGCTTGGCGACTCCGTCGGCCGCTACCACCGCCAGACCGCCCTGCTGTCCCTGGCCTTCACCGCCGACAAATAAAAAATCGGCGCCACCATCGCTGGCGACGCCGATTCATCAGACACGTTATCAGGGGCCGAAGCCCCGCGCGTTACATCATGCCGCCCATTCCGCCCATACCACCCATGCCACCCATACCGCCGCCACCACCGGGAGCGGGAGCCGGCGGCTCCTCCTTCGGCAGTTCGACGATCAGGGCTTCGGTGGTGATGAGCAGCGCCGCCACGGACGCGGCGTTTTGCAGCGCGGATCGCACCACCTTCGTCGGGTCGATGACGCCGGCTTCCACCAGGTCCTCGAACTCGTCGGTGGCAGCGTTGTAGCCGAAGGCGCCTTTGCCCTCGCGCACCTTGTGCACGACGATCGATCCTTCCTTGCCGGCGTTGGCAGCGATGGTCCGGCAGGGTTCTTCCAGCGCGCGTCGCACAATGGCCACGCCCGCCGCCTGCTCCTCCGACGTCGTCTCCACCTTCTCGATGGCCGACAGCGCGCGCACCAGCGCGACGCCGCCGCCGGGGACGATGCCTTCTTCAACGGCCGCGCGCGTGGCGTGCAAAGCATCCTCGACGCGGGCCTTCTTCTCTTTCATTTCGGTCTCGGTGGCGGCGCCCACGCGGATGACGGCCACGCCGCCCACCAGCTTGGCCAGACGCTCCTGCAGCTTCTCGCGATCGTAGTCCGAGGTGGTGTCCTCCACCTGGCTGCGGATCTGCCGCACGCGCGCCTCGATGTCCGCCTTCTTGCCGACGCCGTCGACGATCGTCGTGTTCTCCTTGTCGATCGACACGCGCTTGGCGCGGCCGAGATCTTTCAGCGTCACGCCTTCCAGCTTGATCCCGAGATCCTCGGTGATGGCCTGACCACCGGTGAGGACGGCGATGTCCTTCATCATGTCTTTGCGGCGATCGCCGAAGCCAGGCGGCTTGACCGCGCAGACCTGCAGCGTGCCGCGCAGCTTGTTCACCACCAGCGTGGCCAGGGCTTCGCCCTCCACCTCGGCGATGATCAGCAACGGACGGCCCGAACGCGCCACCTGCTCCAGCACCGGCAAGAGGTCCTTCATGCTGGAGATGTTCTTCTCGTGGATGAGAATGTACGGGTCGTCCAGCTTCACTTCCATGCGCTCGGTGTCGGTCACGAAGTAGGGCGACTGATAGCCGCGGTCGAACTGCATGCCCTCGACGACGTCCAGCGTGGTCTCCATCGATTTCGCTTCTTCGATGGTGATGACGCCTTCCTTGCCCACCTTCTCCATGGCGTCGGCGATGATCTTGCCGATGAACTGATCGCCGTTGGCGCTGATGGTGCCGATCTGGGCGACGTCCTTCTGCCCCTTGGTCGGCTTGGACATCTTCTTCAGCGACTCGACGACCTTCTCGACCGCCTTGTCGATGCCGCGCTTCAGCTCCATCGGGTTGAGGCCGGCGGCCACCAGGCGGCTGCCCTCGCGGAAGATGATCTGGGCCAGCACAGTCGCCGTCGTGGTGCCGTCGCCGGCGACGTCCGACGTCTTGGAGGCGACCTCCTTGACCATCTGGGCGCCGAGGTTCGCGAACTTGTCTTCGAGCTCGATCTCCTTGGCCACGGTCACGCCGTCCTTCGTGACGGTCGGGCTGCCGAAAGACTTCTCAATCACCACGTTGCGACCCGAAGGCCCCAGCGTCACCTTCACCGCCTGCGCCAGGATCTTCACCCCGCGACGCATCGCCTCCCGCGCATCCGTATCAAACACAATCGATTTTGCCGGCATGATTTTCTCCAATTAGGATTCCACGATCCGATTCAATTCAAGGTTCATTAACCACAGAGCCACAGAGTTCACAGA
>DASXQB010000129.1:0-10341 GCA_036493295.1 Polyangia bacterium | reverse complement strand
GCCGCGGTGACGCTTTTGTCCGCGAGCAGACCGTCCAGAGCCAGCAGCAGGTTGAGATTGAAATTGGAAAGGACGACCCGCGCCATGGCGTGGCATCGTACGCCGGCCGCGGTGCCGCTGTGAATATTGGCACCGCGATTGACGTCAGGGTTGCGGCGGCGGCACCGCCCGCTTGAAAAAATTGTCGGGGATTTTCCAGCGCCGCCGACGTTTCACGTTTCAGGGCGGGCAACGTGAACTTGTGCCGCCCACTTTCGTTCAAGGGAGATCCAATCAAGATGCGCACATTTTTGTTGTCCGCGGCCGTGGTGATTTTGGAAGGGTGCACGATTGCCGCGTCGCCTTTGGGACTGCCGGTGACCATTGCGCCGCCGCCGATCACCTATTCGCGGCCGCCGGCGGCGGCGTCCGGCGGACCGATCGAAGCCGGGTGCAGCTTCAACGCCGGACAGCTTCAAGGCGGACCGGGCGCGGTGTTTCAAGTCGGCTGTCCGCCTGGATGCGAAAGTACCGGCGGTCTGTGGGGAACCGACGTCTACACGGCTGACTCTTCCATCTGTCGCGCCGGGATTCACGCCGGAGCCATCTCGCCCGGCGGCGGCGTGGTCACGGTGCGGATCGAACCGGGGCGACCGGCGTACCGGGGCACGGCGCGCAACGGGCTCGCCTCCAACGACTACGGCAGCTATCCACGCAGCTATGCGGTGCTGAACGGCAGCGGACCGCCTGCGGACGCGCCGCCGCCCGGCGCCCCGCAAGCCATCGAGGCTGGGTGCAGCTTCAGCTCAATGCAGATCCAGGACGCGCCCGGAGCCGCACGCCTGGTCTCTTGTCCGCCCGGCTGTTCGACGCAGGGCGGACTGTGGGGCAGCGACGTGTACACGGGCGACTCTGGAATCTGCCGCGCCGCCATTCACTCGGGTTTCCTCTCTGACGCCGGCGGAATGGTGGTGGTCGTGCTGGACGTCGGTCGCCCCGCCTATCGCGGCAGCGCCCGCAACGGGATCACGTCATCCGACTACGGCAACTTCCCGAAGAGCTTTCGCCTGCAGCGACCCTGATCAGCGCGCGCTGACTGGCGCGGCGTCCAGGTCAGCGCGTGCCGGGCGACAGAAAAAATTCGCTGAGGTGATTCCACCCGCGGGCCCGCGTGGTGGCGCCCGAGACCACAGCGTCACTCGGTTCTGGTTCGAACAGAATCTTGCGGACGTTGCCTGGGAAAGCCGGGTGTTCAAGAATCGCGGCCCGATCGCTGATGAAATGCGTGCAGCCGAGGGCGCGCACGCGTTCCGTTTGCGCCACCAGCGTCGCCTCGAAGAAGACTGACGGGCGTGGCAAGGCGATGTCATACGGATTGAAGAAGCCCTGCCGCGCCAGCCAATCCTGCGCTTTCTCCCAAAGCTCGCCCGGCCGATGCCCGACGATGAACAAAGACAAACCGCGCCGGCGACTGCGGCGAAAGAAGTCATGGACGCCCGACAAGGCCGGCGCGTCCGCGTGCCAAACGCCGTGCGCTTCATCGGCCAGCGCGCCCCAGCGCTGGGCTTGTCCCTGGCGTTCCAGCCACGCGCGCATCTCCGTCGCGCGTGGCGGAACGTCGTCGGTGATGACCCCGGCCTCGACCGCCAGCCGATGAATCAGTCGATCGATTGAGATGACGACGCCGTCAAAATCGACGCCAATCTTCATGGTCGGGCAGTTTCACACGCCGCCCGACAGATTCCCAGCGCGGCGGCGCGAACTCACCGGTCGGCGTTGGACGTTGTGCGATCAGCCGGGCTGGCACACCGGCGGATCGCCCGTCGGCACCAATGGCCCGGAGGGCAAGCGCTGGCGCGCCTCTTCGACGATGCGGTTCGTTCGTTCGCAGTCGCGCTGGGCTGCTTGCAGGCCCGCTTCGCAGCGCTGGCGGGTTCGGGCCTGCTGATGGGCGGTCCGACAGCGACGCGAGCTCTGACCCCCTTTGCAGGCGCGGGCCAGCTCGGGTGCGGGTTGAAGCGCATCGCACTGGGTGGCGACCGCGCGCTGGTTGGTGCAAGAGGTGTCCCGTTCTGTTTCTGCCGCTCCGATCTTGCGCTGCGCAAACTCGGTCTGCTCGTGGCGGCCGCGCAAGGCGAGCTCCTGTCGCTTGCCTTGCGACCGGAATAACATTGCGGCGCATTCTTCGGGTGACCCGAAGCGCGTGAACGTCGCGATCCGGGCGCGCAGCGTTTCGGGAAATGGTTCGGTCGGGGCCAAGGTGGCCGCGGCGCGCAGCTCGTCGCCGGCGGCGCGCGCCTCGATCAGCACCACGCCGGGCGCGACCGGCGCGGTCAGCGTGGGCAGTGTCTCTGCGGCGCAGGCGCGGACGACGCTGCCTTTGGCGCCCGGCAACGCCGTGATCGACCGCAGCTCACTGGCCACCGCCAGCGTGCAGGCTCGTCGCTGATCGCGGCCGGCACCGTCGATGATGACGTCGGTCCATCTCTGCGGCGCGCCCGGTTCGAAATCGGCGGCCACACGCGCCTGATACGACACCGGATGAAACGGCGGCTCGGGCATCGGCTCGGGTGGCGGCGGCGGACGATGGAACGTGGCGCACCCGACGAGCAGAAGCGAGAAGGTGAGGTGCCTGGGCTTCACGTGCAGCCATCGATTGAAGCACAGGTTCTCTTCGCGGCGGGCGCCGAAATGCCACGGCTTGGGGCGGCGTCGAAACGCGCGCCTCGTCTGCCTGTTTCTGCCGCTTGTGGGCGCGTTCCGAGCCGATTAACGTAGGCATTGAATTGTCGGCGTTGGATCAAGCAGGGATAGCGGGCGTCACCCTGGCGGCCGCGCTCGCGGTGGCCGGCGCGTGTCTCACCGGCTGCAAGGGTGGACCCGTCAGCGAAAGAGATGGCGGTGAAGTGTCAGGCCAGACCGTCGACGCGAGTGGCGCGCCGGATGCGATCGTCGTCGACGACGCGGGACCGCCTAGCTGCAGCGCCGCCGGCCAGGGGCTGACCAATTGCGGCCCGAACCAGGAGAGCTGCTGCAACAGCTTGCCGGTCGTCGGCGGGACTTTCAGTCGGACCTACACCGTCATGGATGGCCAGCCGATGGGGCTGGCGGATCCGGCGACGCTCAGCACGTTCCGCCTGGATAAGTATGAAGTGACAGTGGGACGGTTCCGCCGCTTTGTCAGTGCGTGGAATAACGGAGCGGGCTTCACGCCGGCGGCGGGCTCTGGAAAACACACTCACCTGAACGGCGGGTTGGGGCTGGCGAACGGCGCGACCGCCGGAAGCAACGAAACGGGGTGGAGTGCGTCGGACGGCAGCCGCATCGCGCCCACGGATGACAACCTCGGGTCGTGCAACGCGTACGCAACCTGGACCCCGTCAGCTTCATCGCAGGAAAACCTCCCCATCAATTGCGTGAACTGGTGGGAGGCGTACGCCTTCTGCATCTGGGACGGCGGCTTTCTACCCAGTGAAGCAGAGTGGAAGTACGCCGCCGCGGGCGGAAACCAGCAACGGCAATTTCCTTGGGGCGCGACCGATCCAGGAATGGAAAATCAATACGCGATCTATGGCTGCTGCTATCCGGCGGGCGCGGGCAGCTGCATCGATGCCTGGTGCACGGGCGCCAAGAACATCGCGCCCGTCGGGACCGCCAGCCTGGGCGCCGGTGTCTGGGGTCAACTGGATCTGGCCGGAAGTTTTTGGGAGTGGAACTTGGATTTTTATCCCGACGACACCGCCTTCGTCGATCCTTGCACCGACTGCGCGTATTTGACCGCCACCTCCACGCGCATGGTCAAGGTGGGCAACTTCGCCGAAGGTCCGTACTACCTTCCCACCTGGATTCGCTACAACTACGATCCGTCGAATCGCGAAATTTACCTCGGATTTCGTTGCGCCCGGGCGCCGTGAGCGGTCTGTTCCCACCTTCAAGAAGGCAGCAGGGACTGCTTGCACGGCAAACCGACCGGACATAGATATCGGGCGAACGCGCGACGAATGCTACGCGCGGCTTCCCAGAACCAGCCGGTCAAAAAGAAAGGCGACGCAGATGAAGAAATTTCTCGTTCTCTACAAGGCACCGAACACGTCATTCGAGCAAATGATGAAAGCCTCACCCGAGCAACAGAAGGCAGGCATGGATGCCTGGATGGCATGGGGCAAGAAGGCCGGCGGGGGCGTGGTCGACATGGGGGCGCCACTAGGCAAGAGCCTGAAGGTCACGCCGGCCGGCGCGTCGCCGACCAAAAATGATCTCGGGGGCTACTCGATCATGCAGGGCGAATCGAAGGAAGCTTTGGCCGCGACGCTGAAGGGACATCCGCACTTCATGATGCCGGACGGGTTCATCGAGATCGTCGAGCTGATGCCGATGCCGGGGATGTGAGTCGCTTTACGCCAACGCCGCCGCGATCACCTTGCCCGAGGTGATCGCGGCGGCGATGGTGCCGCTGTCCACGCCGGCCGCCGCCAGCATGGTCTGCCCGAAAGAGGCCAAGGTCTGGCCGGCGTTGATATCGCCGCTGGGATCGCCCTTGCCGGTCTTGGAGTCGATGGACGTCGCGCCATAGTCGTTCTGAACCGGGGCCACCGCGCCGACCACGCCGCCGACGAACGGCTTGCCGATGGTGATCGACACCTGGTGGTTCGGGTTGTGCTGGCGTCCGTCGGTGTTGGCGGGACCGATGGTGCGGCCAAAGACATTCAGCGACGTGAACGTCACCTTGTCGGCCAATCCTGCCGCTGCCAGCTGCTGCATCAGCCCGACGATGGTCGCCACGCCCGAGACAGTCTGCGCCGTCTCCGCGGCCAGCCCGACGTCCCGATGATTGTCACCGCCGAACGGTATGTGGACCGAGACAACCGGCGTGACGTTCATTTGAATCAGCGTCACCGCGGCCAGAATCTGCGAGTTGGCGCTGTTGTCTTTGATCGAGGCGAACGCGTTCAACAGCGATTGGTTGATGTTGCGCACCTGACTTTGCGACGTCACCAATGAATCGATGTAGACCTGCTGGGCCGGCGTGGCGCTGGTCTTGTAGAGATCATAAAGCTGCCCAAGGGTCTGATCGCGCAGCGGCTGCAGGTTGGTCAAAGGACCGACGGCGTTAGTCAGTGTGTCTTTCAAGGCCAAGGCGGGGATGATGGGCAGCGCCGCTCCGTTGTACGTCAATCCTTCGGCGGGAGATGTGGCGCCCACGCAGATCGGCTGGCTTTGGATGGTCCCCAGGCAGGGCGCCATGTTGCGGGCCAGCAGCGACGGCAACATCTCGCCGCCGTAGGTGTCGCCCATCAGCTTCAAGACATCCGGCTCTTTCGGATGAACCGGCGTGTTGGTCATCAAGTGCCAGAAGATGGTTCGGTCCAGCACCGCCCGCGGCAGCGTGCTCCAGGGCGTCGCGGCGGTGAACGATTGTCCGCGGATGGTCAAAGGCACCGGCGCCATCGCTGGATCCAGGCTGTGGGCGATCTTCGGATCGTCATAGGTGCCCGGAACATTGGCGTTGATCGGATCGCCGCTGCCCAGCGTATTGAAGATGAAATACTGGGCCCGGTCTTTCATCGCGCAGGCGGGTGCCGCTGCCGCCAGCGCGCGGCGCGGATTGAGAAGAAACGACGCCGGCAGGCCGGTGGCCAGCGCGCGCAATCCCACGTAACCGGTCCCGAACAGCGTCGACATGATGGCTTGACGGCGGGTGAGCATGGTGTCGTCTCCTTCAAAGTCCGATGGACACGGCCGACGGTGCCAGGCACGCAGTGACAAAAGTCGATTTCAGGGCGTCCGATACGTTGGCCCCTTGTTGTTTGGCCGCCGCGAAATGTCCGTTCAGCAGCATGGTGGCCGGGGCCGCCCGCGGATCGGACGACACCAATCCCATCACCGTGCCGACAAAGTCGGCGATGGCGATGTCAGGTTCCGCGCTGGACCAATATTTCACCCCGGTGGTTTGCTTGGCGACAGCGACGTCAATGACGGCGGTCGCGATCGCTTCGCACACGTTCTCGGTTCCGGCCCGATAAAACAGCGTCGATTGATTGGGCAGCACCGGCTCGGTCGAACCGCGGCCGTAACCATCGGACGGCATACCAGTCACGATCTGGGGAACCATGCCCGCCAGTTGCTTCTTGGTGACGGCGTCCAATCCGCAGACGTCGACGAAGCCCAGTCGGTTGTCCAGCGCCGCGCAGAAGTGATCGCGCCGGGACACGGCGATCACTTCACCGGTGGCGGTGCTGGTCTGGGTGGCCGAGGCATTGGTGATCAACGGCGATGCCGCCAGCTCCTTGACCAGCGCGCTCCACGAATAGCCAGACGTCTTGAAGACGTCGACCACGCGCAGGAACTCTGGATCGGTGGTGTCGCAGGCGGTGGAGTTCAGGTAATAACAAAGTTTCTGCACCCAGGCCGACGCGAACAGAGGATGCTGCGCCAGCACCGTTCCCATGTCGCCGGTGCTGTTTACCGCTTGGGTCACGCCGCGAAAAGAAAACATGCCTTTTTGCGCCGCAAAGGCGGTGTCCAATTGCGAATGGTAATTCCACGAATAGGTGGCCGCGAAGATAGACCGCAAGGGATCCAATGTTTGGTGACAGTAAAGACAGTTGGCCGATCCGGCGTGGGCGGCGTCTAACCCAGGATTGCCCGGCGTCAAGGTGGCGTCGGTGCCGTCGACTGATGAACCCAGGGCGACAATCAACGTTTGATTCATGGTCACGCGCATCTGGTTGCTGATGTTGGTCTGCCAGTTGGCGAAGAAGGCCGGCGTGCTGAAGAAGCCGACGCGCGGGACCGACAGCACCAGTTCGGTGGCGGTGCGCAGGGCGGGCAGGTCGTAGAATTTCGTCACCGCCTCGCCGGCGGCGGGTGGCCGGATGGTGACCATCGACCAATCGCTGAAATCAGTGGCGGCGGCCAGCTGGGGCGCGGCGGCGGTCCCGCCAGAGGGCGGGCAGGTGACGCCGGCGGTGCTCTTGTGCCCCTCAATCGCGCCGTAGAGCAGAAAATGCAAGGCGATTCCCGTCGCCGGGATAACCACCGGATCCTCCGTGCACCCCGCCACGGCGGCGTCGTTGGTCGTCACGTCCGGGTCGTACCAGTGCATGTAATTCGGACTGGCGGGATTCAACGTGTCTGCGATGGCGATCGGTCCCTGCGCCGCCTCGACGGTCAGGGTCAGCTTGGGATTGTCGCGCTTGAAATAATCGGTGACCTTGCCGTCGTCATCCACCTCCCAGCCGTCCAAGAACGCGTACAGCTCTTTGAGGGCGGTGGTCATCATCAATTGATTGGTCGACACGGCATCGGTCATCGGCCGCCCGGTCGACGCCAGCTGGATCATCGTGCGGGCGAAACTTTGTTGCGCGTTCTGCACCAGCAGTGGAATGGTCGAGTTGTTGAGGCCAATCTGTCGTGGGTAGGTCTGGTCGGCAAAGTCGGCCGCCGAGATCTGCGTCTGCTGAAAGGCCAGCTCGAAGAAGCGACGCATCTTGCTTTCGTACGAGGGCAGCGTCATCCAACTGTCGATCAACCCCTTCAACTGGGTGGGATCGGTTTGTATCTGCTGGACCTCGGCGTCGGTTGCTGGCAACCCGACCAGCAGGTTCTTGACCTTCGCGACGTAGGCTGACGGCGCCACGGCCACGAACGGCGGCGGTGGAGCGGTCATCCCGCCCGCGTCTGGCGATCCGCCGGGCGAGCCTCCGCTGCCGCCGGCGGTCTGGCCCGTGGACGAAACCTTCCCGCACGCCGACAAGCAACCGAGCAGAGCGATCGCCGCCGGCATCGCCACTGACGTACCGAACTTGCGACCGGACTTCCCGCCGAACTTGCTGCGAGCCTCACCATCAAGCGCTTTGCGCATGGACATCCCTTTCAGCATGAACAAACTAACGCCGGTCCGTCGCCGCAAAAATGAAGAACCGGTGAATTTCGCCGGCCGGGGTCCACCGGCGCCAATCAATCAGGCAGAATCGTTGCTAGATGAGTCGGTTGCGTCGGCTTTTCTCTCGAATGCCCATCGGCATCAAGCTGTTCGTGGCGTTCTTTGCCGTCTGTGTGGCGGTGGCGGCGGGTATGGGCGTGGGTGTGCGGATCAGCTTCGAGCGCGGTTTTTTGAGCTACGTCAACCGCCTGGAAGCGAACCGCATGGCCGGTCTGGCGCGCCGGTTGTCGCGCCTTTATCGGGACGGCGGTGGCTGGAGCGGCATCCAGGAGGATCGCGCCCTGTGGGAGCGCCTCGACGCTGCGCCACAAGCGGTGCGGCGACCCGGGACGCCGCGCGAGGGCGCTCCCGGTCTTTCAATCTTCGACGCCAGTGGCGCGTTGGTCGCCGGCAGCGCGTCGCCCCGTTCCGACGCCTTGCAGGCGGACATCGTCGTCGACGGCAAAGTGGTCGGCACGCTGTTCGGCATGCCGTTGCGGCAAGTGACCAATCAAGCCGATCTGCAATTTCAGCAAGAGCAGACCCGCATGAACTGGGTGATCGCGTTCGGCGCCTTGTTGCTGGCCGGCGCGGCGGCGATGTTGCTGTCGCGCATGCTGCTGTCGCCGCTGCGTCGATTGGCCGACGCCACCGGCCGCCTCGGCGCGGGCGATTTCAGCGTGCAGGTGCCGGTGGACGGTGAAGACGAGATCGGACAGCTCTCGCGAAGCTTCAATGGATTGGCCGAAACGCTGAACCGCAACGATCGCATGCGGCGCCAGTTCATGGCCGACGTCACCCACGAGCTGCGCACGCCGCTGGCCGTGCTGCGCGCCGAGATCGAGCAGCTGGAAGACGGTCTGCGCGCCCCCACCGCCGAAGCCTTGGGCTCGCTGCGCGCGGAGATGGACAAGCTGACCCGCCTGGTCGACGACATTCAGCAGCTAGCGTTGTCCGACGTCGGAGTGCTCCGCTATTTTCGTGAGCGGCTGGATCTGGCAGCGCTGGTGGCCGAGGCGATCGAGAGCTGGGCGCCCCGGCTGGCCGCGCATCGTTTGACGTTGCGCCTGGCCGCTGCCGGCGACACACCGGCGTCCCGGCTGCTGATCGACGGCGATCCGGCGCGGCTTTTACAGGTGCTGGGCAATTTGCTGGAAAACGCCGAGCGCTATGTCCCCGCCGGCGGTCAGGTGGTGGTGCGCTGCGGGCGTGACGGCGAACGCGCCCTGATCGAGATCGACGACAACGGCAAGAGCGTCAGCGACGCAGCGTTGGCCCGGCTGTTCGAACGTTTCTATCGGGAAGAGGCGTCGCGCAGCCGCACCACGGGCGGCGCCGGCCTGGGATTGGCCATCTGCCGCACCATCGTCGAGGCGCACAATGGAACCATCGCGGCCGCGCGTTCGACGCTGGGTGGGTTGCGGATCGAGATCCGACTGCCGTTGGTCACCGAGGGGCGTGGATGAACAGCGTGCCGGCCCCTTCGGCCCACGTGCTGGTCGTCGAGGACGAACCGAAGCTGCGCGCGGTGCTGGTCAATTACCTGCAAGCGGCGGGATACGAATGCACGGCGCTGGGCGACGGCGCCGCTGCCTTGGCGGCGCTGCAAGCGCGGCAATTCGACATGGTCCTGCTCGATTGGATGTTGCCGGGCATGGACGGGTTGGCTCTGTGCCAGACCGTGCGCCGCACTGGCCCGACGCCGATCATCATGGTCACCGCGCGGGTGGACGAAGCGGATCGTTTGATCGGTCTCGACGCGGGCGCGGACGATTACGTGTGCAAGCCGTTCAGCCCGCGCGAGGTGGTGGCCCGGGTCAAGGCGTTGTTGCGTCGCACCCGGCTCGGGGCACCGTCGGCGCCGGCGCCACCGGTCAGGCTGCGCATCGACGACGCCGCTCATCGCGTGCTGCTGGACGGGCGCGAGCTGCGTTTGACCCACGTCGAGTTCCGTCTGATCAGCGCGTTGGCGCACGCGCCCGGCACAGTGTGGTCGCGCGACAAATTGTTGCGCGCTCTCTATGAAGACTCTCGGGTGGTCACCGACCGGACAGTGGACACCCACGTCAAGAATGTTCGACGCAAGCTGCAAGAAGCGTCCCCCGGCGACGAGATCATCGCCTCTGTTTTCGGTGTCGGCTATCGCATGGATCTCGCGGCTCTCGAGATCGCGCTTGGCGCCTAGCCATAAACAACGGCTGATGACGAACGCTGGTGATTGCGTTAAAATTAAGTGCCCCATTGATTTGTGGGTGGAGTTGTCATGTCACCCCAGGGTTCAACGTTCGTATTGGTTGCGCTTTTGCCGTTGTTCGCGCTCACGGTTGGTTGCGGTGCCAGCGGTCCTGGTTCAACGACGGTGACCCCGGGTTCGGGCGGTAAACCCGGCGGCGGGGGTGGTGGCGTTGGTGGTGGCGTGGGCGGCACCACCGTTGGCG
>DASXQB010000128.1:0-7545 GCA_036493295.1 Polyangia bacterium | reverse complement strand
GAACGGGGCGAACACGCGTTGATGGTCGCCGGACGCAATGCCCAGGCCCGTGTCGGTGACCGTGAAGGCCACCGCTCGCTCGCGCGGCAGATCGACCGGCAGTCGCTCGCCGCCCGCCGGTGGCCGATCGACCGTCAACGTGACGGTGCCCTTGGGCGTGAACTTGATGGCGTTGCCGAGCAGGTTGTTTAAGACCTGTTCGAGGCGCCGGCGATCGGTGTTGATGGTGGACGGCAGTGACGGCGACACGGTGAACACGAACTCCAGGCCCTTGTCGCGCGCCAGCGGTTGAAAGACGCGCCCCAGGTGCTCGACCACCGCCTGCAGCGCCACCGGCTCGTTGCGCACCTCTTGCTTGCCGGATTCGATCTTGGCCAGATCCAGCACCTGGTTGATCAGGGCCAGAAGATCTTTCCCGGCCGCGTGAACCGTGCGAGCGAATTCGACCTGCTTTTCGGTCAGGTTGCCACTCTCGTTGTCCGCCAGCAGGCTGGACAAGAGCAGCATGCTGTTCAGCGGTGTGCGCAGCTCGTGCGACATGTTGGCCAGAAATTGCGACTTGTACGAGCTGACAGTGGTCAGCTCGGACGCCTTGTGTTCCAGGCGGGTGCGCGCTTCCGACAGCTCGAGGTTGCGGTCTTCCAGAATCCGCCGCTGGTCCTCCAGCTCTTTTGCCCGCAGACCCAGCTCCGTGTTGGTCTGGCGCAGCTCGTCCTGTTGGGTCTGCAGCTCTTCGTTGATGGCCCGCAGCTCTTCTTCTTGCGACGAAAGCCGCTCCGCCTGGCGTTGCGTCTCGGCCAGCAGATCGCGCGTCGCCGCCCGCGAGCGCGCGCCCTCAAGCGCGATGGCCAGCGGATCGCGCACCGACGCCAGCAGCTCGGCGTCGACCTCGGTCCACGGGCGAAACAAGCCGAGCTCGATCACCCCGGTGACGCGCCCGACGTTCGTGATGGGCTGGAACACCAGCACGCGCGGTGCGCCCTCGCCCAGGCCGGAACGCACGCGCAGAAAATCCGGCGGCGGATCCGTCACCACCGTCAGGCGATCGACCAGCGCCGCTTGACCGACCAGGCCTTCGCCGCGACGAAAAATCGGCGCCGCCTGCCCCGCCCCGTCGCCCGCCGACAAGGCGTATTGCCCGGTCAACTTCAAGCTGCCGTCGGGCTGGTAAAGATACAGCGCGCCAGCCGCCGCGGTCAGATACTGCACCAGGAACGCGGTGGCCCGATCGGCCAGCTCTTTTTGTTCCAGCTCGCCGCGCACCTCGACCACCAGCCCCGCCTGCCCGGCCTTCAGCCAGTCGGAACGATCGCGCTCGCTGCCGAGGCGGTTCAAGCCGGCCGCCATCTGGTTGGCCTGCGTCGCCACCTCGCCCAGCTCGTCGTGGCTGACCACCGGGATGGGTGTGCGAAAGTCGCCGTCGCCGAAACGGCGCAGGCCGACCGTCAGCTGCGACAGCGCGCCCAGCACGCCCCGGCCTAGTTGCACGGACATCAGCACCACCACCAGCAGGCAGCCGATGATCACCGCGAAGCGAACCTTGGTGGCCACCGCTTGCGCCTCGGACGCGGCGGCGAACGCCCGCGCCAGGCCGTTGCGATCGAAGGCGGTGGTCTCTTTCAGGGTGCGCGCCGCGCGCGCCTGCTTGGTCTGCATCGCGCCCATCCAGCGCACCAGCGATTCGCCGGTCTCACCGCCCAGGATGCGACGAGAAACGTCGTAGGCGGCCGAGTAATAGTCTTCGATGGCATTGCGAAGCAGCGCCGCCTGCATCGGATCGGCCACCGTGCGCGCGGCAGCCAGCTCGGCCAGAAGGCCGTCCTTGGTGGCGTGCGTTGCCTCCAGCGCCTCGGCGTCGCGCGCCGCTACCGCATCCTGCAAGCCACGCTGCAGGTGTTCGAACTGCGTCTCTAGCCGCGGCCCCAGCTCCAGACGCGGCAGGTAACGCTTCTCAATGTCGGTGAGCTGATCTTGCGTGCGGTTCGAGATGGTCGCGCTGCTGATCAGCAACACCAGAAAAGCCAGCGCCGCGGTGCCGACGATGGCGGTCAACTTGCTTCGAAACGAAAGCCGCATGGTCCACCGTCACCGCTGGATGGTGACAACCTTGACACGTTCGGCGTTGGCCGCGCCCGAAACGTAGCCGATGGCGCCGGGAAAGCGCAGCACGTAACGGATGACGTCTTCGTCGCTGTCCATCTCGGGCGGCGGGACCTCGCGGCCCGAAAAGACCAGCTGCTGCCAATAGCTTTTCACCGCTGACACCGAACGCTTGATGATCTCGTCGGAGAATCGCCCGCGCGCCGGCAGTTCGGACGACAGATCGACAGGGCGGATGATCTCGCCGTCGGGCCAGCGGGTGATCTTCTTCAGGAAGGCGTCGACCACGAACTTGCGATCGACGCTGGTGGCGCTGTTCTGCGGGTTAACCACCACCCGATACGATGACGACCCGGCGGCGTGCGAAAGCACCGGCGCCGCGGCCGCCACCGCCAGCACCAACGCGACCAAAAACCGGACTGAAAAAAGCGAACGCACGGTGGTGCCAATCAGAAATAAGCCGTCGTCTTTATCAGGAACACCAACCAGTCCTTGTCCAGCGTGCCCAGATCCATCTGGCTGACGCCGTTCAGCGCCGGATCCAAACCGGCCGCGTTGTGCATGTAGTGCTCTTCCAGCTTGATCAACCAGTGGGCGTTGATGTCGAAACGGAAGGTCAGGGCGATATCGTGCTGGTTGTTGGCCACGCCATAACGATTGCTGGTCTTCGGGAACAGCAACGAATAGTAGAGCGAGGTCTGGAACCAGCGGCTGAAGCGATAGGCGGCCAGGGCGTACATGCGTTCGCTGGTCACCGGCGCGACGACCAAAAGAGGGTCCGTGCTGTCGGAGCGTTCGTACCAGCGCGAATATTCGGCGGCCAGCAGCCAGTCGCTGGCCGCATATTCGGCCGAGGCAATCCAAATCACCGCCGGTATGGACGCCGTGAATGGCATCCCCATCTGGGAGAAGTTCAGGTTCAGCTTCAGCGCCTGCAGACTGCCCCCGACTCGCAGTCCGTCCAGCGGCGTCTCCCAGAACAGCCGCCCACCGACGACGTATGGGGTTTCGATGGCGGTGATCTGTATGGGCGAGCCCGCCTGCGCCGGGGTGTCGACCTCGACCGAGCCGCCGTAGATCCGATAGTCCAGCGCGCCCGCCGCACCCAGGCGCGCATAGCCGTAAAGCTCGGCGCCGGTCTGGGCCAGCAGGAAGTCGCGATCGGCCAGGGGATAGATCGACTGCGGCAGCAGCACCGGCACGCGGGCGGCGTCGACGTCGTTGACCTCGTTGTAAAGACCGAAGGGCAATTTCACCCGGCCCGCGCGCAGCCCCAGCCAATCGCGCCAGTGATAGTCGAAGTAGAACCAGTCCGCCTTGACGTTGAAGTTGCCGGTGGTGCCCAGGCGGCGCGAAAACAGCTGAAAGCCGAGGCGCAGGTTGTCCATCGGACGAGCGGTGAAGTTCAGCCCCACCTCGCTGAAGTCGACGCTGCCGCGTTTCGAGTTGACGAGATAGTTGTACTCGGTCGACTTGATGGCGCCCTGGCTGACGAAGCCGTGGGTTTCGATGGGCAGCGCCTCGCCGGCATCGCCGGCGTCGGCGAACGCGACCAGCGGAATCAACAGCGCGGCCAGCGCGCCCGCAACCGCCGCCGCCCGACGGAATGCCGCCAGCATCCACGAAACTTGAAAGGCCGCACCAGCAGTCACGCTGCTCGGTTCAGCGTCCATCGGGGGAATGCGATGCACTTTCAGCCCGCACCATCGTTGCACGCAAAATGTCGATCCGTCAATGCGACGGCTGCCTTTTCCCATCGGGAAAACCCTCCTGACAGAACGGTGTCAGGAGGACCCGACTAGGGTCGTCTCCGTCGAGAAAAACCACGGACGCACTTTTGCGACCCGTGACTCAACCCGAGGAGACGATCATGAGCAATCCGTTTTCGTACGCCGAGCTGCACAGCAAAGACGCCGACCAGGCGATCACCTTTTACCGCCGATTGTTCGACTGGAAGGTGACGTCGCTGGACACGCCGAAGGGCCGATACACCGAGCTTGACCCGGCCGAAGGATTTCCCGGCGGCTTGCTGGCCGCCAAGCCCGGCGCGCCGTCCGGTTGGCTGCTGTACATGCGGGTCGACGACGTCGAGGCTGCCACGCAAAAGGCCCGCGACCTGGGCGCCACCATCCTGGCATCGAAAGAGCTCGTCCCCGACACCGGTTGGTTCAGTCTGTGCGTCGATCCCGCCGGCGCCGCCTTCGGCCTTTGGCAACCCATGCCCGGAAAGAAGTAGGTAGGATCGGCGCCGCGTGCGCCGGGCCGACCGTCTGTTCCAGATCGTCCAACGCCTCCGCCGGCGCGGCGTCACCACCGCCGCCCAGCTGGCGGATGTGTTGGAGGTGTCCGAGCGAACGGTCTACCGCGACGTGCGCGATCTGATTGCGTCGGGTGTTCCGATCCTTGGTGAGGCTGGCGTCGGCTATGCGCTGCCCAAGGGGTACGACCTGCCCCCGCTGATGTTCACCGAAGACGAACTGGAGGCGCTGATCCTGGGCGCGCGCATCGTCACCGCCTGGGCCGACGTCGGGCTGGCGCGCGCGGCCGAGATGGCGCTGGCCAAGATCGACAACGTGCTGCCGCCACGATTGCGCGGGCGGATCCCCGACGCGACGTTGTTCGCCCCTGATTTCCACGTGCGCCGCCAGATGGCCGCCGGCCTCGGCGACCTGCGCGCCGCCGTGAAGGAGCGCCGCAAGGTGCGCTTCGCCTACAACGACAAAGGTGGCGCCGCGTCCGAACGGACCGTGTGGCCGCTGGGACTTTTCTACTGGGGCCAGACCTGGTCGCTGGGCGCGTGGTGCGAGCTGCGCACGGACTTCCGGAACTTCCGTCTGGATCGCATCCGCGACCTGAACGTCGACGGCGAACAGTTTCCGCAGGAACAGGGAAAAACCCTGCGCGATCTGTTCGCGTACTACGAACGCCTACGCGTCGAGTGACGAACGGGCGGGCGGAGAATTTGTTTCGCGCGGCCGACTGCTGCGAATGTCTTCATCCAGTGACCGGCGCGCCCAGAGCATCTCCCACAACGTCGTCAGCAACGATCCGCCGAGGGCGAGGAGGCCAAGCGTGAACAAGGCCACCGCGATCCCCGTGGCCCACTTACTTTCGTGCGAGGCCACGAACAACATGGCGCTGGACCCCAGAAATCCCACCAGCGCGACAACCGACAGCACGACGCCGATGTGCAGCACGTGCGAGCGGGCCGCCACCATCACCACCTGCAGCTCGACACTCACCGCTCGCGGCGAGCCCTTGGTCTCATGGCGCAGCTCGGTGTTCAACGACCGGACGCGGGTGGCCAGGTTGTCCAGGCGCGACTGCAAGTTCGCCCAGTAGATCGCCGCGCTGGTGAGCGCCACGCCCGGAGCAAGCGCAGAGACGATAGACGACGTGTCGACCACGGATCGTTGGTACAACGCCGCGGCCAAACCAGCCAGTTTTCTGCCCTCGTGGTTCGGCCAAAAGGAGGCGTCGTAGATCGCCTTCGTCGCCAGCTACCGCGGCAGCACGTCGAACAACGATGTCGCGCTGAGCGCCATCGTTGTTTGATCCGACTCCCAGTCGGTCGGCGAGGGGTCACTGGCGGACGGTGCAGTTTCCATCGGCGCGGTCACGCCGCCGGCGGTGGCGGCGCCGCTGGTGGTGTCGCCGACGCAGAACAGGTGCGCGCCGTCGTGCAGATAGTGCAGCAAGGTGCCGCCCAGCGCATCGAACGCGGGTTGCGCGCGGCGGACCACCTGCTTGGCGCTGGCGTACGGCCAGGTGCTGTTCGAGTAGACGGTGTCCACGGCGCCGGTCTCGCGGATCAGCGTTCGCGGGGCCACCAGGGCGTGCAGGTCGCTGGGATCGAAATACTCGCGCACGCTGCCGCGCAGCCAGTTAAAGCAGGGGTGATTCCCGTGCAGCTGCATCACGGCCAGATCGGGCGGATCGCCGGCGGCCAAGGTGGCGCGCACGCGCAGATCGATGGCGCCCACCAGATCGGCCACCTCGCCACCCATTGACAGGCCGACCACGGTGATGCGGGCCGGATCGACGTCGGGTCGCGCCAGCACGTAGTCCAGCGCGCGCAAGGCGTCCCAGGCGCGCTCGCCGTCTTCTTCCCAATCGGAGGCGAACCCGTCGGCGGCGATGGCGGGATGGTTGCCGTTGCCGTTGTTCGGATCGTCACCAGCCAGTTCGTCGCTGTACAGCGCCGCGCGATCGGCGAGCGGCCGGTGGCCGACGTCCACCGCCACCACCACGTACCCGCGCCGGGCGAAGGCGTCGCCGTACCAGTAGCTGGCGTTGTTGGGATCGAAGGCGGCCAGCGCGCTGCCGCCGTGCCCGTTCAACGCCACCGCCAAGGGAAAGCCCCCGACGGGCGGAGGGGTGGTGGGAACCGCCACGTAGCCGTGCGCGACGCGCGTCAGCGGATCAGCGCCGTAGGGATTGGGCAAGGTGTACTGCCACTGCACTTCGTCCAGTTGATAGCTTTGTGGCCAGCTGGCGAAGGCGTCGTCGCGCGTGGCGGGGACAGCCAGCTGCGGAACCGGCGCGCGCGTGGACAGCACGGTGGTCGACGACGTCAGCGGCGCGGGCGCGCCGTCCATCATCAAGCGCATCAAACGGTTGCGGGTGTGCGCCTGCCAGTCAATCAACGCCGGCGATGAACGCGCGCCGATGCCGTGGCTGAGGATCTCGGTGCGCTGGCCGTGCCAGGCGGCGGGCGCCGAGTTGCCGGCGCTGTTCATCGTGCCGGCGATCAGACGGCCGGCGACCTTGCCGCTGTATTGCTCGCTGCCCGCGGTGACCGAGCGAACGAAGGACAGCTTGCTGCCGTCCCAGCCAGTCACGGTGACGTCTTCCGACAGCTGCTCGCTCAGCGCGCCATTGCCGTCAGCATACAGTTTCAACTGGCCGGCGAAGGCGCCCGCCCCCGCCGCGTCGACACGCAGGATCGCTTGCCACTGTCCGTCGATGGCGATGTCAAAGGTGCGTGGAACGATGTCGGCGTCGAAGGTCTCCGCGCGCCACCCGGTCAGCAAACCCTGAAACGCGGTGATATCGGGTTGCTGATAGTTCGACGTGTGCGCCACCCGGCCGGTGGCCACACCGTCGTCGACCAGCAGCCGATACCAGGTGATGGTCTCGTCTTCCAGCGCGCGAAACGCCAGCGCAATTGGCTGGCCTTCCGGCGTCGAGAACTGAAACGCCTCGAGGGGAAAGTCGCCTGTCCCGCCTTCGACCGAGACAGAGCCGCCCGGCTCGCCACCTTGAGTGTTCAGCACCAGCGTGACGCGCTGGCCGCCGCGGTTCAGGTACCAGGTTCCCAGGACCTCCGTCGGAACCGATTCGTGCTGCTGCAGAAACCCCGGCGTGACGCGCGGTGGATCCCCGATGCCGTCCTCGCCTGCGCATCCGACGATTGCCGGCACCAGCAGCCCCGCCGCCGCCGCC
>DASXQB010000127.1:0-3120 GCA_036493295.1 Polyangia bacterium | reverse complement strand
AAGCTGTCCGAGGATCTGCAGCGCCTGACCGATTTCTACAAGGACCGCGGCTTCGCCTACGTCAACGCCAGCCCCTCGACGCCGGTCAACGACAAGACCCGCACCGTCGACGTCATCTTCGAGATCCAGAAGGGCGAGCTGGTGTCGTTCGATCGCATCAACATCCGCGGCAACAACAAGACCCGCGACAAGGTCATCCGCCGCGAGCTGCGCATCTATGAAGGCGAGACCTACAACCAGACCTTGATCGACGCCTCCAAACGCCGGGTGAACGCGCTCGGCTACTTCGAGAAGGTCGACATCTCGACCAAGCGCGGGGACACCGACAACCAGATGGACGTCAACGTCGAGGTATCGGAGCGGCCCACCGGCACGTTCCAGATCGGCGCCGGCTTCTCGTCGGTGGAGAACTTCATCGCCCAGGCGCAGATCTCGCAGAACAACTTGCTGGGGCGCGGCCAACTGCTGACGTTGCAGGCCCAGCTTTCCAGCTTGCGGCAGCTTTTTTTGCTGCAGTTTCAGGATCTGTACTTCCTGGACACCAACTGGACCTTCGGCTTCAACCTGTTCAAGCAGGACCGCTATCTCTATTCGTTCACCCGGTCGTCGAAGGGCGCCAGCCTGACCTGGGGTTATTTGCTGGCCGAGGACCTGCGCTTGCTGCTGACGTACACGCTGGAAGACGTCAGCGTGTCGACGGGCGGCTTTCGCAGTCTCTTCTCCGGCGGCCAGCGCGATCCGACGCCGGTGGGGCAGATCGCCAACCTCCTGCGCTCGGGCGTGACGTCGGCGGGGCAGGCGCTGCTGTCTTACGACTCGCGCGACAACCGGCTGTTTCCAACCAAAGGTTTTTACAACACGCTGTCAGCCGAGGTCGCCGACCACTTCCTGCTGTCGGAGAACGTCTTCACCCGCTATCAAGCCGTCGGCCGTTTCTTCTATCCAATCTGGGGGCCGTTCGTCCTGCGCATGAAACTGGAAGGCGGCTTGATCGCCAGCCGCGATCCGCGCGGCGTGCCCATCTTCGAACGCTATTTCGTGGGCGGCATCTACGACATCCGCGGCTTCGCCCCGCGGTCACTGGGGCCGACCATCCTGGCGCCCAGCAGCCAGGCCCAGGACGCGTCGCTGACGAACTTTCTCATCGGCGGCAACATGCAGGTGCTGGCCAACGCCGAAATTGAATTCCCCATCTTCGACAAGGTGGGCATCCGCGGCGTGGTCTTCACCGACATGGGCAACGCCTTCAACCTGGAAGACCAGTACTGCAAGCTCAGCCCGCACGGCGTCGACGCCAGCAAGGATCCGTGCAGCAGCCCACTCAATCTGGGCGCCTACCGGGAAAGCTGGGGTTTCGGGTTCCGCTGGTTCTCGCCGATCGGGCCGCTGCGGTTCGAGTGGGGTATTCCGTTCAAGACCCTGCCCGGCGAGCAGCCCATCGTCTTCGAGTTCACCATTGGCAACTTTTTCTAACCTCTGCTAAGCAAGGCCGCGAAAAAGGAGATCACATGGCACGTTGGTTGGCACTCGGTTTTTTGCTATTGGCGTCAAAGCCTTTCGCCGCGCACGCGGAGGACGTCAAGCTGGGCTACGTCGATCTGCAACGCGCGCTGAACGAAACCGACGACGGCCGCAAAGCCAAAGAGAGCCTGAAGAAGGTCTTCGATCAGAAGCAAAAAGAGCTCGATGAGCAGCAGCAGGCCTTGAAGAAGGACATCGACGACCTGGACAAGAAGCGAACGCTGCTTCCCGCCGACAAGGTGCGCGACAAGGAAGCCGAGCTGCAGGGCCGCATGCAGAAGGTGCAGCAGACGTATATGCGCCACCAGCAGGATCTTCAGAGCAAAGAGCAGGAAGCCACCGCGAAGATCTTCGAGCGCATGACCCGCATCATCAACAAGATCGCCGTGGCCGAGAACTTCACGATGATCTTGGACAAGACCCAGTCGGGCGTGGTCTACGCCAAATCGCACCTGGATCTGACCAACGATCTCATCCGTCGGTACAACGCCGGCGAAGGCGCGGACAAGCCAGCGGCGGCTGCGTCGGCGCCCGCGGCCAAGAAGTAATCCGGCGCCAGGGAAAGAGCGCACGCGTGCTGGACATCCGCGACATCGAGAAGATTCTCCCGCACCGTTATCCGTTCCTGCTGGTCGACAGAGTTGACGAGCTGGACGACGAGCACATCGTCGCCATCAAACAAGTCACCCGCAACGAGCCCCACTTCCAGGGCCATTTTCCCGGCCATCCGGTGATGCCTGGCGTGCTGATCATCGGGGCGCTGGCGCAGGCCGGCGCCCTTTATGCCGCGCGCCTGGTGAAGTTCGATCCGGACAAGCAGGTCATCTATTTCATGGCCATCGACAAGGCCAAGTTCCGGCGCCCGGTGATCCCCGGCGATTCGCTGCGCCTGGAAGTGACGCCGCTGCGCAAGGGCGGGGCGATCTGGAAGATGCGCGGCGAAGCCAAGGTCGGCGACGTGGTGGTGGCCGAAGCCGAGTTCATGGCCAGCATCCAGCCGCGTCCGGACGATCCCGCGGCCGTGCCCGCGACGGTGCCCGCCGGCGCAGCCAGCGGTGACGACGGCCCCGGCGCCTAACGATGGTCGCGGACGGGAGGCGCCGGATGCGACGGAGCCTCCTTGTCGGTTTGGGCGTCATTGTTGTCGGCGGTGCGGGGGCGGGCGCTTGCCGTCGAACGTCGCTGCTGCCGCGCTCGGATGGAGCGGCGGTGGTGGTGGCGGCGTCGGCGCCTGCCGGCGATCAAGGCGTCGCCTTCGCACCCGAGATCGAACCGAACGACACGCTGGCGGCGGCGCAGAAGCTGGCCTTCGACGCCGCGCTGACGCCGATCGGAATCACCGGCCGCCTGGAGGCCGCGGCGGGCAAATCCCATGACGTCGATCTTTTTCGCCTGACCATCGCGCCTGCGCCTGGCACCGACGCGCCCGCGCCCACGGACGCGCTGCCGGCCTTGCTCCGACGCCGTCTGTCCGTCACCGTCGAGCCCGAGTCGACGGTGGCCGTGCTGGTCGATGCGCTGGACGATCAAGGCCAGACGCTGATCGCGGCCGCTGGCGCCGCGCCCGGCGAGGCCGACGGCTTTCCCAATCTGGCGGTG
>DASXQB010000126.1:0-22930 GCA_036493295.1 Polyangia bacterium | reverse complement strand
ACCCGCTCGGCGCGCGCGTACCACGGACTATCGATGTACCCGTCCAGGGCAAATCGCAGCACCCCCGTCAACAAGCGCCCCAGCGGGCCGCGCTTGGGGCGGGACAGATTTTTCTCGACCGAGGTCGGGGTCCAGTGTTCGACCAGGGTGACCGCGCCCAAGTACCAAAGGCCGATGATCACCGCGACGGCGGCGGTGGCCAGCAGCGACAGCTCCAGCACCTCGCCGCTCATCGAATGAAAGTAGGCGTGGTCGAACGGCTTGGCGTCGTGCTTGACCCAGCGCTCGTGGGCGACGGCGGCGACCGGGGCCAGCGCGACGGCCAGCGCGGCACCGATGCCGGCGACGGCCGTCCTAGTTGGCTTCGGCTTGGCGCGCACGGGCCACCTCCGCTTCGATGGCCTTGACGTCCTCGTCGCTGATGCCCAGCACCTTGGCCGAATCGAACAGAAAGGTCATCTCCTTGTCGACCAACGGCCCGTCGATCAGCGCCAGCGTCAGCAGCGCCCGATAAAACTCCAGCCGTTGCTCCAGCGGGACATAGCGGTGCAGGAACAGGCCGTCGATCACCAGCCGCCGCTGCAGCTCGCGCTCGACGCGGGCGCTGGCGTCTTCCAGATCCGCCATGCCCACCATCTCGGACACCAGCTCGTAAAGCTGGGTGCGTTCGGCCGGGGTGATCGGCCCATCGCAGGCGGCCAGATGCACCAGCCAGTTGAACAGCATGTCGTTGCGAATCGACGAGAACGTGTCGAGGGCCAGCAGGCTCATGCGCCGCAGCTGGGTCTTGAGGCGCCGCCCGCGCGGCACCTCGAAGGCGCGCGAACGGCGGTGCAACAACGTGCCGCCCGCCGATCGCACTTCGAAGTCGACGGTCCACACCACCAGCATCCGGTGGGCGTTCTCTGCCACCGTCGTGCTCTCGCCGACGCGGCCGGTGCGCAGGGCGTACTCGGGCAGGACCAGATCGACGGCGTACTGCCCGCCGGCCGCCGGCGCCGCCGTCATCTGGCGGGTGCTGGCGTAAAGCTCGTGCGGTCGGTGATCGAACATGGTGCAGGTCAGGTGCGCCTCCACCGTCACCGGCCGCGCCGCGCGCGGCACCACCGTGGCGCGTGCCTCGAACGTGTCGCCCGGCCGCACCTCGGTGGTGGAAACCGAGAACTCCGCCCGCCGCAAGGTGGCCAGGCGCCGCAACAGCCGAAAGCTGGCGGTCAGCGCGCTTGCCACGATGGTCACAGGGATCAGGCAGAGCGCGAAGAAGAAGAAATAAAGGGCCAAGGTATTGAAATTTCGCAGCCAGCGTCGACGGAAGTCAAGATCCGCGCGGCGAACACGACCAGTTCGCGACAGCGGTGTCACTGCGCCGAGGAATAACGGGCACCGCCCGCCGTCGATCGGCCCGTTCCGCGATAGCCGTCGCCTGGTATCGGCATTGCACAGACAAGTGCGCATGCGAATCTCCGGAGGCTGGTTTTTTCTTTCTGCAACAGCTTTGTTCGCCGTCGTCAGCGGCTGTTCATCGGGGCCGCTTGATAGCCCCAACCAGCTCCCGCCCGGCGGCAGCGGCGGTTCGCCGTCGGTGCCCGATGGCGGGCCAGCGGATCGAGATCCCGACACGAACCTGCCGCCCGTCGTCGGATCGCCGCTGACCCAGGCGCGGTCGTTCGTGGTGCGGGGGCAAGTCACGGTCAACGCGCCCTCGTCTTTCCCCACCGATTTTCCCGGCGACCAGACCTTTACCGTGCGCCTGGACCCGCAAGCCAAGACCATCTTGATGGGGAACGCCGCCGGCACCACCATCGTGGCGGCGGAGACCACCGACAACGTCACATTCCAGGCGCCGATCTCGGTCGCGCTTGAGAAGACGACCTGCCATGACGACATCAGGTTCTCGCGCGTCCAGTTCACCGTCGGCGCCGACACCGTGCGCGGCACGGGCGTCGGAATGCTGGATCATTTCGAGGGTGATGAAGGATTGATCGGCTCGGTGACGGTGGCGTTCACCGGCGTGGCAGACAACGTTCCTCCGACGCTGAGCGGGGGGCAACTGTCGGGCACGGCGGATCCGCTGGCGCCGGTGGTGGCCACGGCCAGCGAACCGCTGCCGTTGCAGACCACCGCGCAGCTGTCGGTGGGCGGCGAATTGGTGGGCCTGACGCCTCTGTTCGATCCATCGAATACGGTGGTCACCGGCTTCGCGTCGCCCAACGACGTCGCTTTGCGCTTTGGTACGACCTATCAATTGATCGTTGCGCCGGGGAGTGACCTGGCCGGCAACAGCGGTCAGCCGGTTTCGCTGACCACGGTTGCGTTGCCACCCTTGCTGGCGCAGGACGGCTTCGAGTCGGCGGCCGGCACGGCCAATGGATCGATCGTGCTCGGTTCTTCCGGTCTGCCGCCCATCACCGGAAAACAGTCGGCGATGATCGCCGAGCAGTCGTTCAACTCTTTCGGTGGCGTGCCCGCTCGGTTGACGGCGCGGCTGGCGGTGCCGGCCGGCGGGAAGGTGGTGCGGCTGTCCTTGCGGCCGGTGGCGCTTTTTCCATCGGCGCCGTCTTTCGCCACCTTTCGCGCCGCGGTTCCCGGTGGTTCGATCGCCGTCGTCAAGTTCAATTCGACGCCGACCGGGATGCCAACCGTGATGCCGCCGAACCCCACCACCGTCATCAGCAGCACGGGCCAGACAGTGTATTTGGGCGCGGTCAGCACCGTCGACATTCCCTTGCCCGCCGGCGCCGCATCTGAGGTCGTCTTCGACGCCGCCACGCAGACCGGCGGTTTTACTTGCGGCCCACCGTTCCCCGCGAGCAGCTTTTTGCTGGACGATTTGCGGGTCGAATAACCCGGCGGCGATCTCCGGCCCGAACCGGCGCGCCGTCGCTTATCCTGATCGCAATGATCGGGCTTGGGGCGGCGCTGCTTGTGGCGATCGAGATCCACGCCGCCGGCAATTGTCCGGCGGCCGCCGACGTCCAGCAGCGCATGGCCCCGCTGCTGGAGACGGGTCCGTCGGCGGGCGCGCCCGACGTCGCTACCATCAAGCGCAGCGTTGATGGATCCTTGGCGGTCTCGCTGGATGACGGCGACGGCCGATCGATCGGCGAGCGGCGGTTCCCGCGCGGCGCCAACTGCGGCGATCAGGCGGAGACGGTCGCGGTGACGCTGGCCATCTGGGAGGCGCAGATTCATCCCGAGATCGCGTTGCGGCTGGATCGGCTGTCGTCGCCGGCCGCCGCGGCCGCGGAAAACCCGCCCGCCTCTGCCACGGTGGTGTCGCGAACGCTGGCGCCCGCGGCGGCACCGACCCCGAAGGCGGCCGTGTTCGTGGGCGCGTCGGCGGCGGCCGACTTTCAGTCGGGCGCCTGGGCGCCGGCCGGTCGCCTGGAGCTTGGGTTCGGGCACGCGGGCGGTCGTTGGCGGGCGCATCTGGCGGCGATCGGCATGGCGCCGCACACCGCGGACGTGGCGCCGGGGCACGCCCGCTGGTGGCGAGCGGCGCTGTCGCTGGGCGCCGATGTCGACGTCGTTGGCAGCAGATACTTCGCTGTTGTGACGGGCGCTGGCGCGGTCGGGGGCCTGGTGTCGATCAGTGGTTCGGGGTTTGACGTCAACCGCGCCACGCGCAGCACCGACGCCGGCGCCGAATGGCGGGTGCGCGGTGAATGGCGCCTGGGGCGAGTTCGACCGTGGCTGGGCGTGTCGGCGATTGGCTGGCTGCGGCGGCAAAGCCTGGATTTGCAGGGCACGGCCACCTCCTCAACCTTGCCGCGGCTAGAGCCGATGCTGTCGCTGGGCGCGGATTTCGTCTGGTAGGTGAAACCTTTGGTCCTGCGGTGACACTCAAGGCGAGGATGAATGTAACGGCAGTGCGCCAAGGTGGCGCCGGCGCCAGCGACGGCGATGGCCAGGCCCGGGCGGCGGACAGGGCCGCGTCCGCGCCTGGGTCCGCGCCACCGACCTTCGCTGCCGTGTACACCGCGTACGCACAGACCGTCGCGCGCTGGGCGGCGCGCCTGGGCGGCCCGTCGGCGGACGCCGAGGACATCACGCAGGAGGTTTTCGTGGTGGTCGATCGCCGGCTGGCGGATTTTCGCGGCGACAGTCGTCTTTCGACCTGGCTGTTCGACATCACCTCCAAAGTGGCGGCCAACGAACGGCGCCGGCGCCGCTTGCGACAATGGTGGTTCCGCCTGGTGCCGAACGCCGGCGAGCGCGCGCCGGTGACCGACGGCGGTGCGCTGGAGCAGCTGGAAAAACGGCAGCGGCGCGCCTTGTTTCACCGCGCGCTGGAGCGGTTGAACGAACGCCAGCGCCGCGCCCTGGTGCTGTTCGAACTGGAAGAGATGTCGATCGATGACGTGGCCGAACACATGGGCCTGCGCCCCGGCAACGTCCGCGTGCTGCTGCACCGGGCGCGGGCGGCGTTCCTGAAGAGCATGACCGCCTGCGAACTGGACGAGGCGCTGCGAGAAGGCGCCGCGCCCCAGCTTCCGCCGGCAAAGGAGCGGAGATGAGAGCGGCGAAGGACGAACTTTTACGCTGGCGGCAGACGTCTCGGGATCGGCAAGACCCGCGGGCGCTGAGCGCGCGCGCGGCCGATCTGGTGGATGCCGTGCGCGAGGTGCCGCCGGTGCCGCCGGAGGCCTTGGCGCGGATCAAGGCGTATGTGCTGTCGCGGCGGGCGACGCGGGCGGGGCGCGGGTTGCCGCTGCTGTTGCGGTTCGCTTTGCTGTCGACGGTGGTGCTGGCGTCGGTGGCGACGGCGAAGGGAACGATCATGTTGTGGCATCAACACGTCGCCGCGCGGGCGGCGGCCAGCGCGCCAGCGCGTTCGCGGCCGGCAGCGACGCGCGTTCACCCGCGGGCCAGCGTTCCGGCCGAGCCGCCGGCGATCATCCAAGAGCTCGCGCCGTTGACCGAACCGGCGGCCGAACTGCCGCCGACCGTTGTTGTGGCGCCGCCGCGTCCGCGGCGAATTGCTTTGCTGGCGCCGCCACCACGCGCCGCCGGCAATACGGCGCCCGCGACCGAGGCGCAGCTTCTGGCCGGTGCGCTGGCCCGCCTGCGCCAGGCGCATGATCCGACGGGCGCGGTGGCGTTGCTGGATCAATACGCCCGTCGATTTCCCCACGGCGTATTGGAATCAGAAGCGCTGAGCGCCCGACTTGAGGCGGTGATCCAGCTTGACGATCGCCCGGCGGCGCTGCGGCTTTTGGACGGGCGGCATGCCTTCGCCGGCCGCCTGGGCGCGCAGCAACTGCTGACCCGAGCCGAGCTGCGGGCCAGCGCCGGCCGTTACGCCGACGCGCTGACGGACTTTGATCGCTTGCTGGCGGTGGCAGCGACGACCACGTCCACCGACGGTGAGCGCGCGCTGTACGGTCGCGCCGTCTGCCTGGGGCACCTTGGCCAAGACGATCGCGCCCGCGCTGATCTGACTACCTATCAACGGCGATTTCCCGACGGAAAACATGCCGCCGAGGTCGCCCGGCTGCTGCAAGGAACGACACCTTCCGCGCGGCCGTAACCTTTTTCCCACTGGCGACACCAACCGCGTCGACATGAAGCCCCCCCCGCTGTTCTCGACGACGATGTCCTTTGCCGGCGTGCTGCTCGCGCTTGGCGTCTTCGCTGGTTGTGGCGCCCACAACGTGATCGGCCAGGTCGCCGACGGTGGGCCGCCCACCGAAGGCGGTTCACCGCCGCCCGTTGACACCGGCCCGATGTGCACCCCGACGGCCACCAGCGAGACCTCGTGCTCGGGCGGCGTCGATGAGGACTGCGACGGGTTCATCGATTGTCTGGACACCGAGTGCGAGGGCAAACCTTGCGGCGGCGACGGGTTCACCTGCAGCGCCGGGGCCTGCCGCAAGCCGTGCGCGGCCGGAACATCGTGCGTGCCCGCGCTGCCCGCCATCCAGAACCTCCGCGTCACCACCCACGCCGACACCGCCATCATCGAATTCGAACCGGTGGCCGGCGCGGTCGACTATCGCATCTACCCCGAACCGGCCGACACCGATTGGTTGATCGGCGCCAACGGCGAGGTGGGCGTGAAGAACGGCATTTATCGCTGCGCCGGCGATCGCGTCTTTCAAGCGCGCGAGGCGGACACCGCCAATCTGTTCGACTGTTCACTGTCAGGCTGCGACAACGCCCGCCACAACTATGTCCGCTCGGCTGGTGAAGCGACGCTGGGTTATGTGTTTTTGACCCCGGCGCCCGATCGCCTGCCGGTCTATCGGGTGGCCGATCCGAACGGGGGCGGGGGTTTTCGCAACGCCGACTGGGTGGTGCCGATCTACACCGAAGCCAACGCCGCCGAGTTCGTGGTCGATCCGGCGGCGCGCGACGCTCTGCTGGCCAAGGGCTGGCGCGACGACGGCATCGTCTTTTACACCAGCAAGGCGGCCACCAAGACCGTCTATCGCATTCACTACGCGCCGGGCGCCGACTGGCAAGGCGACAACGTCGTCTTCTTCTTTACCGACGGTCCCGAACACGATGCGCGCGCCGCCCAGCCGGCGACAGAGATCGCCGACCTGGGTCCGCGCTTTCAAATTTTGGCCACCCAAGAAGAGGACAGCGTCGCGCTTCATCGCGTGACCTACCCGGGCAGCTTTGACGTGCTGGCCGCCGGCGACGCGCGGTTCGATCAGGTGCTGCACCAGGGCCGCCGCCCGGTGTGGTCGCTGACCTGGCCGGGCATGAAAGCGCAGACCCGCTTCGTCGTCGAGGCGCTGGACGGCGGCTGTCCGTTCGCCGGCGGCTACATAGCGGCCACGCACGCCGCCGCCGACATCGATCGCACCAGCAACCTGCCGTTCAACCAGCCGTCGCTGACCCTGGACGAAGCGCGCCTGCCGTCGGGCGAGGTCTTCATCAATGGCCAGCACGATCCGCAAAGCCGGCCCAAGCCGATCGCCCGCGCCTACGTCGACGTGACGCCGCAGCCGCAGCCGGCGATGGACTTCCTGGCCACCTTCGACGACGGCGCGGCCTGGGAGCCGTTCACGAAATGGCAGGACAACAACGCCTTCATCTTTCGCAACTCAAGCTGGGCCATCGACACCAGCGGCTGCACCGACAACTTCACCTTCGGGCCGCTGCTGGGGCAGTTCGTGATGGGCTTTTCCGACAGTGGCTCCAGCTGCAACGTCAGCATCACGCCCAAGAAGGTGCCGACGGCGATCGCCAGCGATCATTTTCTGCACGTGCGGATGGCCTCTGACATCCCGTCGACGGGCCGGCGCTATCCGCAGATCCTGCTCACCACCACGCCGCTGATGGATGACCCGGCGCCCGGCGCCAGCAACATCGACAACGTCCCGGTGCACAGCCGCCTGGGCACCTTTCCCTACGAACTGGTGGGCCCCGACATGAAAGCCGGCACCGCCGACGATCTGCCGCCGTCGGGCGGCCAGTCGATCGTCGTGCAGCCGTTCGGCGGTTATCAAGAGACGCAGATCGAATACTGCGACACGCGCGGTTGGGGTGTCAGCCAGCAGTGCGATCGCGCCAACGTCTATGGCTTTCACGCGGGCGATTACCAACAAACTTGGAAGCAAGCCTGGGTGCCGGTTCCGGTGCAAGGCGCGCAGGCCGGTTACGATCGCCCGGTGCAGTGGGACGTCTACGCGTCGACGTCGCGGGTATATGTGTTCATGGACGGCAAGCCGTCGGCGTGCGCGGTGCTGCCGGCGGGCCGCATGCCGGCCGGCCCGGTGACGGTGGCGTATCGCGCGGTCATCTATCACTGCGGAATCGACGAGACCATCACGCCCGTCGACACCGGCCACGCCTATGAACACAACTACAGCCTCTGCCACAGCGATCGCCACATGGACGACTTTGGCATCGAGCTGTCCGCGCCCGCGCCGGCCTGGGACGAGACGGTGCTTCCGTGCGGAACGAAATGGTATGGCGGGACGGAATGATCGCGGTTGGTCGCGCGGCGCGCCTGTCGGCGACGCTGGCGGCGCTGGGCTTGCTGGGCGGCGCGGCCTGCAGCGGTGGCGCGAACGCGGTCACCACGACCGACGCTGGTGACGGCGCCGGTGGTGCTGACGCCGGGCCCGCGCTGACCGCCGCCCAGCGCGCGGCGCTGCAGGCGCTTCACTATGACGACGGGCCCCCGCCGGCGGATCCCAGCAACCGGATGGCCGACGATCCAGCGGCGCGCGCCTTCGGCCAGCGTTTGTTTTTCGAGACGGCGTTTTCGGGTCGGCTGCTGGAAGGCGACAACGACGGCAGCAGCGCCACCCTGGGAAAACAAGGCGACGCCGGGAAAGTCAGCTGCGCCGGCTGCCATGTGCCGGCCAGCGGTTTCGTCGACACGCGCAGCCCGCACCGTCAGGTGTCGCTGGCGGCGCAGTGGACGTTGCGGCGCACGCCGACGCTGCTGGAGGCGGCGTTCGCCCCGCTTTACAACTGGGACGGGCGGCGCGACGCCATCTGGAATCAGGCCCTGGGCGTGATGGAGAGCAACCACGAATTCAATTCCAGCCGTCTCTTCGTCGCCGAGCAGCTCTTTCGTCTGCACCGCGCCGAGTACGAGGCGATCTTTGGACCGCTGCCGCCGCTGGACGATGCCACGCGCTTTCCCCCACTGTTGCCCGAGACCACCGGCTGCGTCGAGGTCAACACCAGCCAGGGCTCGACGTTCGTCTGCCACGGCACGCCCGGCGACGGCGCGGAGTACGACGGCATGAAGAGCGACGACCAGGTGGCGGTCACGCAAGCGGCGGTCAACGCCACCAAGTCACTGGCGGCGTTCGTGCGCCAGCTGCGCTGCGGTCCGGGCCGTTTCGAGCAATGGCTGGACGGCGACGCGACGGCGCTGTCGCCGAGCGAGCAGCGCGGGGCGGCCCTGTTCGTCGGCGCCGGCAACTGCGTGTCGTGCCACAGCGGGCCGCGGCTGACCGACGGCGCGTTTCACAACGTGGGCCTCAGCCCGGCGATGGTGGCGGTGGCCATCGTGGACCTGGACGATCGCGGCGCCGCCGTCGGCCTGGCCGCCGCCAAGACCGATCCGATGAGCACCGCCGGTGCCTTCAGCGACGGCGATCGCCACGCGCTGCCGTCGACGCTGGCGCCGGCGCTGGAGGGCGCCTTTCGCACCCCGACGCTGCGCTGCTTGTCATCGCATCCGAGCTTCATGCACACCGGTCAGCTGAGCGGCCTCGATCAAGTGATGGCGTTTTTCGATCGCGGCGGCGATCCGGCGGGAAACTATCCGGGTACGAACGAGCTTCTGCCGTTGCGTCTCAGCGACGAACAGCGCGCCGATCTGACAGCGTTCATGGACGCGTTGAATGGGCCGGGCCCCGACGCGGCCTTGCGGGTGGCGCCGTGAAGAACTGGGCGGCGATCGCCTTCGTGTTCGCGGGCAGCCTGCTGCCGGCGTGCACCAACGGCGCGGGTGGTGTTGGCGACGGTGGCAGCGGCGGTAACGGTGGCAGCGGTGGCGACGGCGAATCCGTTGACGACGCCGCGCCGCTTTCCGACGCGACCGTGTCGCCCGTTGACGTCGGTTCGCTGCCGGACGTTCCGTTCGCTCGCCCCGAGACCGCGACGCCCTACACGCCGCAATCAGGGACCTGCGGCCTTGCCACGCCGGCCTTCTGCGACACGTTTGAAAGCGGCCCGATGCAAGGCGGCCGCTCCGGCGAGTTGGATCCCGCGCGCTGGAGCGTGGTGCGCGGCGAGCCGTACAGCAGCGCCAACTTTGACGACGCTTTTCGCATCGGACCGGCGTTGATCGGCGCCTGCCGCCCCGATCTCTCCAACACCCGCGTCCTGCCCGATGCCGACGTGATGGTGTGCGATCCCATCGCCACCATTCCCAGCCGCCACGTGCTGGCCACGGCGGCGGCGCAGAATTACGGCCTGTCCACCTACCGCATTCGCCAGCCGTTCGATTTCGCCGGACGCACCGGGACCATCAAGCTGGACATGGACCTCAGCAACAATGGCCTCGGCGGTTGGCCGGCGCTGATCATCGCCCAGGATCCCTCGCCGGCCCCCAGCTTTGACTGGCAAGAGCGCGGGTCGGGTCCCCGCAACGGCCTCGAGATCGAATTTGGCACCGGCTGGTGCAACACGCCGCACACGCTGGAGACGATGATCTACACGTTCAACGATTATTTACAGACGACTTACACCCCCTCTTTCGACTGTTCGGTCCCCCACGCCACCACCGCGCCGAACGCCCTCAATCACGTCGAGGTTTACCTGACCCAGACCCACCTCGAGGTCTGGACGTCGGACGTCTCGCTCGACGGCGTGACCTTTCCCAACCCGCACCAGCTGTGGGCCGGCGACATCGCGCTGCCGTTTTCGCGCGGGTCGGTCAGCCTGGCGCTGCGCAACCACGCCACGCAAAAATATTGGTTGGGCTCGGCGGCGATGGTCCGCTGGGACAACGTGGGTTTCGACGGGCCGGTGGTGGGCGGCTGGCGCGAATACAGCGCGCCTGATTCGCTGACCACGTACCACGGCCTCAATGGTTGCATGATGACCGGCACCACCTGCCAGTGGGAAGGCGACGTCATCCCGGCTTTTCCCGACGACGCCGGCCGGGTGATGTGCGCGCAGACGATGTGCCCGTACGACGGCGACGGCCGCAACGTCGGCTATGTGCTGCCCACCATGGACGAGATGGTGGCGCCGGTGGCGTTGCATTTTGGCGGCGTGGTGCGCGGGGCAGCGACGCGGGCCCGAATGATCCTGGCCGCGGACTATCCCTGGTTCATGTGGAACAGCATGTTTCCGCCGCCCACGAAGCTGGATCTACGCTTTCGTCTGAACGGCGGCGCCTGGCACGATCGTTTCGTCACCGACGTCGAGGCCAACGCCTTCATGGATTTTTTTCCCGCCCTCGGCGGCGCCGGAGCCAGCGCCGGCCTGCTGAATCAAACGATCGATCTCGACGTCGGCGAGCTGCGCGACGGCGACAACCTGGTCGAACTGCAATCTGCCGGCACCTGGACGGGGACCTACCGCGTGTCCATCACCGGCGTGGATCTGGTGTTGAATGATGAATAAGACCATCGCGATTTCGGCCACCGCCGTGGGTTTGTTGTTGGGCTGCTCCTCGGGCGGCGCCGGCGGGATCTCCGACGCGGGCAGCGGCGGCGCCGCGCCCGCGCCGTCCGGAACCGGCGGCGCACCGGCCGGCAGCGGTGGCAGCGGCGGTGGTGCGCCGAGCCTCGACGCGGGCGCCGGAGGCCAGGCCGACGTTTCGCCGCCGCGCTTTCCCGACGCCGGCGGGGCGCCCATCGCGCCCACGCCGCCGGCGGCATGGGTGAACGTCACCGCCAACCTGGCTGGGATGGCTTCCGAATGCGGCAACACGCCATACCTCGCCGCCCACCCAGCCTTCGATCTGTTGATCACCAGCGTCGCCCAGCACGGCCTGTGGGCCAGCGGCGACGGCGGCAGCAGCTGGCGCCAGCTGTGGCCCGGCGCCGGCAGCGCGCAGATCACCAACCGCGGATCATCGATCGTCTTCGATCCCCAGCACCCCGAAACGTTCTGGGAGTCAGGAATCTACAACGGCCCGGGCGTGTACCGGACCGCCGACAACGGCGCCACCTTCACCGCGCTGGGCAACGCCCACCACATTGATTCGGTCAGCGTCGATCTCGGCGATCCGGCGCGATTGACCTTGCTGGCCGGCGGTCACGAACAGAAACAAACCTTGTATCGATCCGCCGACGGCGGCGGCACCTGGACCAACGTCGGGATGAACCTGCCGGCCGGCACCAACTTTTGCACCAACGCGCTGATCATCGACAAGAACATCCATCTGGTCGGCTGTTCGGGATATGCCGGCGGCACTGACGGTGTCTTCCGCACCACCGACGGCGGCCAGACCTGGAAGCAGGTCAGCACCGCGTCCGCCGCCGCCTTGCCGCTGTGGGCGTCAGACGGGACCATCTACTGGTCGCTGATCTACGACCACGGTCTCATCAAGAGCACCGACCAGGGCAACACCTGGACCCAGCCGATCGCGAACGGGATCTTGAAGACCGGCCACCCGATCGAACTGCCCGACGGCCGCATCGTGGCGCCCGGTCCGAAGACGCTGATGATCTCCACCGACAAGGGCGGCACGTTCAACGTGCTGGGGACGGCGATGCCGTTCACCCCCAACAGCATCACGTACTCGCCCTTTCGGAACGCGTTTTTCATCGAACAATTCGACTGTGGCAACGCCGTGGTCGCCGACGCCATCAGTCGTTACGGATTTGATTACCGCGCGCAATGAAGGGCCAACCAGCCGCGGTCTTGGCGTGAAAGCCGATCACTGTCCGCGCCCGCGCGAAGGCTGTTAGACTTTCAGTCCGGCGCCGATGACCGTCAGCCAGGTAGACACCGGTGGGTCGATAAAACGCGGTGTCGTGCTGGCGTTCGTGGCGGCCGGTCTCTTCGGCGTGACGGCGCCGCTGCTGCAAAAAGCCAGCGCGGGGGTAAGTCCGTTGTTTTCCGGCTCGTTGCTCTATCTCGGCGCCGCGCTGGGCGCCGGCCTGCGCGTGGTTCCGCGGTCGGGCGGACAGAACCGGGGCAGCGCTCGCGCCTTGCTGACGCGCGCCTTTCTGTTGCGGCTTTCGATCGTGGCGCTGGTCGGCGCGGCGCTGGCGCCTGTGCTGCTGGTGCGCGGCCTGGGACGAACCGACGCGGCGACGGCGTCGCTGCTGCTGGCCTTGGAAGCGCCGTTCACTTTGCTGCTGGCCTGGCTGTTCCTGCGCGAGCACATCGGCCGGCGCGTGTTGTTTGCCGCGCTGGCTATCTTTGCCGGCGGCGCCGCGCTGGTGGTTGGTTCGCTGCGCGCGGGTGCTGCCGTCGGCAGCGCAGGACTGGTGGCGGCGGCGGCGTTCGCCTGGGCGCTGGACAACCTGCTGTCGCGGGCGCTGGCCGATCACGATCCGGTGCTGGTGGTGGTGGGCAAAGGAATCATGGGCGGCGCGGTGTCCGGCGTCGTCGCGCTGATCGCCGGGCAGACTCCGCCGTCACCGCGCGCGGCGCTGGCCTTGCTGCTGCTGGGGGCGGTGAGCTTCGGCATCAGCCTGCAATTCTATTTGCGCGCGCAGCAGCTCGTCGGCGTCGGCCGCACGGCATCCGTCTTCGGTGTCTCGCCTTTCATCGGCGTGGTGGCGGCCGTGGCGCTGGGCGCGCCCTGGCCCGGCGTGCAGCTTCCGATCGCGGCGGGTCTGATCGGGCTCGGTCTGTGGCTGCACCTGTCAGAACGGCACGCCCACCGTCATCGGCACGAAGCGATCGAACACGAACACTTGCACCGGCACGACGACGGACACCACGACCATCAACACGATCCGATGCCCCCCGGCGCGCACAGCCACCCGCACCATCACGACGGCGTCACGCACGAGCACGAGCACAGCGAGGATCTGCACCACCGCCACCCGCACTGAGAATCGCCGGCGCGCGGACCATCAGCGCCCGGTCCAGTTCGGCGGCCGCTTTTCGATGAAAGCGCGCATGCCCTCCCGGCGATCGTCCGTGTCGAACAGACCGGCGAATAGCCGTCGTTCGATCAGGTGGGCTTCCGAAAGCGGGTGATCGGCGCCCTGGCGAATGGCCCGCTTCGCTTCCGCCACCGCCAGCGGCGCCTTGCTGGCGATGCTTTCTGCGAGGGCGCGCACGCGCGGCAAAAGTTCAGCCGGCGGGTGCACGCCGTTGACCAGGCCGATGCGCAGCGCTTCATCGGCGTCGATCACCCGGCCGCTGTAAATCAGCTCGCGCGCGCGGCCGATCCCCACACGGCGGGCCAGGCGTTGCGTGCCGCCGAAGCCGGGGATGATGCCCAGATTCACTTCGGGTTGGCCAAAGCGCGCGGTTTGCGCGGCGTACACGAAGTCGCAGGCCAGGGCCAGCTCGCAGCCGCCGCCCAGCGCGAATCCGTTCACCGCGGCGATCACCGGTGCGGGCAGCGCCTCGATGGCATCGCCCACGCTGTGGCCGAGCTCGGCCAGGACGCGCGCCTGATCGGATGTCAGGCTTTCCATCGCCTTGATGTCGGCGCCGGCCACGAATGCCTTGTCGCCAGCGCCGGTGAGGATCACGCAGCGAACACCGGCGGCGGTGGCCAGAGCGGCAAAGGTTTCGTGCAGGGCCTCCAGCGTGGCCGCGTTCAAGGCGTTCATGGCCTGCGGGCGATTCACGGTGACGGTGGCGATCGGCCCGGCGGCGTCCTGACATTGCACCAACGGCTCGCTCATGTTTATCCTCCGCGCGGCACGATATCACCGCGTCGGTCGGCGCCGCCGCGCATTCCTGGAAACCGGGCGCTGTTGCCGTCGTATTGCCGAAGTGTTGATGGGATGGGCACAAAGTTCCGTCGATTTGAACATCAAGGAGATAACAGCATGACCTCTTATCGATTCGTCCCAGCGTTGTTGTTGTCCGGCGTCGTCATCGCCGGTGGTGCTTGCAGTTCCAGCTCCGGTTCCAGCGCGAAGGACGCCGGCAGCGGCGGCTCGGGTGGCGCGAACGCCACCGGCGGCGCTGGCGGTTCCAGTGACGCCGCGACCGGCACCGGCGGCAACAGCAACGACGCCGCGCCCACCGACGCCAGCGGAGACGTGGCGGCGGACCTGGCGGGCGACGGCGGTACGCTCACGGTGCAGCAGATGCGCGGTCAATATTTGTCCAGCCTGCTTGGCTGCGTGAACTGCCACACGCCCAAGCTCGCCGGCAATGCGCTGGACACGGCCCGCCTTTTTTCGGGTGTCGACTGCACCGCCGACGCCAGCGGAAATTGCCTGAGCACGCCGAACCTGACGCCGGATGCGACCGGCATCATGAACCTGACCGATCAGCAATTGAAGGACGCCTTCCAAAAGGGCCTGGATCCGGAGGCGCCGGCCGACGGGGGCGCGCAGGCGTATCTGTTCGCCAACATGCCTTACTATCAATTCGCGAACCTCAGCGCCGATGACGCCAGCGCCATCGTCGCCTATCTTCGCCACCTGACGCCGGTGGCGCACAAGGTGAAGGACAACGCCGGCACGTTCGCCACGCAGCCGGCGGCGGCGCAGTGGACGCCAGCCGATCCGACGTTGTTGCCGATTCCGGGCACCGGCGCGCCGGCCGACGCGCCGAACGGGAAATACCTGGCCACGCTTCTTTGCGCCACCTGCCACACGGTCAACACCGCGGCCACCGCCCCGTTGCACATTGACGAGTCCAAGGGCTTCCAGGGCGGCAAGACCTCAAGCATCGCCGGCGACGGCGGCACGACGATGTTTCAGAGCGCCAACCTCACCCCGGATATGACCGGAATCAAGGACTGGATGGTCAGCGACGTCGTCACCGCCATCAAGATGGCCAAAGATAAAATGGGCAAGACGTTGTGCTCGCCGATGCGGGCCAACGCCACCATCACCGACGCCGATGCGACGGCCGTGGCCGATTATCTGCTCTCGCTGACCGCCGTGCCAAACGCCGCGGTGATGGCCTGCATGGCGCGCATGTAGCTAACTTTCAATCATTGAAGCCAACCCCGGCGACCGGCATCTCTTTACGTTTTTTTGACGAATACTGAGCCAATGGTTCCGGCAGCCTTCCGCTTGCGGGAGAAACCCCTCGAACGTTTCCCTGCGTTTGGGTGAGTGGCCGGACCCATCGTTCTTTTTGTGTTTGCCGCCAAACTATTCTGGGGTGGTGAATTCCCCCGCAGTGGCGACGATGGTCGCCACGGCGCCGCTCCCCGCGAAATTGCGGCCGACGGTTAATGTTGATGTTTAACCGGCGGGATCCTTGGGCCGAGGCAATCGCTGGGAAGGGTAACTTATTGTGCCTGCCAGACAACGGTTTGCCGTCTGTATGCCTATGTTTAGTGGCGACATATCCAGTTCGGCCAGGGCCTCATTGCGGTCGATTGTTGGCGGCGCCGTCGCGCTCGCCTGCTTCTCGTGCAGCTATCAAGCGGTCAAGGTGCCGGCGGCATCGGGCTCTGGTGGCAGCAATGCCAACGGCGGGTCGTCGGGGTCGGGCGGGTCGTCGGGGTCGGGCGGCTCGTCGGGGTCGGGCGGCTCGGCGGTTGACGCGGCCAGCGGCGGCTCGGATGGCAGCACGGCGGGGACCGACACGTCCGGCACGGGCGGCGCCGGACCCAAGGTGGCCAATACGAATCTGATGTTCACGAAGATTACGATCCACAACCGCTTCCTGGCCGAGAGCGTGGCCATCGGCGATTTTGACCACGACGGCACCCTGGACGTCGGCGCTGGCCGGCGCTGGTACAAAGGTCCCTTCGCGCCCGGTTACGACACCGCCGGCGGCGAGCACATCTACCGCGACGGCCATGACGATCTACCGGTCACCGGTGACGCGCCAGAGATCAACACGGGCGTCTCGGATTCGTGGTCGGCGTTCGGCTACGACTTCAACGGTGACGGCTGGGACGACATCCTGCAGATCGCGGCGTCGGACATCGGACCGATCGCCACCGGCAACACCAAACCGATCCCGTTTGGCACCGGCAACTGGTACCAAAATCCGAAAGGCGCCGCCGGGAACTGGCCCAAGTTCCAGTTCTCCGCCGATGTGAAAGGCGAGCACAAGATCTACGCCGACATGGACGGCGACGGCAAACCGGAGATCTTGGGCGCCTGCAAGAACTGCACGCCGCCGGAGACCTGGGGCTACTGGAAGGCGGACTGGACCAACCCCACCGCGCCCTGGACGTTCCACTCGGTCACGCGCATGTATCCGTTCAAGGACAACTGCTGCGGCTGGATTCACGGCCTGGGCGCTGGCGACGTCAACGGCGACGGCAAGATGGATCTCCTGGAGAGAAGCGGCATCTGGTTGCAGCCGGCCAGCGGCACCGGCGCGTGGACGTTCATCAACATCGCGTTCTCGATCCCCGAGCACCTCGACACGGCGCCGGACATCGGCGGCAGCCATATGTACGTGTACGACGTGGATGGCGACGGCCTGAACGACGTCGTCTGCTCGTCCAATTCCCATGGGTACGGCCTGGCGTGGTTCCGGCAGAGCCCGGCCGGCACGTTCACCCGGAACATGATCATGAACACGCCCGAAGAGATGGCGATGTACAACAACGTCGCCTTCTCCCAGCTTCACTCGCTGTGGCTGGAGGACATGGATGGTGACGGGCTCAAGGACATCGTCACCGGCAAGACCTTCCTCGCTCACCCGTTCGCCACCGGCGACGCCGGCGGCGCCGGCTCCGCGGGCGTCGGGACCGAACCGACGGTGCTTTACGTCTTCAAGCTGGTCCGCACCCCGACCGTCCACTTCGAGCCGCACCAGATCGACATTGATTCCCCGACCCAAAAAGCATCGGGCGTCGCGCGCGAATTCAGAGTCGTCGACATGAACAAAGACGGCATCCCAGACATCGTCATCTCGTCCAAACGAGGTCTGTTCGTTTTCCTGGGTAAGCCGTCGTAGGCAAGGCGTGCCCTGCCTTCCGGCCAGGCGATCTGGCACCCCAGCATTGCCGCTGTCGCGCCCTGACACTCGTGTATCCCTAGAAGGACGAGAAGAGACAATGAGACGATTCGGGAGCCTGGGTTCGATCTTCGCGGCGGTTTTCGTCCTGTGCGCGCTATCGGTGGCGCCTTCTTTCGCCAAGGCCGAGGTGGTCTTGCACGACGCCGACGGCTGGCGCGTCTTCACCACCGGCCGCGCCGAGGCTCACTACGAACTCGCTGACGGCGACGGCGATCCGCACAACCTGAACAACAAGCTGGTGGGCGGCCAGTTCCAGAACAGCTCGCAGGATCAGAACAACAAGCTTTTCGATTCGCGCATCCGCAGCGGCTTCGTCGGCACCCAGGTCGGCTTCGGCATCAGCACCAAGTTCACCGAGACACTGGAGGCCAAGGGCTTCATCTCCTTCTGGGTCAACGGCATCGACAGCTCCAAGGGGACCGGCGCCAACAAAGATGTCGATGTCCGCGAAGCGTGGGGATCGCTGACGGGTCCGGGAGGAACGTTTCTCTTCGGCCGCACGTTCTCGATCTTCGGATCTGCCTCGGGCGAGGTGAACGCTTACGCGTACGAATTCGCCGTCGGCAATCCGTGCCTGCTCGACGGGACCACCATCGCGTGCGGTTCGGTCGGCGCGGGCCCGCTCTACGCCGCACCCAATGCCCAGTTCCGGTACATGTCGCCGCGGCTGGGCGGCGTGCAGCTGCAAGCGTCGCTGGAAGATCCGTCCACGCTGCCCGACTATCAAATCACCCGCTATCCGCGCGGCGAGGGCGAGCTGAATTACCTGCTTCCGTTTGGCGACAACGGTAGGCTGATCATCAAAGGGCAGGGGCTGGCGCAACAACTGACAAAGTTGAACGCCACGTCGACCGGCACCGTCTCGACCACCGCCTGGGGCGTGATGGGCGTGGCCCGTCTGGAGGTACACGGCCTGCGCGTGGGCGGCGGCGCATGGACCGGCAAGGGGATGGGCGTCATGGTGCCGTTCCAGCAGGATGATCCCGGGCGGCCGCTGGCGAACGATCTGCCGGGCGGAATGGCCAATGGCGTCCCGTTCCCCGGCGATCAGCTGCGAAGCTTCCGCGGCTTCTTCGGCAACATCGCCTACGACTATTACGGCAACGCCGTGGCGGTGGGTGGCGGCGCTGCGAACGTGCAAGAGACCGTTTCCGACGCGTATACGGCAGCCACCAGCGTCCTGCGCCAGAACGCCGAGTATCACCTCGTTCTCACCAAGCGCATCTACGCCATCGTCCTCAGCGCCGAGTACATGCACTGGAAGTCGGACTGGTACCGCGGTGAAACCCAGACCGTCAACTTCATCGGCGCGGGTTCGACATTCGTCTGGTGAGCGGAGGCCACGATGATCCTATTTCAACTTCAGGGGGCGCGGCGATGACCTGGCTTGGGCGTGACGCCGCCAGGTTGATGGCTGCGGCGGCGTTGTTGGTCGTCGGCGGCTGCAGCAGCAGTGCGCCGCAAGGGTCGTCCGGCTCGGGCGGCGCCCAGGCCTCCGGTGGAACCGCGGGCGGCAGCGGCGGCGCGCCTGGTTCGGGCGGCGCGGGTGGAAGCGCGATCGACGCGGCGACTGGCGACACGGCGGACAGCAGCTTGCCGCAAGACAAGGCCAGCACCGATGCGCCCGGTGACGCGTCTTCGGATGGCGACGGCGGCGGCGCGCTGACCCTGACGTTGCCGATTCAGCGCGGCGATCTGGACGTGTTCGAATTCGGCTCGCTGATGTTCAAGATGCAGCCCTCTGTGGGGGCCCGCATCACCAGCTTTCAACTGGATGGGGACGAGCTCCTGACCGGCCCCACCGAGAACCCAATGTATTTCGGCTCCACATTGTGGCCGAGCCCAGCTTCCGACTGGGTTCTGAACATGTTTGCGGCGCCCGCGATTATTGACAACCAACCCTACATGACAACAGTCGGCGCCGACGGGGCCATCACATCAACGAGCGCTGCCTATACCACCCCGACGAACAACAAGAAACTCAGTGTCACGAAGGTATTTCACGCTGATACGGTAAAGCAGAGCATAACGATCGACTACAAGATCACCAATCTCGGCACGACGCCGTACCAGATTGGACATTGGGAAGTCACGCGCGTTTTTCCGGGAGGGCTAACGTTCTTCCCGACAGGAACCATGTCGCAGGTCGATTTTTCGAACGCCGGCGAGCCGCAGGTGATGAAGCTCCAGCAGGCGCAAGGCTACACCTGGTACGACAACAAAACGCACATGCCCGGCAAAGGATCGGCGAAATCCGGCTCCGAGACAGAAGGCGGATTTATTGCGCATGTCGCTCCCAATCCCAAAGGCGATCTTCTATTCGTCAAGTCCTTCAAGCCCATCGTTCCACCAAGCATGCCGCCTCCGGGGCACTTCGATGTGGAGATGTTCTGCAACGATCCGCCCACGTACATCGAGCTCGAGGAACACAGCTCCTACGAAACGGTCATGCCCGGTGCGACATACACCGCAACCGTGCATTGGTATCTGCACCGCCTGCCAATCGGGACTGATCGCAGCGTCGGAAGCGCTGCTCTAATCGCCGCCGTGAAGCAGCTGCTCGGGAATTAAGCCGGCCCGCGAACCTCGTGGGTTCGGGCGCGGCGGGTCAGCTCTCTGGCCGCTTGCGCGAGCGATGGACCGGCACCAAAGTGCCGGGTAAAGGAGTCGCCATGCTCAAAGGCAGCCACGCATTCAGCAGTTTTTCGGTGAACGATCTACAGAAGGCCAAGGATTTCTACGGGCGGATCCTGGGGCTGGACATCGTCGAGGACAGCATGGGTTTGTCCCTGCAGTTCGGCGGCGGTGAAAGCGTGTTCATCTATTCGAAGGGCAACCACACCCCGGCGACGTTCACCGTGCTGAATTTCCCGGTCGGCAGCGTCGACGAAATCGTGCAAGAGCTGACCGCGAAAGGCGTTCGCTTCGAGCGCTATGACTTGCCGGATCTCAAGACCGACAACCAAGGGATCGCGCGCGATCCGCGCGGGCCGACCATTGCCTGGTTCAAAGATCCCGCCGGGAACATCCTGTCGGTGCTGGAGAGCCGCCGGCAGGCGTGAAAAAAAGGCGCCCGCCTATTTCGGGAGCTTGGCGATCTTGGGCTTCTTGGCCGGTTTTGCCGGCAGCGCCGCCGCCGCCGTGAACGCTTGGGCCAGCCAGCGACGGAGCTCGGGTGGATCCTGCATGAAACGTTCGGGTAGCATGATCTTGTCGCTGCGCGCGCGTCCATCGCCCATCGGATCAAACGGCGCCGCCCCGTCCAGGGCAAGCGCCGCGGCTCGGTCGGCTTCGGGCAACCACACCATCGTCGATCGTCCGAACAGCCCGGCGAAGATGTGTCCGTTGACCTTGGCGGCCACGCCGCCAAACATTTTCATCGTCGTCACGCGCGGATCATTCGGCAGCGCCGCGAAAAAGATCGGATGATTCTCCGCCGGAACCTGTACCCAAGCCACGACGGAAGTCTACCAGTAGAACGTCACGTCGCCGCTGCCGCCCAGCCAAGAGACGGTTTGTGGTGGCACCTTCGCTTCGCCGCTGGGATCCAGCGCCGCGGGCAAGATCAGCGGGCGGTAACGAAACCCCGTTTCCGGTACCAACGCGAGCGACAACCAGGGCCAAGGGCGGACGACCAAGCGTACGGTGAACCAAGCATCGCGCGAAACCCACGCGCACAGCGGCTGGAGGCAGCCCTGATACTGTTCGACGCCGGCCCCAGCACCGATGGCGATATGATCGGTCATTTGCCGGAGTGCCGAAAGTCCCGTGCTGAGGTTCGACCAGCGTGAACTGGTCGGGAACAGATATTGATCCGGAACGCCGTCACTTGCCCGGTCTCGGTTGGCGAAGCGTCCGCGAAAGCCGGCTGACAACGACAGTGACCAACGGTCTCCCAGATGTCTCAGGGCCTGAAGGGACAGCAATGGCCACATGACGAAGCCATCGGTGCTGGATACTCCGAACCCGGTAAGGCCCGCTCGCAGCGCCAGCGAGAGAGGCGAACGCCGCTGCCGACTGGAGGACGGGGCGTCGTCGAGGAACGCGTAGCGGAGCGAGAGCAGGTCGGTCAATTCCAGTCGATCGGTTATGCCCACCCGGAAGGCGGGCAGAACACTTCCGGTCGTGCTTGCCGCTGGTTGATGGCGAAAAGCGGAACCCTCGATCGCCGCCGCAGCCAGCCGGCTGGGAAGAACGATTGGGTCGTCAACCACCCGCACAGTCAAGCGCCGCGAGGGCGCCGCACAGGCCACGAACAGCAAGAGCGGCGCGATGGCCTGCACGCCTATTTGTCGGGCCTTCACGGGACACGCTTGTGCCCGCTCTCGTTCGACGGGCGACGGGCCACGGTGCCAGCGCCCATAGCTGGTGTAAAGGGACAATTGCAGGGGGTTCCTTGTAACTGCTGAAATCGGAATTAGTTTTTTTTGGCGATGACACGCCTGTCTTTTGGAACGGAGGCTGACCGAGGCGAGCGCCCGCTGCGGTTGCTCACGGTTTGTGGGGGCACTGACGTTGGCTCGAAGCGGGAGCAGAACCAGGACACGTTCGTCATCGCCGATTTGGAATCGGGGACGATCAGCCGTCCTTGTGTTCGCACGGACGTCTCGGTGTCTCGCCCGGGACTTTTGTTGCTGGTTTGTGACGGGATGGGAGGCGCCGCTGCCGGCGATGTCGCCGCCCAGGTGGCGGCGGTATCGATCCAGCAGGAACTGGCGATGGCGGGTCCGGCCGTCGTGGAGGCACCCGGTCAGTCATTGCAGCAAGCGATCGTCGGGGCAAACCAGGCCATCTTGAAAGAGGCGGCGGTTCACCCCGAAGAACGTGGGATGGGGACCACCTGCACGGCGGCGATCATTTCTCCGGACCGCATCGCGGTTGCGCAGGTCGGCGACTCTCGCGCCTATTTGCTACGGGACGGAAAGTTGCGGACCCTGACGCGTGATCAGACCGTTGCCGCCGAGCTTCTGGGGGCCAGTGTCTTGAACCAGGAGCAGCTCGCCCGCTCGCCCTTTCGGCACATCCTGGCCCAGGCCTTGGGAACGCGAACGCACGTCGATCCGGTGGCGACCGACGTGGACCTTCACGAAGGCGATCGACTCCTGCTTTGCTCCGATGGCCTGCATGGCCCGGTTTCCGACCAGGCCATCGCCGAGATCCTGAACCGCACGCCGGACGCATTTCTTGCTGCCCAAGCGCTGATCGCCGCCGCCATCGCGGCGGGCGGCCCCGACAACGTCACCGTCGTGGTGGCCAACTGTGGTCCGCTGCGCCAGCAGACGACGCTTCACTAACACGGGCGGCGATTAGTTGGCGGAGCGGGTGGGCTTGCCGGGCAGGCAGTGCTTCGAGGCGATGCTCAACAGGGCGTCGACGTTGACTGGCTTTTTCAGCACCTGCGCCGAGGTGGGAAATCCGG
>DASXQB010000125.1:0-4898 GCA_036493295.1 Polyangia bacterium | reverse complement strand
AGGCGCCCTCGCAGCCGGGGCAGACCGCGTTTTGAACCGCCTGACTCCCGTTCAATAGCGTTGACCCGGCCCCGGTGCCGACGGAAAATGGACCGGACGCGCCGATAGGGAAATTGGCTGGCGCGCCCCAGGCTTGCTACGATTTTCGTGCCCGCCTGGCCGCGCCGCTCTGCTCCCGAGGAGTCCTCAATGTCCGACCGCCCTGACGACCGCCGCAATCCGCGCCGGATGCCGCTTCTCCCCCTGCGTGACATCGTGGTTTTCCCGCACATGGTGGTACCGCTGTTTGTGGGCCGGGAAAAGTCGATCAGCGCGCTGGAAGAGGCCACCGGCAAAGGTGGCTACAAAGAGATCTTCCTCAGCGCCCAGCGCAAGGCCAAGACCAACGAGCCGGTGCCGGACGACATCTTCACCATCGGCACCGTCGGCACGATCATCCAGCTTTTGCGCCTGCCCGACGGCACGGTGAAGGTTCTGGTCGAAGGCAAGCGGCGTGCGTCGATCAAGCGGTTCACCCAGACCGAAGGCTTCTTCACTGTCGAGATCGAAGAGATGCCCGACATGGCCGAGAAATCGGTCGAGCTGGACGCCCTGATCCGCGAGGTCCACGCCACCTTCGAATCGTACGTGAAGCTGAATAAGCGCATCGCCCCGGAGATCTTGATCTCGGTGCAGACCATCGAAGATCCCGGGCAGCTGGCCGACACCATGGTGGGGCAGCTGCAGCTGAAGCTGGCGGACAAGCAGTCGATCCTGGAGATGGACACGCCGTCGAAGCGCCTGTCTCGGCTGTACGAGCTGATGAAGGCGGAGATCGAGATTCTGCAGGTCGAGAGGAAGATCCGGACCCGCGTCAAAAAGCAGATGGAGAAGACGCAGAAGGAGTACTACCTCAACGAGCAGATGCAGGCGATCCAGAAGGAGCTGGGCGATCGCGACGAATTCAAGAACGAGCTGACCGAGCTGGAAGACCGGGCCAAGCAGAAGAACCTGTCGAAAGAAGCCCAGGCCAAGGTCAAAAAAGAGCTGAAAAAGCTGCGCATGATGGCTCCCTTGTCCGCCGAGGCGGCGGTGGTCCGCAACTACGTCGACTGGGTGCTGGGCCTGCCCTGGGGCGAAAAGAGCGAAGAAAAACTGGACGTCGTCGAGGCGGAACGGATTCTCGACCAGGACCACTATGGCCTGAAGAAGGTCAAGGAACGGATCCTTGAATACCTGGCCGTTCAGGCGCTGGTGAAGAAGCTCAAGGGGCCGATCCTGTGCTTGGTCGGCCCGCCTGGCGTGGGCAAGACGTCGCTGGCCCGATCGATCGCGCATTCCACCGGACGCAACTTTGTGCGGCTGTCCTTGGGTGGCGTGCGCGACGAGGCGGAGATCCGTGGCCACCGCCGCACGTACATCGGCGCGCTGCCGGGCAAGATCATCCAGTCATTGAAGAAGGCCGGGACGCAGAACCCGGTCTTCCTGCTGGATGAAGTGGACAAGATGTCGACCGACTTTCGCGGCGATCCCTCGGCGGCGTTGCTGGAGGTGCTGGATCCGGAGCAGAACGCCACCTTCAACGATCACTATCTGGATCTCGACTACGACCTGTCGGACGTCATGTTCATCACCACGGCGAATTACCTGCAAGGCATCCCCATCCCGCTGCAGGACCGCATGGAGATCATCCAGCTGCCGGGTTACACCGAGTTCGAGAAGGTCTCCATCGCCGAGAAATATCTGATCCCGAAGCAGAAGCGCGATAACGGCATCGACGCGGTGGCGGTGGATTTTCCCGAGGACACCGTCCGCGACGTCATCCACTACTACACGAAAGAGGCGGGGGTGCGGAACCTGGAGCGGGAGATCGCCACGGTCTGTCGCAAGATCGCTCGCGACGTGGTGGCGAAGAAGGTGGTGCCCGGTGCTGCCGCCGCCGTCCCTGGGGCCAGCCCCGGCAGCGTCGACGTGAAGATCACGCCCAAGCGCCTGCCTCGTTACCTCGGCCCGCACCGTTACCGGTACGGCAAGCAGGAAGGCGAGGACGAGATCGGGCTCGTCAATGGTCTGGCCGTCACCATGTATGGCGGTGATCTGCTGGCGACGGAGGTCTCGATTGTCGCCGGCAAAGGCAAGCTGGTCTTGACCGGGAAGCTGGGCGACGTGATGCAGGAGTCGGCCCAGGCGGCGCTGAGCTACGTGCGCTCGCGCGGCCCATCGCTGGGTCTCGATCGCGACTTTTACAACCGCGCCGACATCCACGTGCACCTGCCGGAGGGCGCGATACCCAAGGACGGTCCGTCGGCGGGCATCACCATGTGCACCGGCGTGGTCTCGGCGCTGCTCCGCGTGCCGGTCAGGCGCAACGTGGCCATGACCGGCGAGATCACCTTGCGCGGGCGCGTGCTGGCCATCGGTGGCTTGAAGGAAAAGATCTTGGCCGCGCATCGTTCGGGGATCACCACGGTGATCATGCCGAAGGAGAACGCCAAGGACCTGCGCGACATCCCCAAGCGCGTGCTGAAGGCGCTGCGCCTGGTGCCGGTCGAACACATGGACGAGGTGCTGCGCGTGGCGCTGGTCTTGCCGAACCCCGGCGAGTTCCTGAAGGAACGTTCGGTGGCCGTCGACTGGCGGCAGCCGATCGAACGGCGCGAACGCGAGCGCGAGCGGCGCGACGAATCGGCCAAGTTCCCGGTGGCCAGCGCCGCACCACCACCCGGCGTCAGCGACGAGCGGCCAGCGACGGACGACAGCGACAAACCGGATGAGGGCGATCGCTCGCGCACGCCCGAGCCCACCGGCTACCCGTTCCCACAGCCGGCCATCCGCGAAGAGTAAGACGCCGGTACCGTCAACCGCCGGCTGGCTTCGCTGCCGCCGCCGGCGGCGTGAGCATCGCACGTAGCCAGCGGCCGAGGCGCGCCTGATAGCCAGGTCCCCAGCCACGGTTGATGTGTCGGACGATCCCGCCTGCGTCGATCAAGAACGTGGTCGGAAAACGGTCCTGTCCCCAGCGCCGGGCGTTGGCACCGGTGCGGTCAAGGACGACGCGCGCGCCTTTCGGTAGATTGGCGCTGGCGAGAAAGCGCCCTACCACCGCTGGGTCCTCGTTGACGTCGACGAACAGCAAGGTCACCGCGTCGCCGAAGGTCGCGCTCAGCGCCGACAGATCGCGGTGTGCACGCTGGCAGGGCCCGCACCAGGTAGCGAAGAAATCGATGACGGTGACCTTGCCCGTGAAGACCGGAGGAGGCGTGGTTCGCCCGTCGGCGTCGTCGACCACCAGCGCCGGTGCCGCATCACCGATGAGCGGCGGCGGCGACGCCAACTCTTGCGCCAGCAGCGCCAGCAACGACAGAACGCCCGTGGACAGCCCAGCGATCATTTTTATAGGGCTATCGGCTCAAGCGCGCAGCGGATAGCGCTGGCGGCGCAGCGCCATCCGTTGATCCATCAACTGTGGATTGATGAACAGCCTGATCAGCAGAAAGCCGGTCAGGAACCCACCGATGTGGGCGAAAACGGCGACGCCTGAAGAAATATCGGGCCGCACCGACGACAGCTGCGGTAACCCCGTTACCACCTGCAACCCGAACCACCACAGCAACATCGCCCAGGCCGGCACTTTGATCACGCGAAAGAAGATGATGAAGATGAAGAGCACGTTCACCTTCACCCGCGGGTACAGCATCAAATAGGCGCCCAGCACGCCGGCGATGGCGCCCGACGCGCCCACGATCGGCACCGGCGACGCCGGGCTCACCAGCACCTGCGCCGCCGCCGCGCCGAGGCCACACAAAAGGTAGAAGAAGATGAAGCGTAGCCGGCCCATGCTGTCTTCGATGTTGTTGCCGAAGATCCAGAGGAAGAGGCCGTTGCCTAAAATGTGTCCCCAGCCGGCGTGCAAGAACATCGACGTCAGCGGCGTCAGGTAATTGATTGGATCGCGGTCGACGATGCAGGCCATGCCGTTGCCCAGCGGCACGGCGGTTCCCAGGGCGGCGCGCCCGGTGATCTCGCCCGGTACCAGGCCCAGGTTGCAGACCAACATCGAAACCCGATTGGGGTCGAGGCCGGCGCCTTCACCGAACACCCAGGCCGCGCCCATCAGCAACAGGATCGCGATGGTCACGACCGGCGTTCGCATCGTCGGGTTATCGTCGCTGATGGGGATCATCGGGCGTCCTTGGTCCTTGGGTCCTGGCGGTCTCTGACGTAGATTACCGCACGCCGCGTTCGGAGGAGTGGCCGAGTGGTCGAAGGCGACGGTCTTGAAAACCGTAGCGCGAAAGCGCCTAGGGTTCGAATCCCTACTCCTCCTCTGCGCTCGCTTCGGGCGCTCGCTTCGCTCGCTCCGTGGGAGGGGCCCGATGGTCCCTCCCACGGGCCCACCCCGGTGCTTCTCGCAAGGTGAGCCGCCTGGGCGGAGCCCGCGCTCCCGTCGATAAAGCGGCATCGTCGAATGGTCGGGAAAGGGATCTTGGAAGGATCCTTTGCTTGTGTTCTGTCGACGGAACCGTGGTAGAAAGCCGCTCGCAACACCTGGAGAGGTGGCCGAGAGGCCGAAGGCGGCGGTTTGCTAAACCGTTATACGGACCAAAATCTGTATCGAGGGTTCGAATCCCTCCCTCTCCGCAGCTCGCTCGTCGCGGTCACTCGTTTCTCTTGACGGCCTCGCAGCGTCACGGCATACGTGTGGGCCTCATTCCGCACCCGTAGCTCAACTGGATAGAGCATCGGCCTACGAAGCCGGGGGTCGCCTGTTCGAATCAGGCCGGGTGCACAGCGACCTCAGAAGAGGTCCTGCCAGCGGCAGAGCGTGATACCCTGCCGTTCGAGCGCGCTGCGCACCTTGGTCGATGTCAGCGCGGTCATCTCGCGCGGCCGGTCGTGACGGGTGTCGCCCACTTCGT
>DASXQB010000124.1:0-21519 GCA_036493295.1 Polyangia bacterium | reverse complement strand
CGCGCCCAAGGTCGCGCGCAAGAAATGAACGTCGGTGTATGGCTGGCCGCGGGGCTGGCGCTTTGCCTGATGGACGCCACCGCGCGCGCAGCCGACAATCGGCCCTCGGCCGATGCGCCGATGGTGGCCGTCCCTGGCGGCACATTCTCGCAGGGCGTGAAGAGCGCGGCCGGCCAATCGTTGCCGGCGGGCGCACCGACCGCCCACACGGTGACTGTCGCGCCATTCTCGATCGACAAGACCGAGGTTACCGTCGCCCAGTTCGCCGCCTGCGTGCGCGTCGGCGCGTGCACGCCTCCCCGTTTCCCGGCCGGCACGTGCAAGTCCAGCAAGAGCGCGGACTGTGCCCAGGACTGCAACATCAATTTGGGACCGGCGTTCGCGCAGCACCCGATGAACTGCGTGACCTGGGCGGCGGCCACGGCGTTTTGCCGCTGGGCCGGCAAGCGCTTGCCCACCGAGATCGAGTGGGAACGCGCCGCTCGCGGCGGCGACGGCCGCCGCTATCCGTGGGGCAAGGCGCTGCCGGGCAAGCAGCTCTGCTGGAATCACAGCGACGTGCGCGTCGACAAGACCTGCCCAGTCGGCGCCTTCCCCGCGGGCGCAAGCCCATACGGCGTCCTCGACATGGCCGGCAATGTCGAGGAGTGGACCAGCACGTCTTACGACGGCGGCGGGCAGTACGTGATCAAAGGTGGCGGCTTCTTCATCAACGGCGGCGACAGCGACGACGATCCGCCCGAGTGGGTGTTCCGCGCCGACGTGCCCGCGACGGGCTCTCCCGAACGCCTGGACTTCGCGCTGGGACTCCGCTGCGCCGGTGACGACGGCGGAAAGACGAAGGCAGTGACGCCACTGCCGGCCGGTGATCCGGTCGACGCTCCCCAAACGCCGGCTCGTCCGATCGCCAGCCATCCCGCCCCCGGCTCGCCGCTCCGCAAGGCGCTGCTCGACGCCGTGCGGGCCAAGCTGGGCGAAACCGTCGAGTTCAAAGTCGCCCGCCTGGCGGTCGTCGGTGAACTGGCTTATTTCGAAGGAGAGGAGCACAAGCAAGGCGGCAGGGCGGTGGCCGCTCTGTTGCGCCAGACCGATGGCGCCTGGACAGTCGATGATCTGGCGACCGCTGAAATGACGTCGCCGGACGCCGAAGTCGTTCGGGATTCACGACAACGACTGCAACGGCAGCTAATGGGCGCACCCAACCGAAAGCTGCCCAGCGAGCTTTTTGCCCCGTAGCGAATCGATTGACCCACTGGTCCGCCCGACCGACTCTGTTCTTTCGTGACCGATCTCCCTTCGTCGCGTGCTCGGGTGCGGGGTCTGGTCTTCTTGGCCCTGGTCGCGGCCGCCGCTTGCGCCAAAGTGGACAACCCCGCGGGCGCCATCTCGTCATCCGACGGTGGTGGCGGCAGCGGTGGGTTTGTCGTCGACGGCGGGCGAGATAGGCCGTCATCGATCGACGTGGTTGGCTCGGGCGACGCCCCTGTCGCGCCGACCGGCAACGGCGGGGCACCGTGCGAAAACCTCTGCAAGCGGCAGATGGCCTGTGCCGGGGGCAGCGACACGACCATCAGCGGCGTGGTCCACGCGCCGACGCCGCCTGCGCTCGGCAGCGCCGATCCTCTCTACAACGTCCTGGTCTACGTCCCCAACGCACCGGTGACAAAGTTCACGCCCGGCGTCGCGTGCGAGCGCTGTGCGCCGGCCTCGGGCTCGCCGCTGGTCAAGGCGCTGACCGGCCCGGACGGCAAGTTCACGCTGAGGAACGCGCCCATCGGCGCCGACGTCCCGCTGGTCATCCAGATCGGACGCTGGCGCCGGCAGGTGGTGATCCCCGACGTCGCTGCTTGCAACGACACCTCGCTTCCCGACGAGTTGACCCGCCTGCCGCGCAACCAAACCGAAGGTGACATCCCGGCCATCGCCGTCGCCACCGGCGAGTACGATCCGTTCGACTGCACGCTGCGCAAGATCGGAATCGCCGAATCAGAGTTCACCGCACCGAGCGGCAACGGCCGGGTGAACCTGTGGCCTTACAACGGTCACCAGCCGGCCACCGGCAGCGCGCCCACCGGCGATGAACTGATGGGAAGCATGGACAACCTGTCCAGGTACGATCTGGTGATCTTGCCCTGCGACAGCAGAGCACCAAAGGCGAAGGCGCTGGAAGACAACCTGGTCGCGTACGCCGGCCGCGGCGGACGCGTCTTCCTCACGGACCTCAGCTATTCTTGGCTGCACAGCGATCCCACCTTCAACGCCACGGTGAACTGGGTGCCCGACGGGCAGGTGGAGGGCACGGACTTCACCACCCTGGTCGATCAGACGTTCCCCAAGGGGATGGCTTTGTCGGCGTGGCTGTCCGCGATCGGGGCGGCGCGCCCGGCGGCCGGGCAGATACCCGTTCACGATCCGTACATGGGTTACAGCTATATCACCACGCCGGTGGCGCCCACGCAGCCCTGGCTGTACACGCAGGATCCGTATTCCACGATTCAGCTGGTCACCTTCAACACGCCGATCGGCATGCCCGACGACCAGCAGTGCGGGCGCGTGGTCTACACCCAGTTCCACGTCGCCGACGACGGCGCCTCGACTTTTTTTGGCGACAACAATTTCCCCAGCGCCTGCAACAACGACCCGATGACGCCGCAGGAAAAGGCGCTTGAGTTCATGGTCTTCGATCTGTCGTCGTGCGTGCAGGCGGATCGCGCGCCGGTGGTGATCCCGTAGGAGCTAGCGCGCTGCCCTTGAACCTGTCTCGTTCGTCAGCCGTCATCCCGGATCGACGCGCCAGCGAACCGGCTGCGGCGAGGGACCGCCTTCGCCGCCGCCGCGTAAAACGCCCAGCGCGCTGGCCCAGCGGAACAGTTCGTCCAGCATCGCCGTGCCGGATTTTTCGTGAGCCTCGGTGGCAGCGAAGACGCCGTCTTTCAGATGTTGCGAGAACAGCGGGATGGCCACCGCTTCCGGCAGCGGCATCATGCGCAGCGACGTCACCACCTGCTTGGTCATCTGCACCGACCGGATGCCGCCCGACACGCCGCCATAGCTGACGAAGCCAACGGGCTTGTAGTGCCATTCGTGAAACAGGTAGTCGAGCGCGTTGATCAGCGCCGGCGGCGCGCTGTAGTTGTACTCGGGCGTAACGAACACGAAGGCGTCCGCGGCCGAGACGGTCGCGCTCCAGGCCTTGGTGTGGGCGTGTTCGTATTTGCGCAGGCGGGGGTGCGCCGGCTCGTCGATCAGCGGCAGGCCCACCGCCGCCAGATCGACCTGCGTGACGTTGAAGCGGCCGTCGCGCGCGGCGAAGTCGTGGAACCAGGTACCAATCGGAAGACCAGCCCGCCCCGGTCGGGTGCTGGCGATGACAACGTGCAGTTGCGGCATGGCTCATTCCTATCACCGCTGGCCGGTCGCTGCCTGCTCCGGTCTGCGGCCAGCGTCTACGTTCTTGTGGGGGCGAGTTTGGCCCAGCCAGCAAGGAAATCGCTCGCGCGGCCATAGGAATGCTGGCCTTTTCGGGCCAGTCCAGGCGGCGGCCCCGGCCCTTCGCAGATCCAGTTTTGACTTGCCTTCTTCGCAATGTTAGCGGTATCAAATGCTGCTGGCGCTGACCTTTTTGGCGCCGGAAAAAAGTCACTCCTCTGGGAGGTTTCGATGAAGAGCGCGCTGTTTTCGGCTGCGGCTATGTTTTCCCTTCTGGCGGTGGGTGTGGGCGGCTGCGGGAGCCAGCCTTCGATGATCATTCGCAACGACGCCGGCTCGGGGGGAACGACCGCCACGGGATCCGGCGGCGCCAACGCCAGCGGCGGCGCCAGCGGGTCGGGCGGGGCGACCGGGTCAGGCGGGGCGACCGGGTCAGGCGGCAACGCGACCGGCAGCGGCGGCGCCATCGGGAATGATGCGTCGATGGATGTCGCCGGCACCGAGACCGCGGGCGGCACCAGCGGATCGATCTGCACGCCCAGCGGCACGCAGTTCGATTGCAACAACGTGCTCAAGGGATCGGACGGCAAAGGGATGGACGGTTACGCCAACATCGACCAGGCGACTGGTCCCAGCCAGGGATCGGACGCCATCCAGCTTGGTTGTACGACCAGCGACACCCTCGGCCAGCAGAAAATCTGGCATCAGGAACACTGGCAACTGATGGGCCCGGGGATCACCATGGGGACGATGTACAAGGTCGCGCTGCACCTCTACGGCGTGGTCGAGTGCAAGTCGTACATCGGTGGGACAGGCCCCGCCACGACCGCTTCGGAAACGCTGACTGTCGACCAGACTCACAATCTCTGGATGAACGGCTCGAAGGACAACGGCGATCACTGGAACACCTACGCCTTCACAGTTACCCCCGCCTCGCTGTCCACGATGGTGGGAATCGGTCCGCAGAACGTGCCGCTGCCGGACAGCGCAAACACCTACGTCATCAATCAGTGCCCGGGTAACCGCCCGGAGGGCCACTTCACGTTCACCATCGACTACGATGCATCGATCACCGTTCCTGGTGGATCGTTCATCAACTACATCGAGTACGACACCAACTGCCGGATGATTGCCAACTGCGGCGCGGCTGACGCCATGCAGAGCTGCAACGGCCCCTACAATCTCGTGCCCCAGGTGAGCAAAGCGATCCCCAACACCAACACGATGTTCATGCAGCCGCCGGAAAACACGGCGAATCCGCCGTCGCGTGGCCAGTGGTGGTTGGTCGACGTGACCAACGTGACGCCGATGTAAACTCGGCCCGCTCGTCGTCGTCGTCGTCCTGTCCATCTCGAGAAAAGAGGATCCTGTGAGGCGAAACTCTGTCCGGTCACGGCGGTGTTTGTTGGGCTTCCTGTTTGTGTCGTTTGTCGCCAATTTGCTCGTTGCAAGCCAGGCCGCTGCTGACGCACCAATCGACCTCGCACCCAATCCGGCGCAGACACCGCCGCCGCCGCAGGAAGCTCCGCCTGCGCCGAAATCCCCGCCGCCGGATGAATCGCGCTGGGAGATGTTCACCACCGGACGAATCAGCAACTTCGTCAGTTGGTCAAAGGGCGATGGCATGCCGCAGGCCACGACCTACGATCCCAACACCGACATGCCTCTGCACCAGGTCAAGGTGGGAACGGGCGGCACGGGCCCCTCGGATTCCTCCGCGCGTCCCTATCGCACCCTGCCGAACGGAATGCCGTCGAACAAGCTGGTCTATTCGATCGATAGCATGCGAATCCGCAGCGGCTTCACCGGCAACGTGATCGGCTTCGGCATGCGGCGCAGTTTTGGACCGGACACCAAAGTCACCGGATACGTCTCGGTGACTTCGGTGGTCGACAGCCAGGCGCAGAAAAAATACTTTCAGAATCCTCCCGATGTTCGCGAGGGTTATTTGAAGATCGAAGGCAGCTGGGGAAGTTTTCTGGCCGGGCGCGCGGCGGTTCTGTTTGATCGTGGCGCGGTCACCACCGATTTCCTTTACCTGCATGGTTATGGCCTGGGTTTCCCCGCCGACCTCAACTCGTCGGGTGATTTCCCCACCGCCGGTCAGATCGGGTTTGGCGTCCTGGCGAACGGCTATGCCGCTGGTTTCGTGTACGCCACGCCGCTGATCGCCGGGACCCAGCTGTCGGTGGGAGCTTATGACCCGGCCAGCCTGACCGGGTCCGATATCGAGCGCACCCGTTACCCACGCGGCGAATTCGAGCTGACCACCGATCAGCAGCTTGGTGCGCTGATAAAGCTGCACATCTACTTCAATGGCGCTTTCCAGGCCAACTACAAGCAGAACGCCACGGATGCCATCGTGAAGAACCTGTATGGCGTCGGCTACGGGACGCGCATCGAACTGGGGCGGATCTTTCACATCGGCGCGGGCGGCCACTGGGGCCGTGGCCTGGGTCTGGCTTACGCGGGGCTGTCATCGGATGCGGTCTACGACGCCAGCGACAGCCTTCGCTTTACCAACGGCTATTTCGTCATGGGTCAGGTGGTGCTGGGACCGTTCGATCTGAACGGTGGCTACGGCCGCACCAACGTCACGATGACCACCACCGACCTGACGTCCGACTCCAACAATCCCTCCGGCGATCCGACGTACAGCTGGATCAAGAGCCAGACCGGAATCTCGGGCGCGATCGTTTTTCACGCCCGAGAGTGGCTGCACTTTGACTTCGACGTCTTTCACGCCGATTCCCAGTGGGACCTGGGCGAGCGGCAGCAGATCAACTTCTATAACGCCGGAACCACCATCACCTGGTAACGACGGCGCCGTTGCCGTCAGTTACGGCTTTGCCGCGCACTTCGGTTTTTTCCCGGGCGCGTTCTTGTACGCTTCGTTGATATCCACCCAATACGGGTGCTGACAGACAAAGTCGCCGATGTCATTGGCGCCGACAAAATAAATCGGCGTCTTCACCCAGGGCAACTTGGCCGCGCCATTGTTGATGGTGTCGTTGGCGCCGATGTCCTGACAGCGCGCCAGGGCGATGGCTGCCTTGGCGCCGCTTTCGCCCATCTTGTCGGGTGCCGGCCAAACGCTGCCGAACATCCGGCCCTCGACGATGGCTTGAATGGCCGCCAATTCCATGTCCTGGCCGGTGACCGGGATCGATCCCGCCTTCAACCCCGCGCCCTTGATCGCTTGCATCACGCCCAGCGACTCGCCGTCGTAAGAGACCAGGAACGCGTCGACCTTGTTGTTGGTCAACGTCAGCGCGTTCTCGGCGAAGGCTTGCGCCGGTTCGGTCTTCCAGCCTTTTGCCAGCTGATCAAGGACGACTTTGATCTGGCCGGCCTTGACCAGCTTGTCGATCACCGCGTGATAGCCCTGCTGCATCTCGGTGGCGCCGGTCTGTCCTGGATCGCCGCCGATCAAGGCGTAGTTGCCCTTCGGCACGACTTTGATCATCGCGTTGGCCGCCACCACGCCGCCCTCGCGGTTGTCGCGTCCGACGAAGGCATCGTGCTTCGCGCCCAGGATAAGGTCATTGTAAGAAGCCAGCGGCACGCCTGCCGCGGCGGCTTTCTTGGCGATCGTCGCCGCCACGTGAAAGTCGACGGGATTGATAACGATTACGTCCACTCCCTGGGTCAGGACATTCTCCGCCTGCGCGACCTGGTTCAGCGCATCGTTTTCGGCCGATTGTGTGATCACCTTGTATCCAGCCGCTTCGGCGATCTTCACGAAGAAAGGCATGTCGGCGTGCAGATACCGATAGGCCGTCGACTGCTTCATCAGAAACGCGATCTTCTTGGTCTTGCCGGGGACGCACGCCTTCTTGTCGGCGGCAAACAAGGGACCGGCGGTGACGGCGATGCTGCCGACAACTGTGGCCAGACCGATCAAGGTCGTGGCCGTCCATCGTGACTTCGAGCTGAGAGTTCGCGGCATGGATCGTTCCTTTCGGGGAGGGCGCATCCCAAAGCGCTCCGAAAGGCGATCCTTACACTGGCAACGTTGTTACCGGTATCAAAAGAATCGACGCCGGCCTGGCGCCAGCGCTGTCGCCGCGCCGCTATGGCTTCTTGGCCGGGGCGCAGGGCAGGACGTTGGCCCAGTCGCCCCAGTTGACCTCGCCTGACGATTTCGTGGCCGCGTCCAAATAGCGAACGCCGCCGAACTCTTGGTAGTGCAGCCAGGTCTTGAACCCTTCGTCGCTTGGCGGCGAGACGGCGATCCCGCACCTGGAGGTGACGTTGACCGGCTTCTTCACCAGCGCCTCGGTCAGCACCCGGCCCGCCAGCTTGCCGTGGTTTTTCACCGACAACCCCAGCAGCTTGGCCACCGTCACGGGAAGGTCGGCGTTGCTGACCGGGGCGCGATCGATGAACCCAGCTTTGAAGTCGGGCCCGATGGCGGCCATGTTGTTGAACGTGTCGCCGCGCCCGAAGCTGCCATGCATGCCCTGTCCTTGTTGCAAAGTCGCGTCGGCGATCTCGACCGCCGTGTTCACTGGATCGGCGTCGCTGGTGGCGAAGGTCTTGAACGCGACCACGATTGACGGCGTCGGGGTGTGCGCCGAACCGAGCAGCTTGATCGCGCTCAACGGCAGAGCGCCGGGGACCTTGCCGGCGGCGTCGTTGACGAACAGTGCGCCGACGTAATCCTGGCGAATCAGGAAGGCGGCCACCTCGCGCAAGGTGGCGGTGTCGTTCTGGGCGACGTACACCAGATCCGAACCGCCGTTGGCGGCGACGATGACCTTGGCGTCGCTGGGCGCCTTGATGGCGCCGGTGCCGCCCAGAAGGCCATTGCCCAGTTTGGGACGCACCACCTTGGTGGCGGTGGGGCGTTCCGCGGTCCAGTCGACGGGGCGTAGACTTTCACGCCGCCCTCGCCGGCGATCTGCGTGTCGGGATCGAACAGGGGCAGCTTGAGCCGCACGGCCAGATCAATGGCCAGAAACCCCGGCGGCAGAAAGCCAGGTTTGACGTCGGGTTTTCCTTCGGCGTCCTTGAAGACGAACTTGGCGGCGCCGCTGGCGGTGGCGGTGCCGGCGGCGTCGACGTCGTGCCGGCTGATGGTTGAAAAGCCGTGGTCGGCGGTGATCACCACGTCGGTGTCGGCGCCGAGCTTGGGATTGGCGTCGAGAAAATCGAGGATCTGCTTCAAATTTCCGTCGACGTTCTTCACCGCCAGCTTGGTGCTGGGGCCGTTGATGCCGGGAACCAGCGTCTGCAGGCTGTCGCCCTGGTTATGCTGGGTGCCGTCCGGATCGCGCGACCAGAACACCACCGCGAACGGTTTCCCGTCGCTGGCAAAGCGCGGCAGGATCACCTTGGTCAGCGCGTCGGCGAAGTATTGCTGCTGGCTGACGTTCGCCGCGGTGGTGCCGGCCACCATGCTGTTGCCGGGAAACCCGTTGTCGCCGGGCGATTTCGCGGCGGCGCCATTGCTGCGGTTCGGCGCCTTGACGGCCAGGCCGGCAGTCGCCAGCGCCTGGGCGATGGCCGGGGACAAGGGCACGCCGGTGGGATCGCCGGTGCGATCATCAAGGACGATGGTGTGCGGGACCGGCACCGCTCCGTTCTTGGGATTTCCTTCTGTCACGTCTTGCAGCAGCGTCGGTCCCAGCTTGCCGACAGCGGCGGTGTTGTAGCCTTTCGCGCGGGCCAGCGCCAGCAGCGAGTCTTCGCCGAGAAAATTTTCGCCCGAAAAATGCTCGTCGATGTCGCCCAGGATCTGATCGTCTTCAATGAAAGGCGTCACGGTCCGCGGCGCCACGCCGGTGAAGCTGCCCTTGTCGAAGACTGGGAAGCCGGTGGAGATCAGATTCCCGAACACGCCGGTGTCACCCAGCATGTGACCGGTGGCCAGCGCCGATCCATTGGGCATGGTGAACGTCGGGTACAGCGAGTGGCTGTTGGCGAAGAAGACGCCTTTTTCGCGCACGCGCATCAGCGTCGGCGCCACCTCGGCGGTGATCGCGCCAGCGCGCAGGCCGTCAGCGACGAAGAGGATCACATTGCGGGCCTGTGAGGGGGACGACGGCAATGCCAGGCCAGCAAGAACCAGCGGGCCCACGATCATTTTGAAGCGGCGAGGGGTGAACATGGGCGCGACCGTACAACATCGAAGCCGCGCCCACTGTCAGCACCGCCCGGGTCGGGCGATTTGTTACGGAGACGTTACCAGCGTGACACAGAACTGGCGGGCGGTCAGTTGCAGCGGGCGATGCGCCCGATCATGTTCAGGGAGATCCCGGTTCGCAGCGGCGACACCGCGCCGTCTGCGCCGCGCGGAACCTCGACGATCATCACCGTGGTGAAGCCCGAGCTTCCCACCGCCCACAGCGTATCGCTGGCGACGTCCAGCAAGAGGCCGTACACGCTGTTTAACCCGGTAATTTGCAGGGTTCGCTTCGGCGCCGCGCCGTCGCTGGCGGTGCGGTCGAACACGGTGACCTTGTTGTTCGCGTTCGAGGTGGTGAACAGCTCGTCGTGAACGCTGTCATAGGCGACGGCCCAGGCGCCGGTGGCGCTCGCGCTGCTGCCCAGAGTGCGTTTGGGCGCGACGTCGCCGCTGGCGGCGAGATCGAAGGTGAGGAGTTCTTGAAACGCGCCACTGGGATCGAGCTGGCCGACAAACAATTCGCCCTGGTCGCGATCGACCACCACCGACGACACGTGGCCAAGCTGGGTCTGCGCGCCGCTGAGCCTGCGCTTCAAGACGCCGGTGTCGCTGGCCAGCACGCTGACGGCGCCGCCTGCTTCATATTCAGCCGTGAACGCTTCGGTCGCCACCGGATCGACGTCGATGGCGTAGACGTTCGTCCCGCCGACGGCGCCGGACAAGATCCAGGCCGGCGCGACGTTTCCATTGCTGGTCATCGAGAACGCTTCGATGAGGCCACCTTGCAAACTGACGAAGAGTTCACCGTTGGTTGGCGAGGACGCCACGCCTTTGGGAAAGCCGAAGCCGGTGCTGGAACCGGTGATGGTGCGGACCGGCGTTGCCTTGCCGGTCTGGGTGGCGTCGTAAACAGAGACAGAGTGGCCCTGGCTGGCCGTCACACAAAGCTGCTTGGGAAGGGGCGTAACCGGCACCACCGTCGAGTCGGGGCTGACGCCGCCCGCGCTGACAGTGGCCACGGCGTAAAAATAAGCCGCGCCGGTGGCGATCGCCTGATCAACGAATGACGTCGCCGCCGCGGTTTGCCCGATCTGTTGGAACGGGCCGCCGGCGGCGGTGGCGCGAAACACTTGGTAGCCGGTGGCGCCCGGCGCTGCCTGCCACCCGATGGCGACCGTCCAGCCGCCCGCTTGCGCGGTGACGCCGATGGGCGGTGGGCTCAGGCACAGGCCGGCGGTGCAGCTGGCGCCGACGGCACACTGCAGGCCGCAGTGGCCGCAGTTGTTCGCGGACGTCAGCAGCGAGACTTCGCAACCGTCGGCGTCGGCGCCGTCGCAGTTGCCGAAGCCCGGCGCGCAGGTTTGCAGATCGCACATCCCCGCGCCGCAGGCGGCGCTGGCGTTGGGCAAGGTGCACATCGTTCCGTCGGCCAGCGTGGGGTTGGAACAGAGCGCCGTCACCGGATCGCAGATCCCAGCGAGGTGGCACTGATCGGCGACGACGCAGACGACGGCGTCGCTGCCCACGCATTGCCCGCCGGCGCAGCGATCGGTGTGGGTGCAGGCATTGTGATCGTTGCAGGCGGTTCCGTCCGGGTGGAACGCGCAGAACGGCAAACAGTTGATGGGGATGGTGGTCTGGTCCTGGCAAGCGCCGTCGGACACCGCTAGGCGGACGGTGACCGCCCTTTCGTCGGTGCACGTGAAGATGGTATTGGGGGCGGCCGGCGGGTCCAGAGTGCCACCGCCCGAGACCGTCCATTGAAAGGTCAGGGGATCGTTGTCGAGATCGCTCGCCCCGCTGGCCAGCTTGATTGTTCCACCGACCGCCACCGCCAAAGGCGCCGCCGAGGCGGCGGCGATCGTCGGGCAGTTGTTGATGGTCACGTTGACGCTGACGCCACCCAGCTGACTGGGACGGCGACACTGCAGGATGATGGTGACGCCGCTGGTGGCGTCAGCGATGACGTCCGCGATGGCCGAACCGTGGCAGGTCGTCTCGCCGTCGTCGGTGGAGGCGTCGATGGTGAACAGGTAGGCCATGCCGGCCGGGATGCCGCCAACCAGCACCGAGGCGGTGGCGGCGGGATCGCCAAGCGGGATGCTGCCGGTCAGCGGCGTGATGCCGTTGCCGGTGATCGTGTAAGTCGCCGCGCTGACCGCCACCCCTTGCGAGACCTGCAGGCCCAAGGCCACATCGCCCGCGACGATGGGAGCCGCGGGCGCGGCTGGCGTCGCTGGCGTCGACGTGCAGGCCGCAGCCGCCAGCGCCGCGGCTAAATAAAAAACGCGCACCGTCGGCGCCTCTGCAGATTCGATGCCCGCAGGTACCCCAGCGGGCACCGCGAACCCCGCCGCGCTGAGATCGACGCGCTGTCCTTGGTTGTTCGGTTTTCGGAATCGGTGACCGATATTCGGAGGTGGTGACTGTTCGCGCTGAAAGCGCATCTCGCGGATGGTGCTGCCTTCGCGGCGCACGGCGACGGAGAGGCCGGTGGCGTCGCCACTGGCGGTGTTGCCGGTCGTGACAACGGCTCAGGGTGAACGCGCGATCAACAGCAAGGCTGTGACTGTGCGGAGACATTTGGTTGTCACAGCTGAAACAAATGAAAGCCTTGAGCGTCGCATCGGGGTCAAATTGGTGACAGTGGCCGTTTTGCTCGGTGTGGTTTCCGCCGCGGGCAGCAACGACGCGAAAGTGTCGGAAAAACACAACGGCGTTTTCACCAGGCTGCCACGGCGTTGTTTATCACGCGGTTTACGATCAACGCGTGCAAACAGAAAAACAGACAAATCATCCGGGTTGGTTGCAAAGAAGCGGCGTCGCTCGTCAGCCGCTGGCGGTTGATGCGTCCTCATTCATCGCTCCCCATGTTGATGTCAGACCGCGCTTGCGGCGCCTGGCGCTGGTGACCGACGCCTGGAAGCCGCAGACCAATGGCGTGGTCAACACGCTGGTGCGTCTGGTGAAATACCTCGAGGCCTCCGGCGTCACCGTTCTGGTGATCGCCCCCGACGGCCACCGCACGGTTCCTTTGCCGTCGTATCCCGAGATTCGGGTGGCCTGCGATCCCTGGAAGGCCATCGGCCGCATCCGGGCGTTTCAACCCGACGCCATTCACGTCGCCACCGAGGGGCCGCTGGGTTTCTGGGCGGTGGGTTGGCTGCGCCGCGAACGGATGCGTTTCACCACCAGTTTTCATACGCGGTACGCCGAGTACCTCAACGCGCGCCTTCCGGTGCCGCTGGAGTGGGGCTATCAACTGGTGCGCTGGTTTCACGAGCGCGCCGACCACACGCTGGTCAGCTCGCAATCATTGTTGAACGAGCTGCAAGAACGGCGGGTGGCGCGGCAACTGGTGCACTGGCCGCGCGGCGTGGATGCGACTTTCTTTCATCCCGATCAACGCCGTGACGATCTGTACGATCTACCGCGGCCGATCTGGCTTTACGTCGGGCGGGTCGCCGTCGAAAAAAGCCTTGAGGATTTTCTGTCGCTGTCTTTGCCCGGGACCAAGGTGATGGTCGGCGACGGACCGTCGCGCACCGATCTGCAGCGGCAATTTCCTGAAGTGGTCTGGCGCGGCTATCAGTTCGGCGATGATCTGGCGGCGCACTTTGCCAGCGCCGACTGTTTTGTCTTTCCGTCGCGCACAGAGACCTTCGGCAACGTGATCCTGGAGGCGCTGGCGTCGGGATTGCCCGTGGCGTCGGTGCCGGCGCCCGGACCGATCGACTTGATCCAGGAAGGAGTCAACGGCGCCATTGACGATCAGCTGCAACAGGCCTGTTTTCGGGCCCTGCGTTGTTCGCGCGAAAATGCTCGAGCCAGCGTGATCGGCCGAACGCTGCAAGCGGGCCACGAGCTGTTTTCCGCCCATCTGGTGCCGGTGCGGCCGGGATCAACCGGCGGATTCGTCGCGGAGGACGGTCTCGGCAGCGATCGCGCTCCCGAGATCTTGGCCCCTCACACCCTCAACCCGCCTGCAGCAACGGCTCTCCCATTTTGATGGTGGCGCCGGTTGTCACGCCTGGGGCCAGCGTCAGCGCCGCGGGCGCAAAGACGATGATCGTCGAGCCCAGCTCGAACCAACCCATCTCCTGGCCTTTGTCGAACGACGAACGGCAAGGGAAACGCGTCGGGCCCTGATAGCCGAGGTGCAGAAGGACGTCCAGGCAGTGCAGACGGATGCTGGCCACCAGGATCGAGGCCACCGCCACCAGCGTCACCGGGTGCCCGCTGTCCTTCAACCGGGTTCGAATCACCGCTCGTTCGTTCTTGCAGAAAAGCTTTTCGACGCGTTTGAGCGCGATGGGGTTGGTGTTCCAGGTGTCGCCGGAGATGTACGTGACGCCGTCGACGGTGAGATCGTGTGGGGCGTGGAAGCGGTGATACATGCTGGACGTCAGGCGCAGGGTCACATAGCGCCCATGGCGATACAGGTCGACCAGATCGGGATCCGGCAACAGATCGGGCAACGTGTAAGGAAATCCTTTGGCCTGAACCACCCGCGTGTCGTCGACCGCGCCGCAAGCGCCGACGATGGCGTCGCACGGGCTGACGGCGACGGAGGGATCGGCGACGACCGGCCGCGCGCCCGGCTTCAGTTCGCGCACGAAGCAATCGTGCAGGCTGTTGAATTGCATCTTGGCTGCTTCGTGCAACGGCGGATCAGCGAACAGACGCCACACCCCGATCGACAGATCGCGCACCAGCGGCTGTTCGATCTTGGCGAACCTGGCCATGAAGCGCGTGGCCAGGTGGCGGGGAATCCGATTGGTGAACAGGAAATTCAGGTCTTCGTTGGCGGCGATGCCGGCCAAAGTGGAACGAAGACTCTCGGCGTGCGGCGACATTTCGTTTATACCTTTCGCAGAGGGGCTCAATGAACGCAACGGTTGTTCTGTACGGAGCGGGGGCGGGCGCGGCGGCTTTGTTGGCACGGCGGCTGTTCTTTCGCTTGCAGCTGTCCAAGGCCAAGCACCCGTCGCTGCGCGGGCACTCGCGCATGGCGCGGCTGGCGGCGCGGCTGGTGCGCTTTTATGAGTACAGCGACGAGCAGTTCTTTCGCGCCGACGGCGCTCCCCCGGAGATCGCCGCGCGCCGGCAGGGTGGTTTCATGCGCCTGGGCGAGCTTTACCGCCAGCGTTTCGCCCAGTCGGTGCGCGCCACCGCCGACGTCGAGGGCGACCTTTCCGACGTGGCCTTCACCGGCCAGTATCGGGTGCCGTTTCAATTTCGCCGCCTGGTGCGCCAGCATCTGAAGACCGGCTCGTTCCTGCAAGCGTCGGCGGGCGTCACCGTGACCGACCTGGACGGCAATCAATTCTTCGATTTGACCGGCTCTTATGGGGTCAATGTCTTTGGCTATGACTTTTACAAGCAGTGCATCGACAACGGCGCGGCGCTGGTGCGCGAGTTGGGTCCGGTGCTGGGCGCCTATCACCCTCTGGTGGCAGAGAACGCCAAGCGACTGAAAGAGATCTCCGGTCTGGACGAGGTGTCGTTCCACATGTCGGGCACCGAGGCGGTGATGCAGGCGGTGCGGCTGGCCCGCTATCACACGCGGCGCTCGCACCTGGTGCGTTTTTGCGGCGCCTACCACGGCTGGTGGGGTGACGTGCAGCCGGGGGTGGGCAACCCGCAGCCCGCGCACGAGACGTACACGCTCAAAGACATGGACGACGATGCTTTGCGCGTGCTGCGCAAGCGCAAGGATATCGCCTGCGTGCTGGTGAATCCGCTGCAGGCCATGCACCCGAACGGTAATGCGCCCACCGATTCGACGTTGCTGGCCAGCGATCGAAGCGCCGGTTTCGATCGCGCCGCCTACACCGACTGGCTGAAACGCCTGCGCGCGGTGTGCACCGAGCGGAGCATCGTCCTCATCTTCGACGAGGTTTTCGTGGGTTTTCGCCTGGCCGCCGGCGGCGCGCAGGAATACTTCGGCGTGCGCGCCGACCTGGTCACCTACGGCAAGACGCTGGCCGGCGGCTTGCCTATCGGCGTGGTGTGCGGCCGGCGCGACCTGATGAAACGTTTCGACGAGGATCGCCCGGCGGACATCTGTTTTGCCCGGGGGACGTTCAACTCGCATCCCTACGTCATGGGCGCCATGCACGAATTTCTGCGTCGCCTGCGGACGCCGGAGATCGCGGCGACCTATGAAAATCTGGACCAGGTCTGGAATGCCCGCGCGCGCTCGCTCAATCAACGGCTGGCGGACCAGCAGCTCCCGGTTCGCGTTGCGAACCTGAGCACGATCTGGACCGTCCTTTATACCCGTCCGTCGCGCTACAACTGGATGCTGCAATATTACCTGCGCGCCGAAGGGCTGGCTTTGAGCTGGGTGGGGACCGGGCGGTTGATCTTCAGCCTCAATTATTCGGACGCCGCGTTCAATCAAGTGGCGGAACGTTTTGTGGCCGCCGCCCAGGCGATGGAACGGGACGGGTTCTGGTACGCAGACGCGGCGCTGACCAACAAAGCGATCAAACGCCGCGTGCTCCGCGAGATGCTGGCGGCTAGGCGTGCTGCGCCTTCGCCGACTCCTCAACCAGCTCGCCCCGCAGAAGATACAGCGGCGACCGGTAGTACAGCATGATGTCGTGAACCGGGTCGGTGAGGATCTTGGTGAACCACACCAGGCCGGTCATCACGTCACGCAGGAAGAACAGGTGGATGGTGCGGAACAACAGCGCGCCGCCCGCCAGGCCGATCCAGATCTTGGACAGGCTCGTCAGGTAGCTGGGAAGATCGCTGTACGCCGGCAGCATGCCGAAGAACGACGGCGAGACATACAGCACCACCGGCGCCAATCCCCAGATGCTGTGCAGAATGATCTTGCGGCGCAGGTTGAACCCGACTTTGACCTTCTCTTTGTATTCGTGGGTCGCCTGGTTCATTTCGTCAAAACCCTTGGGCTCGAAGAAGAAATGTCCCACCTGGCGAATGCACATCGCGAAGGTCCAGCCGAACAGCGCCGCCGCCACCGGTTTGGTGAACAGCAGCACGTACGTCACCAAAAAGCTGATCGCGCTGATCAGGTGCAGCGATTGGTTGACGCGGCTGTGGTGGTAAAAGCGGTGATCGTCCCATCGTTGTTCTGCGAGCATGTCTAGAAAGTTCTTCATGTCTTCTCCTTTTGTCACAAAATGATCCTAGACCGACTGGGCGCCGTTGACGCCCACAAGCCCATGACAGTTGTGTGAAAGTTCGGCGACGGAGTGTCGGATGTTCCGAACGCTTACGCTTTTCTTGCTAGAAGGCGGGGGACAGCCAAACATGACCGGCGCAGCCTCTAACGTCCTTGGCAGTGGGGGGTATTGACGGAGATGACAGACGGCACGTCGACGGCGGTAATGGTGTGGTGGACGGCCCTTCGCGCCGTCAGCGTGTTGAATGGGGCAATGTGGGTGTTGATGGCAGTGAATTGGTGGCGATCAAAGACCGAGCGCGATCCGCACCGACGCACCTATCAAGAACTGCAGCTGGGCTTGTCGGCGCTGTTTGTCCTGGGCTGCGGATTTCGTTCGTTCTTTCCGTGGGCAGAAGCGCCGCGGTTCTGTCTATCGGCTTCCGCGATCTCCAGCGCGGCCATCGCCCGCACGGTGGCCACCGTCGCCGAACTGGCTCTGGTGACCCAGTGGGCGCTGACCATGCGCGAGATGTCTCTGGTTCGAAAGGTGCCGCTGGCCTTCGCGGCCTCTTGTCTGGTGGTGCCGCTGATCGCCGTGGCCGAGGTGGCTTCCTGGTACAGCGCCCTCACCACCAACTTCATCGGCAGCGTAGTGGAAGAGTCACTGTGGGCAATAACGTCCGGCCTGGCCACAGTCGGGCTGGGCGCGCTTCTGCCCCGTTACGAAGGCTATCGGAGACGGTTCATCGTGTTCGCCATGGTGTTGAACGTCGCCTACATCGGTTTCATGTGCATCGTCGACGTCCCGATGTATTTCGGCCGCTGGCGCGCCGATCAGACGGCGGGCCGTCAATACCTGACCATCGGCCAGGGGTGGGCCGACGCTCAGGACCGGCGGGTGCTGACCCGACGCTGGGAAGACTGGGGCCAAGAGATGCCTTGGATGTCGCTGTATTTCAGCGCCGGCGTCTGGATCAGCGTCGGCCTCGCCCAGGCGGCCACCAAACGCTCGCGGCGCGACGCGCGTGAAATGACAGAACCGCTGCGCCAGCTGGGCGGCACGGCTATTTGAACAGGTGCGACAACAGTCGCACGCCGTTCACGAACATTCCGCCGATTCCAACGCTGAAGATAAAGTCGCCGTAAAGGCCGTGCTCCAGGGCCACCAGCGCGGTTGAGCGCCAGCGCTGATAGGTCCAGGCGAACAGCCACCCGCCAACGCTGGCCAGCAGGATGGCGACGCGGTGATGGACGATGATGTGCGACCAACCAAACAACAGACCATTGACCGCAATCAGGCTTCTCGGTCGCGCAAATAAGCGGCCGTAACGGTGAAAGAAGAACGTTCGGTACATCAACTCTTGCGGATAGACAGAGAAGAACGGGTACAGCACAACGATGCCCAACCAGATCAGCGGACGTTGGCGAGGCAAATAAAAAAGACCGGCGGTGCCCCGCGACCACCACGCCACGATCAACAATCCGGCTCCGACGAAGACCGCGCGCCACAACAAACCCCGCCAGCCGCGGAGCAGGCCGCCACTGTTCCACAGTTGTCGGCGGTCAAATGACGAATCGGCCAGTAGCAACGCCAAACAAATGGCGCCGCCGGTCATGATCACCACCAGCAGAATCCAGCGCGGGCCCAGGGAAATTAGCCCCGGCAACAGCCCGAACAGCAGGCCCAGCTCCAGCCAGCGAAGGCGGCGGGTCGCAGCGGCAAGCGGGACGGGCGTGGCGGGCATCGCGGTCGGCAGGGCACTCATTTGCGATAAAGGCGACTTTACGAGCGATTAACGTCACCTTGTCGCGGCGAAATCGCAACAATCGTGCGCAGAAAACATTTCAACAATGTTTCAGTGCCGGCACCCGGACGCCCCGGCGTTGTCACGCAGCCCTTCTAACGTATAAGTCATGAATAACGGGCAAACGAGGCTTCGCCGCTGATGCGTTCGCAGACGCTGGCGCACATTTCGGATCTCCACGTGGGACGGAGCCCGGACTGCGACGAGCGGGCTGTTCAACTGTGCCGCACGCTGGTTGAAGCGGACATTGACCACGTCGTGGTCACGGGCGACGTCACCCACCGCGGCCGCGCGCGCGAACTGGAACAGTTCAACCAGGCCTTCGCGCCGCTGCTGGACGCCGGTCGGGTGACAGTGGTGCCCGGCAATCACGATCGCCTGGGCGACGATCTTCGTGAAACCATCATGCCGGGACCGCGCGTGCAGACTGAAACGCGATCGGGTTTGTATCTGGTGCGTCTGGATTCGACCGGCCCGCACAATCGGTCCTGGATCAACGGCCACGGGATGCTGGAGGAAGCGGACATAGACGCCGTTGATCAGGCGCTGTGGCGCGCGCCGGCGAATCACCTGATGGTGTTGTTGCTGCACCATCATTTGCTGCCGCTGCCCGACGAACACGCGATGGAGCGGTTGTCGGCGTGGATGGGCTTGCGCTTTACCTGCGAGCTGGCGCGCGGGTGGACTTTGCTGGAGCGTATTCGTGGGCGCTGCGACCTGGTGCTGCACGGCCACCGCCATCAACCGCGCGTGCTGCGGCCGTTCGCCGACGCGCGCCCGGTGCGCATCTTCAACGCCGGCAGCTCGACGGAGCTGGGGCGGGCGTGCGTCTTCAGCCACGCGGCCGGAGCGTTGACCACCGGTCCGTGGTGGTTGGACGCGGTGGCCGGCCCGCCCGATCGCGAGCTGTGGCAAGGCGGCGGCGCAAGGCAAGCGGGCGCGGCGCGCGCGCTGCTGGCGATCTGATCGCGTCGCCGGCAAGGCTTGCCTGATCAGCGCTACTGCGTCTCGCAATAACCAAAGTTGCAGGCGGGCGCTGTCGACGGGCAGTCAGCTGCACTGGAGCAGGCGGCGCAGGTGGTGGCGCCGTTGGCCAGCTTCTCGTAATAGCAGCCGCACGATCCGACCGGCGCCACCGAGGCCAGCGGGCCGACCTCGCGCACCCGTTTGACCCGCATGGCGCAGGTGGGGATGACGTGTTGCTGGGCGGCCAGCTGGATCATGTCCACGCCCACCGGCGGCGCCTTGGTCCCGGTCAGATAGCCGATCAAATCGGCGGCCAGCGGGCTGACCGGCGCGCCCCGTCCGTCAAGACGGGTCAACAAATGCAGCGGTCCCCAGATGGCGTAATGTCCGTCGCGCACGTTGATCTTTTCGTTCGACGTGGCGTCGCGATCGGGGAAGAAGGCGCAGGTCTGGCCGACGTGTTGGTAGGCCAGAATTTTCAGCGTCGATCGGTTCTCCTGCGCGACATCAGTCGACAAGATCCCGATCGCCCGCGCGCCAGTCGCGGCGTTGTTCAGCTGCGTGATCATGTCGGTGCTGGACGCGGTCAGCGTTCCTTTCCAGCGTCGTGAATCCACGCCGATGGCGCCGGCGATCATCCGCTGCGTGCCCGACGAGTCGTCGCGTTTGAAGATGGCGGTCTCGTCGGTCCACGGTTCAACGCCCGAAGCGTTGCCAAAGCCGTAGACGTAGTACGCCGCCTCGGCGCTGATCGCTTTTTCCGTCGAGCTGCGCGGCACCACGAAGGTCATGGTGTTCACCGGACCCAGGTAATCGGCGACGGTGGCGGGCAGCCCGATCGGCAGGTCGAAGCAGGTGCTGGCAAAAACGTCGGACAGACCGATGTCGGCGACCACGCCGCCGTCGGGGGCGTCGCACTTGAGCTCCACACCGCCGCGATCCCAGTAGCTGAACGCCGTCGTGCCTGCGCCCAGCACCGGCGTCCCGTTCAAGATGGCGTCGACGCCGTTACACGATCCTTGGCCTTGATAGACGATCGACACGGGCGGGTCCTGGCCGACCAGAACGCGCCCCAGCTCGGCCAGCAGCGGTTTGGCCGCCGTCGAGCCGGTGACGTAGACAGCGTTGGCGATGCTGGCGCAGGGGACGGCGCGCGCGAGCGTGGAGAATCCAGCCAGCAGCATCGCGATCACCACGGCCGGGCGTCGGGCGTGCGAGGGGCCGCGCTTCACGGTGCTCCTCCGTCGAGATCGGGCAGCGGTTTCAGCGTGCCGTCGCTCGCCAGGTTGTGCAGGCGGGCGTGGTTGTCGAAGGGAATGCAGGTGGCGTCGCTGCAGGCGTTCAGCAGCAACAACTCGGGCGCGGGGGAGGCGTCACCGACAGCGGCAGTGCCTCCGTCGGCAGGGCACAGCAAGGCGGCGTCGGATGTTTGCGCTTCGGCGGCGGTGTCAGCGACGTCGGCCGCGGTGTCAGCGACGGCGGCGGCGGCGTCCGTCGAATCATCGCCGCCGGTGCCGCCGTCGCTGGTGATCACCGCGGCCACGCAGACGCCGCTGATGGTGTTGCAGGTGCTGCCGGCAAAACGTGCGCAGTCTTGATCGTGCCGGCACTGAACCGGGCTGGCGTCGACCAACCACGAGCAACCAGCGGCCGGTCCCAGCACCAACCAGAGACAAAGACCCATCGGAAAAAATAAGGCACTTCCCGGACGCGACACGCGCGGGAGAGTATGACAAGTTGCGTCCATGTTTTGTTTCAGTTCCGTGACGAATGTGCGTTGTCTCGACGGTGGGGAGAAGAATTCACGCCGCTGGCGTTGTCACGAATTTATTACAACACGCGTCAGACGCCCCGTGTAATGTGCGGTCGGTCGAGGTGCGCGATGGCTGAGCTTTTTCGGTTCGGGGGTGGTGAGCCGCGCAGAGGCGTGGCGGTGGGGACGAATGAAAACGGGCGCGATGTTTCGTACGACTATGCGGAAGCGGAGGTTTACTGGAACGACTCCGAGCCGACCGTCCCCGGTCCGGTCGGCGTACCGGCCGAAGCGCGCG